>NZ_JANLOH010000049.1:0-197684 GCF_025466155.1 Pseudomonas sp. 13B_2.1_Bac1 | reverse complement strand
AGACGCTCGACACCCTCACACCGGCGCCGCAAAGTTGAGCCGGAACTGTTGCGGCGTCACGCCCAGCCGGCGGTTGAAGACACTGCGCATGTGCTGCGCGTCGCGAAACCCGCATTGGTAAGCGACGGTCTTCAACGGCGCCGGGCTGCTTTCAAGCATCACCCGCGCCGCATCCACCCGCGCCCGCTCGACAAACTCCGCCGGAGTGATCCGCGCTTCACGGGCGAACACCCGCGAGAAGTTGCGCGCGCTCATGTTGGCAGCCTTGGCCAGGTCGGCGATGCCCAGGTCTCCAGTCAGGTTGGCCAGCACGTACAACTGCACCAGCGCCACCGCCGAGGTACTTTCAGCGTGAGGCGTCAGAAACGGGCTGAACTGCGACTGCCCGCCAGAACGCTGGGTGAACACCACCAGGCGCTTGGCCACACTCAAGGCCACCTCCGGTCCGTGGTCCTGGGCCAGCAGGTACAACGACAAATCGATACCCGCCGTGACCCCGGCCGAGGTGTAGAGGTTGCCATCCTGCACATACAGTCGATCGGCCTCGACCTGGGCCGAGGGGCACAACCGCGCCAGGTCGGCGGCATCATTCCAGTGGGTGGTGACGGTCTTGCCCTCCAGCAATCCGGCGCGGGCCAGCATGAACGCGCCATTGCAGATCGAGCCAAAGCGTTGCGCCCGGCCAGCGGCGCCGCGCAGCCAATCATCGAACGCCGGGCCGAAATCCTCGAACGGCAATTGCGGGCCACCGGCTACCAGCAGCAGGTCATAGGCCTGCAGCGCCTCGCTGTAATGCCGGTGGGCCTGCAATGACAGGCCGTTGGAAGCGGCCATCGTGCCGTGGCCAAAACCGATGACTTCCAGTTGGTAATGATCCGGCGGCGCCAGAAAACGGTTGGCCTCGCAGAACACATCCATGGGGCCGGTCACGTCCAGAGACTGGACGCCGGGGAAGATCAGGATGGCGACGGTTTTGCCCATGGGTGGTAAGCCTTGATTAACTGAATGAACACAAATCCCCTGTGGGAGCGGGCTTGCTCGCGAATACGGTATGTCAGTTGATACAGGTGTTGACTGAATCACCGCATTCGCGAGCAAGCCCGCTCCCACATTTTGATTTTCGCAGGCTTCGAGGGATCAATCGCCAGCTACACCCTAGCCGATTTCGTCATGGCACGATGTGGCAGCACATTGGCCGGGATCGCATCCTCGCCGCGATGGCCCGTTCGCGGGTGCGCGACCACACTGGACACCTCGGCGCCACCCCCGGCGCTTGCCTGAGGAGAACGACCATGAGCACCACCATCGCCGGCATCAAGATCCCGGACAGCGCTTTGGCCAAGGCCACTACCGAATACATCCGCGACATCGAATCCGACCTGCTCTACCACCACTCCCGCCGTGTGTTCCTGTTCGGCGCATTGAGTGGTGAACGCAAACAGCTGGCCTACAACCCGGAGCTGTTGTACGTCGGCGCTATGTTCCACGACCTGGGCCTGGTCGAAGGCCATCGCAGTGACAACGAGCGTTTCGAAGTCGATGGCGCCAATGCCGCCGCCGCGTTCCTCAAGCCCTACGGCCTGAGCGATGACGATATCGAACAAGTGTGGCTGTCGATCGCCCTGCACACTACGCCGGGCGTGCCGCAACACCTGCGCCCGACCGTGGCGCTGGTTACCGCCGGCGTGGAAATGGATGTGCTGGGCATGGACTACGCCGCATTCAGCACTGTGCAGCGCGAAGCGGTGGTGCATGCGCATCCACGGGGTGAAGGGTTCAAGGAGTGCATCATCTGCGCATTTGCCGACGGCTTGCGCCATCGTCCGCAGACCACGTTTGGCAACGTGAAGACCGATGTGCTGGTGGATCAGGAGCCGGGGTTCAAGCCGATGAATTTTGTCGAGGTGATTCGCAAATCGCCCTGGGTAGCCTAACCCCCCGAACCCTGTGGCGAGGGGGCTCGTCCCCCGTTGGGCTGTGCAGCGGCCCCCTTCGGCCACCGCATTCTTTCAGACGCAATGCGGTATCCGGTTTTGGGGCAGCTGCGCAGTCCAACGGGGGACAAGCCCCCTCGCCACAAAAGCCCGCACATTTCGACCGCGCCGGGTTTTAGACCGGAGCCGGCGCCCGGCGCTTGTCCGGCTGCTGCCAGCCATCGGCCGCCGCCTCTTCAATCGCCTGCTGGATCGCCTTCTTGCGCAGCTCTTCGGCACGGCGGCTGAAGAACCACACCAGGAAGGTCACCAGCGACACCGCCAGCAGAATCAGGCTGGCCACGGCGTTGATCTCAGGTTTGACCCCCAGGCGTACCGCCGAGAACACTTCCATCGGCAACGTGGTCGATCCCGGGCCCGACACGAAGCTGGCCAGTACCAGGTCATCCAGCGACAGCGCGAAGGACATCATCCCACCCGCAGCCAACGACGGCGCAATCATCGGGATGGTGATCAGGAAGAACACCTTCCACGGCCGCGCGCCGAGGTCCATCGCCGCCTCTTCGATCGACAGGTCCAGCTCCCGCAGGCGCGCCGACACCACCACCGCCACATACGCCGCACAGAACGTGGTGTGGGCGATCCAGATCGTGACGATGCCACGCTCCTGGGGCCAGCCGATCATCTGCGCCATGGCCACGAACAGCAGCAACAGCGACAGACCGGTGATCACTTCCGGCATCACCAGCGGCGCCGTCACCAGGCCGCCGAACAGCGTGCGGCCCTTGAAGTGGCTGATGCGTGTCAGCACGAACGCCGCCAACGTACCCAACGCCACTGCCGCCACCGCCGTGTAGCAGGCGATTTCCAGCGAGCGCATCACCGAGCCCATCAACTGGGTGTTGTCCAGCAGGCCCACGTACCACTTGATCGACCAACCGCCCCACACCGTCACCAGTTTGGATTCGTTGAACGAGTAGATCACCAGGATCAGCATCGGCAGGTAGATGAACAACAACCCCGCCACCAGCATGAAGCTTGAGAAACTGAAGCGCTTCATATTTTGCCCTCCATCTCTTTGGCTTGGCTGCGGTTGAACAGGATGATCGGCACGATCAGGATCGCCAGCATCACCACCGCCAGGGCAGACGCCACCGGCCAGTCACGGTTGTTGAAGAATTCTTGCCACAACACTTTACCGATCATCAGGGTTTCCGGGCCGCCCAGCAGTTCCGGAATCACGAACTCGCCCACCACCGGGATAAACACCAGCATGCAGCCGGCGATGATGCCGTTCTTGGACAGCGGCACAGTGATCTTCCAGAAGCTGTTAAAGGTGCTCGAACCCAGGTCCGAAGCGGCTTCCAGCAGGCTCTGGTCGTGTTTCACCAGGTTGGCGTACAGCGGCAGGATCATGAACGGCAGGTACGAATAGACCACGCCGATGTACACCGCGATGTTGGTGTTGAGGATCTGCAGCGGCTCGTTGATCAGCCCGATGGACATCAGGAAGCCATTGAGCAGCCCGTTGTTACTGAGGATGCCCATCCACGCATACACGCGGATCAGGATCGCAGTCCAGGTCGGCATCATGATCAGCAGCACCAGTACGGTCTGCATCTCTTTGCGCGCGCTGGCAATCGCGTAGGCCATCGGATAGCCGATCAGCAGGCACAGCAGCGTGCTGAAGAACGCCATTTTCAGCGAGCCCAGGTACGCGGCGATGTACAACTCGTCGTCGCCGAGCATCGCGTAGTTGGCCAGGTTGAGCACCAACTGCAGTTTCTGCTCAACGAAGGTGTAGATCTCGGTGTAAGGCGGGATCGCCACGTCGGCTTCGGCAAAGCTGATCTTCAGGACGATGAAGAACGGCAGCATGAAGAACAGGAACAGCCACAGGAAGGGAATGCCAATGACCGCATGACGGCCACTGGGGGTTATTCGTTGCAGGCGGCGCTTGAGCTTCTTCATATTCATGAGCGAAGTACCACGCCGCTGTCGTCTTCCCACCAAACGTAGACCTGGTCACCCCAGGTCGGTCGCTGGCCACGGCGCTCGGCGTTGGCCACGAAGGACTGCACCAGCTTGCCGCTTGGCAGTTCCACGTAGAACACCGAGTGCCCGCCGAGGTAGGCGATGTCGTGCACCTTGCCGCTGGACCAGTTGTGCTCGCAGGTCGGCATTTCGGTGGTGACCAGCAGTTTTTCCGGGCGAATGGCGTAGGTCACCGACTTGTCTTCCACCGACGTGGCGATGCCGTAGCCCACGTAGATATCGCGGTCCAGGTCGGCGCACTTGAGCACCGCGTGGCCTTCGGCGTCATCCACCACCACGGTATCGAAGATGTTGACGTTGCCGATGAACTCGCACACCAGGCGGCTGGTAGGGGTCTCGTAGATGTCGATCGGGCTGCCGATCTGGGCGATCCAGCCCAGGTGCATTATCGCGATGCGCTCGGCCATGGTCATGGCCTCTTCCTGGTCGTGGGTCACCATCACGCAGGTTACGCCGACGCGCTCGATGATCTCGACCAGCTCCAGCTGCATCTGCGAGCGCAGTTTCTTGTCGAGGGCGCCCATCGGCTCATCGAGCAGCAGCAGTTTCGGACGCTTGGCCAGCGAACGCGCCAACGCTACCCGCTGGCGCTGGCCACCGGAGAGCTGGTGCGGCTTGCGCTTGGCGTACTGGCTCATCTGCACCAGCTTGAGCATTTCGGCCACGCGGGCGTCGACCTCGGCCTTGGGGATCTTGTCCTGCTGCAGGCCGAAGGCGATGTTCTGCGCGACGGTCATGTGCGGGAACAAGGCGTAGGACTGGAACATCATGTTGATCGGCCGCTCGTAGGGCGGCATGTCAGTGATGTCTTCGCCGTCGAGGTAGATGCGCCCCTCGGTCGGGCGTTCGAAACCCGCGAGCATGCGCAGCAAGGTGGACTTGCCCGAACCCGAACCGCCGAGCAGGGCGAAGATCTCGCCCTTCTTGATTTCCAGGGACACATCGTCCACGGCAATCGTCTCGTCGAACTTCTTCGTGACCCGGTCGATTTTGACCAGCACCTTTTTCGGTGTCTGGTCGCCCTCGAGGGCTTTCTTATAGGCGCCGGAGGCAACTGCCATTTACGAAACTCCCAGAAAAAAAGAGTGCGGCTCACCCGTGGCGGGCGAACCTTGGATAGTTTGAGCTTTAAGCCTTACTTGCCCGTCTTGACCTTGGTCCAGCTACGGGTCATTAAACGTTGCACTTTCGGGGGTAGCTCGAAGTTGACGAATGTCCGGTCGAGAACCGCCTGCGGTGGGTAAACCGCTTCGTCGGTGCGTATCGATTGCTTCATCAGTTTGTCCGACCCCGGGTTAGGGTTGGCGTAACCGACGTAATCACTGACCTGGGCGATCACCTCAGGTTGCAGCAAATAGTTGATAAAGGCGTGGGCCTCTTTGACGTTGGTCGCATCCTTGGGGATCGCCAGCACGTCAAACCACAGGTTGCCGCCTTCTTTCGGAATCGCGTAGGCGATGTTCACGCCTTTGCCCGCCTCGGCTGCACGCGCCTTGGCCTGGAACACATCACCGGAGAAGCCGGCTGCCACGCAGATGTTGCCGTTGGCCAGGTCCGAGATGTATTTGGAAGAATGGAAGTAGGTCACGTAGGGCCGCACTTTCAGCAGCTTCTCTTCGGCCTTCTTGTAGTCCTCGGGGTTGGTGCTGTTGGGGTTCAGACCCATGTAGTTGAGCACCGCCGGCAGCATTTCATCCGCCGAGTCCATGAACGACACACCGCAGGTCGCCAGCTTCTTCATGTTTTCCGGTTCGAACAGCACGGCCCAGGAATCGATATGGTCGACGCCCAGCACTTCCTTCACTTTATCGACGTTGTAGCCAATGCCGTTGGTGCCCCACAGGTACGGTACGGAGTACTGGTTACCCGGGTCGTTCTTTTCCAGGCGCTTGAGCAACACCGGGTCGAGGTTGGCGTAGTTCGTCAGCAATGACTTGTCGAGCTTCTGGAACGCCCCGGCCTTGATCTGCTTGCCGAGGAAGTGGTTGGACGGCACTACCACGTCGTAGCCGGTACGCCCGGCGAGCAACTTGCCTTCCAGGGTTTCGTTGGAATCAAACACGTCATACACCGGCTTGATACCGGTGGCCTTCTCGAAGTTGGCCAGGGTGTCCGGGCCGATGTAGTCCGACCAGTTATAAACATGCACAGTCGGTGCGGCCTGCACGCTGACAGCCAGCGTGATACCTGCACCTACCAGCAAGGCTTTGCGAAATAAAGAAAATGGCAAGTGGAGGTCCTCTTAAATAGTTGGGCCCAAAGTTGTTGCCCGGCAACAAAACCGGCGCGCAACTTACCCTCGATAAACCGATCCGGCAAAACTTTCTGTCATTTAATGTGTGTGAGGGGGACTTGCCCCCAATGGCGATGTGTCAGCTTGCACAGGTGTTTCTGATACAACGCCATCGGGGGCAAGCCCCCTCCCACAGGTTTTAAGGCTTACTTGCCCGACTTGATCTTGGTCCAGCTGCGTGTCATTTCACGCTGTGTAGCAGCCGGCAAGTCTGCAATGGCGTAGAGCTTGGCCTGCACATCCGCTGGCGGGTAGATGCCCGGGTCGCTGGTGATGTCTTTGTCGACCAGTGCGGTGGCTTTCTCGTTACCGTTCGGGAAACGTACGCTGTCGGTGATCGCCGCCATTACTTTCGGCTCGAGCAGGTAGTTCATGAACTTGTAGGCGGCTTCGACGTTCTCGGCATCTTTAGGGATGGCGACCATGTCATAGAAACTGCCGGCGCCTTCTTTAGGAATGTCGTAGGCAACCTTGACCTTGCCACCGGCTTCAGCCGCGCGGGACTTGGCCTGCTGGATGTCACCCGAGTAACCCACGGCGACGCAGATGTTGCCGTTGGCCAGGTCCGAAATGTACTTGGACGAGTGGAAGTAGCCGATCGAAGGACGCAACTTGAGGAACAGTTCTTCGGCTTTCTTCAGGTCTTCTTTCTTCTGGGTGTCGGTCGGCAGGCCCAGGTAGTGCAGCGCCACCGGCAGCATTTCGGTTGGCGAGTCGAGGAAGCTCACGCCGCAGCTTTTCAGCTTGGCGATGTTTTCCGGCTTCATCAGCACGTCCCAGGAATCGATCTTGTCGACGCCCAGCGCGGCCTTGACCTTCTCCGGGTTGTAGCCGATGCCGATCGAGCCCCACATGTACGGGAAGGCATGCTTGTTGTCCGGGTCGCTGACCGACACGGCTTTGAGCAGGGACTTGTTCAGGTTGCCGTAGTTGGACAGCTTGGACTTGTCCAGCTCCTGGTAGACGCCGGCCTTGATCTGCTTGGCGAGGAAGTTGTTCGACGGTACGACGATGTCGTAGCCGGACTTGCCTGCCAGCAACTTGGCTTCCAGGGTCTCGTTGCTGTCAAAAACGTCGTACACCACTTTAATGCCCGACTCTTTTTCAAAGTTGGCGATGGTGTCCGGTGCAATGTAGTCGGACCAGTTGTAGACGTGCAGCACTTTATCGTCTGCCTGGGCCGCGCCCGCCATTGCGCCCATCAGGGACAAGGCGAGGAGAGTCTTGCCAGCGTTCTTCAAACCTAATGCCTTCATTTGGTGATGCTCCAATTTTTTCTTTTTTGGGCCACAGCTCTTGTGTCTGGCAGCCCTTCGAAAGGGCAACAAAACAGGGCGACAGTCTGGCAAGTTCCGGGGCCGGCTTTCAACCAAAGCCCCGTTTTTATAACAACCCAGACGCAACGCCCGAAGCCGCTGCGCACTGAGCCTAGCACTTAGCCCTGCAATGCCGCCAAAGTCAGGTCCAGGCACTGCCGCGCCTTGGTCACCAGCTCGTCGATTTCAGCCTTGCTGATCACCAGCGGCGGCGAAATGATCATGGTGTCGCCCACGGCGCGCATGATCAGGCCATTCTCGAAGCAGAACGTGCGGCAGATCATGCCCACACCACGGCCTTCGTAACGCTTGCGCGTCGCCTTGTCCTGCACCAGCTCGATCGCACCGAGCATGCCGACACCACGAACTTCACCCACCAACGGGTGATCAGCCAGCTCCCTCAAACGCTTTTGCAAATAGGGTGCCGTTTCGTCGTGCACACGCTTAACAATTTGTTCATCGCGCATGATGCGGATGTTTTCCAGGGCGACTGCTGCCGCCACCGGGTGACCGGAATAGGTGAAGCCGTGGTTGAAATCGCCGCCTTCGTTCAGCACCGCGACCACTTCGTCGCGCACGATCAGGCCACCCATCGGGATATAGCCCGAGGTCAGGCCCTTGGCGATGGTCATCATGTGCGGCTTGAGGTCATAGAAATCGCTGCCGAACCACTCACCAGTACGGCCGAAACCGCAGATCACTTCATCAGCGATAAACAGGATGTCGTACTTGGCGAGGATTTCCTTGATGCGCGGCCAGTAGGTGGCTGGCGGCACGATCACGCCACCGGCGCCCTGGATCGGCTCGGCAATAAACGCACCCACGTTGTCCACGCCCAGCTCCAGAATTTTTTCTTCCAGCTGGTTGGCCGCCCACACGCCGAACTCTTCCGGGCTCATGTCGCCGCCTTCACCGAACCAGTACGGCTGGGCGATGTGGGTGATGCCCGGGATCGGCAGGTCGCCCTGCTCATGCATATAGGTCATGCCGCCCAGGCTGGCACCGGCCACGGTGGAGCCGTGATAGCCATTCTTGCGCGAGATGATGGTTTTCTTGTTCGGCTGGCCCTTGATCGCCCAGTAGTGGCGAACCATGCGCAACATGGTGTCGTTGCCTTCGGAGCCGGAACCGGTGAAGAACACGTGGTTCATGCCGGCGGGGGCGATGTCGGAAATGGCCTTGGCCAGCTCCAGCACCGGCGGGTGAGCGGTCTGGAAGAAGAGGTTGTAGTACGGCAGTTCTTTCATCTGCTTGGCGGCGGCGTCAGCCAGTTCATCGCGACCGTAACCGATCGCCACGCACCACAGGCCGGCCATGCCGTCGAGGATCTTGTTGCCTTCGCTGTCCCACAGGTAAACGCCGTGGGCTTTGGTGATGATCCGTGGGCCTTTCTCTTTCAATTGCTTGAAGTCGCTGAACGGCGCCAGGTGATGATCGCTGCTCAAGGCTTGCCATTCACGGGTTTGCGGGTTGTTGCTGGACATACCAATCTCCTAGACATTTCAGGTGAGGGCACGCCGTTCCCACGGCGCGCCCGGCGGATCAGACGGCGAAGAGCAGGAATTCCCGCTCCCACGAACTGATCACGCGCTTGAAGTTTTCATGCTCGGCCCGCTTGACCGCGACGTAGCCTGTGATGAATTTTTGACCCAGGTATTTCTCGATGGTCTTGCTGTTTTCCATGCGTTCCAGGGCGTCTTCGATGGTCAACGGCAGGCGCAGGTTGCGGCGCTCGTAACCACGGCCCACCACCGGCGCGCTCGGGTTATGGCCTTCGACCATGCCGATGTAGCCGCACAGCAGGCTGGCGGCAATCGCCAGGTACGGATTGGCGTCGGCGCCCGGCAGGCGGTTTTCCACGCGGCGGTTCTGCGGGCCGGCATCCGGCACACGCAGGCCGACGGTGCGGTTTTCTTCGCCCCACTCCACGTTCACCGGCGCCGAGGTGTCCGGCAGGAAGCGACGGAACGAGTTCACGTTGGGAGCGAACAGCGGCAGCAATTCAGGGATGAATTTCTGCAGGCCGCCAATGTGGTTGAGGAACAGCTGACTCATGGTCCCGTCTTCATTGGAGAAGACGTTCTTGCCGGTGGCGATGTCGATGATGCTCTGGTGCAGGTGCATCGCGCTGCCGGGCTCGCCGGTCATTGGCTTGGCCATGAAGGTGGCGGCCACGTCGTGCTTGAGCGCGGCTTCGCGCATGGTGCGCTTGAACACCAGGATCTGGTCGGCCAGGGACAGCGCATCGCCGTGACGGAAGTTGATTTCCATCTGCGCGGTGCCGTCCTCGTGGATCAGCGTGTCGAGGTCCAGCTCCTGCAGCTCGCACCAGTCGTAGACGTCTTCGAACAAGGGGTCGAATTCGTTCGCCGCTTCTATAGAGAAGGATTGGCGACCTGTCTCCGGGCGACCGGAACGGCCGATCGGCGGTTGCAGCGGGAAGTCCGGGTCTTCGCAGCGCTTGGTCAGGTAGAACTCCATCTCCGGCGCCACGATGGGCTGCCAGCCGCGGTCGGCGTAGAGCTTGAGGACTTTCTTGAGCACGTTGCGCGGCGACAGCTCGATCGGGTTGCCTTGCTTGTCGTAGGTATCGTGGATCACCTGGGCGGTGGGCTCGATGGCCCAGGGCACCAGGAACACCGCGTTCTGGTCGGGGCGGCAGATCATGTCGATGTCGGCCGGGTCGAGCAATTCGTAATAGATGTCGTCTTCGACATAGTCGCCGGTCACGGTCTGCAACAGAACGCTCTCGGGCAGGCGCATGCCTTTTTCGGCGATGAACTTGTTGGTCGGCGAGATCTTGCCCCGGGTGATCCCCGTCAGGTCGCCAATCATGCATTCGACTTCTGTGATCTTGTGGTCTTTCAACCAATCGGTGAGCTGGTCGAGGTTGTTACTCATAAATGCCTCTGGGCTGGGTTTCCTGACATCCATTAAAAGGTCAGGCGTTGGTTGACGCAGCATCCGCGTCGTCTCTTCGTTCAGGGTAGGAGCTTACCTGCCATTTGCTGCAGCGTTGCATTCCTCAAGCCAAAGTCGTGCAGAATCATGAGCAGCACCTGGCGCAGGCACCGTTCACAGGCAAATTCGAGGGCAGCAAAGGGGCAAAGAAGAGGTCCGCCCAGGCGTCAAGAATATTGGCCGGGGCGCGGGCGTTCACACAGGATGAATGAACGGATGACAACGCCTGCGTGGAGCAGGCCGAGACGCCAAGTGGCGGCAGGAAACACATGAAGCACCCCGGTATTATTGCTGTTATGGGTTTGAATCGAGCTTAGCCTTGTTCATTTTTTTACACAACACCCCCGTAAAAAATACAACACGGCCCGCTCAAGCCTGCGAGTCCCAAGCCCTTCAAACCCAAAAAACCGCCCCAAAAAGCCCCAAAAAAGCCTTCGCGGCGCTTTTTTAGGGCAAAAAAGGCCTCGCTTGACTTCGGCATGCCGTTCGGGTTGACTGAAACCAGAAAAGATCAATGATTGATATTTTTAACAACAAAGGTGTTGCATCATGTCGGTACCCCCGCGTGCCGTTCAGCTTAACGAAGCGAACGCGTTCCTTAAGGATCATCCTGAGGTTCTGTACGTAGACCTTCTAATTGCGGATATGAATGGTGTGGTGCGCGGCAAGCGCATCGAACGCACCAGCCTCCACAAGGTTTACGAGAAGGGCATTAACCTGCCTGCCTCTTTATTTGCCCTGGATATCAACGGCTCTACGGTGGAAAGCACCGGCCTGGGCCTGGACATCGGTGATGCTGACCGAATCTGTTATCCGATCCCCGACACCCTGTGCAATGAACCCTGGCAAAAGCGCCCTACCGCGCAACTGCTGATGACCATGCACGAACTTGAAGGTGAACCTTTCTTCGCCGATCCGCGCGAAGTGCTCCGCCAAGTTGTAAGCAAATTTGACGACCTCGGTCTGACCATCTGCGCCGCCTTCGAACTCGAGTTCTACCTGATCGACCAAGAGAACGTGAACGGCCGTCCACAACCGCCCCGCTCGCCGATCTCCGGCAAACGCCCGCACTCGACACAGGTCTACCTGATCGACGACCTCGACGAATACGTCGACTGCCTCCAGGACATTCTGGAAGGTGCAAAAGAGCAAGGCATCCCGGCCGACGCCATCGTCAAGGAAAGTGCCCCGGCACAGTTCGAAGTGAACCTGCACCACGTGGCCGACCCGATCAAGGCCTGCGACTACGCGGTACTGCTCAAGCGCCTGATCAAGAACATCGCCTACGACCATGAGATGGACACCACCTTCATGGCCAAGCCTTACCCAGGCCAGGCAGGTAACGGTTTGCACGTACACATTTCGATCCTGGACAAGGACGGCAAGAATATTTTTGCCAGCGAGGATCCCGAGCAGAACGCCGCATTGCGTCACGCGATCGGCGGTGTGCTCGAGACCCTGCCCGCCCAAATGGCGTTCCTGTGCCCCAACGTCAACTCCTACCGTCGTTTCGGCGCACAGTTCTACGTGCCGAACTCGCCGTGCTGGGGCCTGGATAACCGCACCGTGGCGATTCGCGTACCGACCGGCTCGTCCGACGCCGTACGTATCGAGCACCGCGTGGCCGGCGCCGACGCCAACCCTTACCTGCTGATGGCTTCGGTCCTGGCAGGCGTGCACCACGGTCTGACCAACAAGATCGAACCTGGCGCACCGGTGGAAGGCAACAGCTACGAGCAGAACGAACAAAGCCTGCCGAACAACCTGCGTGATGCATTGCGTGAGTTGGACGACAGCGAGGTGATGGCCAAGTACATCGATCCTAAATACATCGATATCTTCGTCGCCTGTAAGGAAAGTGAGCTGGAAGAGTTCGAACACTCCATCTCCGACCTTGAGTACAACTGGTACCTGCATACCGTCTGACGGTTGTGGTGAACAGGCTTGTCCTGCGTTGGGCTGTGAAGCGGTCCTGGAGTGGGCGACTTGGTGTACCTGGTGCATCGGGTTCTGCTTGAAGGGGGCTGCTTCGCAGCCCAACGCAGGGCAAGCCTGCTCGCCACACTGGGTGTGTCTGTCTGCTTGGTTGCATGTCTTCTTGGCGTGCCTGTCTGCCTGCCTGCTTGGATGCTGCATGCCACAACCGGCTCACTTGCCACACCTACACAGTCGCCTCACGGGTATGGATCATCCTTAAGCTCTGCGTACAATGCGCTCTGCCTTGTAGGAGACATCCATGACCACCCGCCCCGCCCCCCCTCGCAAACCTCGCGCCCGCAGCCAGGCACGGATCGACGCGATTCTCGATGCCGCCCGCACCCTGCTGGCCGCCGAAGGCGTGGCGAGTCTGTCGATCTACAGCGTGGCCGAGCGTGCGCAGATTCCACCGTCGTCGGTGTATCACTTTTTTGCGAGTGTGCCGGCGCTGCTCGAGGCGCTCACGGCAGACGTGCACGCAGCCTTCCGGGCGGCCATCCAGGCGCCCATCGAGCATGAGTCACTCCAGCACTGGCGTGACCTGTCCTGCATCGTCGAGCAACGCATGCTCACCATCTACAGCAACGACGCAGCAGCACGTCAGCTGATCCTCGCCCAGCACGGGTTGACCGAAGTGACCCAGGCGGACCGCCAGCATGATCTGGAGTTGGGGGATTTGATGCTCGAAGTATTCAATCGCCACTTCGAGGTGCCGACACTGCCCACGGACGTGGATGTGTTTGCCCTGGCGCTGGAGCTGAGCGACCGCGTGTACGCACGTTCTGTGCATCAGCATGGGCAGATCACTGCGCGCATGGCCGAGGAAGGCATGCGGGTGTTCGATGCGTATGTGGGGCTTTACCTGCCGCCCTACCTGCCCAAACGATAAGCCTTGTATTGGCGGGACAGGCCTTTTCGCAAGCAAACCCGCTCCCGCATTGACCGCATTCCTAGGTTGAAATGCCGTTAAATGTGGGAGCTGGCTTGCCTGCGATAGCGATTTCGAGGGCGCCAATCACAACTTGGCGATCGACACCTCGGTGGATTTCACGAAGGCAATCACTTCGCTGCCGATCACCAGCTCCAGCTCTTTGACCGAGCGCGTGGTGATCACCGAAGTGACGATGCCGGAGGCGGTCTGTACGTCGATTTCCGACAGCACGTCGCCTTCGACGATTTCCTTGATGGTGCCTTTGAATTGGTTACGTACGTTGATGGCTTTAATAGTCATGCGATTTCTCCTGGGGTCGAAATAGCTGCAAGTTGTTAGCTACCAGCTGCAAGTCAAAGCGCTTTGCTCTCCCTTGCAGCTTGAAGCTGAAAGCTTGCCGCTGCTTTATTGCGCCCAACGCAGTTGCGTAGGCAGCGGTGAAACAGGTTCGGGTTCCGGCGGCGTGCCTGGCAACGACAACACACGGTTCAATACTTCGGCTTCCAGCGCGGCCAGGCGATGTGAGCCCCGCACCCGTGGGCGCGGCAGGTCCACGATCAGGTCGAGACCGATTTCGCCGTCTTCGATCAGGATTACCCGGTCGGCAATCGCCACGGCTTCGCTGACATCGTGGGTCACCAGCAACACGGTGAAACCGTGCTTTTGCCAGAGGTTCTCGATCAGTTGCTGCATCTCGATACGGGTCAGGGCATCCAGCGCGCCCAGCGGCTCATCCAGCAGCAACAGGCGCGGTTGGTGGATCAGCGCACGGGCCAGGGCCACGCGTTGCTTCTGGCCACCGGACAAGGCCGCTGGCCATTCATTGGCACGTTCGGCCAGGCCCACCGCTTCCAGGGCTTCCAGCGCCTTGGGACGCCAGTTGCCCTTGAGGCCCAGGCCAACGTTGTCGATGATCTTTTTCCACGGCAGCAGGCGCGCTTCCTGGAACATCAACCGCGTGTCCTCAATCGCCTCGCTCAGCGGCGCGGAACCGGCCAGCAGCTCGCCGCCGCTGGCTTTGTCCAGGCCGGCAAGCAAGCGCAGCAAAGTACTTTTACCGCAGCCGCTGCGGCCGACCACGGCCACGAACTGGCCGGCCGGAATGTGCAGGTCGATGTCCTTGAGCACTTCCCGCGCACCAAAGGCCTTGCGCAATTTGCGCACCGCCAGCGGGATACCCTTCAACAGGCGTGGAGGTTGTTGAGCGGTCATGCCGCACCTCCTTTATTCACTTGGTAAGCCGGGTGCCAGCGCAGCCACACACGTTCCAGGCCGCGGGCGGCCAGGTCGGCGAGCTTGCCGAGGATGGCGTACATGACAATGGCCAGGACCACCACGTCGGTTTGCAGGAATTCGCGGGCGTTCATCGCCAGGTAACCAATGCCGGAGCTGGCCGAGATGGTTTCCGCCACGATCAGCGTCAGCCACATAAAGCCCAGTGCGAAACGCACGCCCACCAGGATCGAAGGCAACGCGCCCGGCAGGATCACTTGACGGAACAGGCTGAAGCCGGACAAACCATAACTGCGCGACATTTCCACCAGCGCCGGATCGACGTTGCGGATGCCGTGGTAGGTGTTCAGGTAGATCGGGAACAGCGTGCCGAGGGCGACCAGGAAAATCTTCGCGGTTTCGTCGATGCCGAACCACAGGATGACCAGCGGGATCAGCGCCAGGTGCGGCACGTTGCGGATCATCTGCACCGAGCTGTCCAGCAGCCGTTCGCCCCACGTCGACAGGCCAGTGATAAAACCCAGGGCCAGGCCGATACTGCCGCCGATCACGAAGCCCAGGCCGGCACGCCAGCCACTGATGGCCAGGTGCGTCCAGATTTCGCCGCTGCGGACCAGGTTGATCCCGGCCTCAATCACCGCGCTCGGCGCCGGCAGAATGCGCGTCGACAACCAGCCCGCCGACACCGACAACTGCCACACCGCCAGCAAAAGAATCGGTAGCACCCACGGTGCCACGCGATGGCTCAATTTTTCAAAGTTCATGGCAGCGCCTCAACTCTGTGACGCAGCTTTGGGAAGGATGTCGTTGGCGACCATCTCGCCAAACGGGCTGACGTAACCGGCGCTTTTCGGCAGCTCGGGACGTTCGATATCCAAGTGGGGAAACAGCAGTTCCGCGACGCGATACGACTCTTCCAGGTGTGGGTAACCGGAGAAGATAAAGGTGTCGATGCCCAGTGCGGCGTATTCCTTCACGCGTTCCGCCACGGTTGGGCCATCGCCCACCAGCGCGGTGCCTGCACCGCCGCGTACCAGGCCGACGCCAGCCCACAGGTTGGGGCTGACTTCCAGGTTGTCACGGTTGCCGCCATGCAAGGCAGCCATGCGTTGCTGGCCGACGGAATCGAAGCGCGCCAGGGAGGCCTGGGCACGGGCGATGGTGTCGTCGTCCAGGTGGGAGATCAGTTTGTCGGCGGCTTTCCACGCCTCTTCGTTGGTTTCACGCACGATCACATGCAGGCGAATACCGAAGCGCACGGTGCGCCCCAGCTTCGCAGCCTTGGCCCGCACCTGCGCGATTTTTTCCGCGACAGCCGCCGGCGGCTCGCCCCAGGTCAGCACCATTTCCACTTGTTCGGCTGCCAGGTCCTGGGCCGCTTCGGAAGAACCGCCGAAGTACAGTGGCGGACGCGGCTGCTGGATCGGCGGGTAGAGCAATTTCGCGCCTTTGACACTGATGTGCTCGCCGTCGTAATCGACGGTTTCGCCTTCCAGCACACGCCGCCAGATCCGCGTGAATTCCACCGAGGCTTGGTAGCGCTCTTCATGGCTCAAGAACAAACCGTCGCCGGCCAACTCTTCCGGATCACCGCCCGTCACCAGGTTGAACAGTGCACGGCCACCGGACAGGCGATCCAGGGTCGCGGCCTGGCGCGCGGCCACCGTCGGGGAAATGATCCCGGGGCGCAGTGCGACAAGGAATTTCAAACGCTGGGTCACCGGAATCAGCGAAGCCGCCACCAGCCACGAATCTTCGCAGGAGCGACCGGTTGGGATCAGCACCCCACCGAACCCGAGGCGGTCCGCCGCCTGGGCCACTTGCTGCAGATAACCGTGATCAACGGCGCGAGCGCCTTCGGCGGTGCCAAGGTAATGGCCGTCGCCGTGGGTAGGCAGGAACCAGAAAATATTGAGGCTCATGGAGTTGTCTCCTGAAGAAGTCGGATTACGGCGCTTTGGCCACAGCGGCAGGTGGCGTCCAGATCACGTCCTTGATGTTCAAGGGTTTGGGGATCAATTTGAGTTGGTAGAAGCTGTCGGCGATTTTCTGTTGGGCCGCCACCACTTCCGGCGTCAGGAAATGCGCACCGTAGCCTTGGCGTTTCACCGAGGTCAGGGTGATGTCAGCCGGCAGGCCGAGCAGCGGCGCCACTTGTTCAGTGACTTCCTGCGGGTTGGCCTTGGACCATTCGCCCACGGCGCGCACTTCTTCAATCAGCGCCTTGACCACTTCAGGGTGTTTTTCGGCGTAGGGCTTGGTCGCCAGGTAGAACTGATGGTTGTCGGCGATGCCGGTACCGTCACGCAGGGTGCGCGCTTGCAGCTGTTTCTCGGCGGCCGCCTGGTAGGGGTCCCAGATCACCCACGCATCGACACTGCCACGCTCGAACGCGGCACGCGCATCGGCGGGCGGCAGGAAGACGGTCTGCACGTCGGTGTATTTGAGGCCGGCATCTTCCAGCGCACGCACCAGCAGGTAGTGCACGTTGGAGCCTTTGTTCAGCACGATTTTCTTGCCCTTGAGCTCGGCCACCGATTTGATCGTCGAATCTTTCGGCACCAGAATCGCTTCACTGGTCGGCGCTGGAGGCTCATAGGCCACATAGACCAGATCGGCACCGGCCGCCTGGGCAAATACCGGCGGGGTTTCGCCCGTGACGCCAAAGTCGATCGAGCCGACGTTCAGGCCTTCGAGCAATTGCGGGCCGCCGGGAAACTCGGTCCACTGCACCTGCACGCCCTCGGCGGCCAGGCGTTTTTCCAGGGTGCCCTTGGCCTTGAGCAGCACCAGGGTGCCGTATTTCTGGTAACCGATACGCAAGGTTTCGGCAGCCTGGGCTTGAACCATGGCGCCGAAGGACACAGCCGCAGCAAACAGTGCGACCAGACCACGACGCAAGATGACAGTGCGCATGGCGCTCTCTCCAAATAGTGCGATTAGGGGGTTGGCTGCACCTGCTTGGCCGTTGGCGGCTGAGTAAGGTGAGTACTTCTTAATGGCTGGCTGAGGCTCAGATGCTCCAGCGAGCACTCAACAAACGTTCATTCAACACATGGGGGTCAAGCGGTTTCGGGCGACGGGCCATGGCGCCGTACAGCGTCTCCAGGGCCTCGTGCAAACGGTGTTCGAGCACAGGCACCAGTTGCGCCTGGGCACTGCCTTCGCCATAGGCGATCTGACTGTCTTCGGCAAAAATGCCGTGAAGCAATTCCTGCGCCTTGAGGGCCGACAAAACCGGCTTCAAGGCGTAATCCACCGCCAGCATGTGGGCGATGCTGCCGCCGGTAGCCATCGGCAACACAATCTTGTGAGCCAGGGCGCGTTCGGGCAGCAGGTCGAGCACGGTCTTCAGCGCGCCCGAGAACGACGCCTTGTACACCGGCGTGGCGATCACCAGGCCATCGGCGTTAGCCACCTGCTGCAACAGGTCAATGACCTTGGGACTGTCGAAGCGCGCGTGCAGCAAGTCTTCAGCCGGGAAGTCCCGTATCTGGTAACTCACCACTTCCACCCCTTTGTCTTGCAACCACTGACGGGTTTTATCCAGCAAGACCCCGGAGCGGGAACGCTGGCTGGGACTGCCTCCAAGTGTTACGACCAACATGCAGGAATTCCTTGAGCAGGTGTCGGCGGTTCGCTGTGTGACGATGGCGCCAAGATGGAACAGACCTTATCAGCAGATTTATATATCTTTAAATCTTATTTTTTCATGTGTTTATTCTTTAAATGCATATAAGAGTTATCAAATCCCGGGCGAAAAAAAAGGCCGTCGAAACGGCCTGAAAACCCTTGCTATGTGAGTCGTCGGAACTATCGCTATCGCCGGCAAGCCAGCTCCTACAAATGGAATGCGATCACCTGTAGGAACTGGCTCGCCGGCGATGGCGGGATCAGCCTTAACGATTAGGCTGGGGGGTAAGGCGCAGATACGGCTTCACCGCCCGGTAACCCTTCGGAAAGCGCTTCTTGATTTCTTCCTCGTCCTTGAGCGAAGGCACGATCACCACTTCATCACCGTCCTGCCAGTTGGCGGGGGTGGCGACCTTGTGGTTGTCGGTCAGCTGCAACGAGTCGATGACCCGCAGGATTTCGTGGAAGTTGCGGCCGGTGCTGGCCGGGTAGGTGATGGTCAGGCGAATCTTTTTGTTCGGATCGATCACGAACAGGGAGCGCACGGTGAGGGTGTCACTGGCGTTCGGGTGGATCAGGTCATAAAGGTCCGACACCTTGCGATCGGCATCCGCCAGGATCGGGAAGTTGACGATGGTGTTCTGGGTTTCGTTGATGTCTTCGATCCACTTGTGGTGCGAGTCCACCGGGTCTACGGACAGAGCGATGGCCTTGACGCCGCGCTTGGCGAACTCATCCTTGAGCTTGGCAGTGAAGCCCAGCTCGGTGGTGCACACCGGGGTGAAGTCCGCCGGGTGGGAAAACAACACACCCCAGCTATCGCCCAGCCATTCGTGGAAACGAATCTTGCCGGCGCTGGAATCCTGTTCGAAGTCGGGGGCGATATCGCCCAGTCTTAGGCTCATGGTGTGGCTCCTGGTGAGTGCTTATGGAGCCCACTGTGCATGGATTGACGATTATTTAAAAAGAATAAATATCGATTTATCTAGACGATAAAGGAATATTAAAAATCTGTTCATTGGACGCCGCAACGGGCGAGGAGCAACATCCGCTTCAAGGTTCGAGAAGGCCTTGAGACGCTGTAAAAAGAGGGGTTCAGGAAGGGCCTGCGGGGGTTTGGCCCGACTTGAAACGCAAGACACCTTGCCCGGCGTAGCGCCGGGCAAGGTTTACAGTCTTACTACAGCTTCACGCTACTAGAACAGTGGCAGCGAGTAGCTGACGATCAGGCGGTTTTCGTCCTGGGAACGGGTGTTCGCCAGGTCGGTACGCCACATAGCGTTTTTCCAGGCGAAGCCGAGGTTTTTCAGCGGGCCTTCTGGAATCACGTAGGCAACGGTGATGTCGCGTTCCCACTCGGACTGGCCGGTGGTTTCAGCGCGGGCAGTAGTGTTGGCGATGGTGTCGATGTCGCTACCTTTAAGGTACACAACGCCCGCAGTCAAACCAGGTACGCCAACCTTGGCGAAGTCGTAGGCGTAACGAGCTTGCCAGGTACGCTCACCGGCACGGGCAAACTTCTGGATCTGCATATCGGTGGTGATATACGCCGACGAACCGTCACCCTGGTTCAACCAAGGGAAGTCGCTGCTGCCGTTGCTCACCTGATAGCCGCCACCAAAGGTGTGACCTGCCACGGTGTACAGGAAAAGGCCGCTGTACAGGTTGTTATCAACCTTGCCTTTACCAGCACGGAAGCCGTTGTAGTTACCAGTGGTGTAATAAGCAGAATCGTGACCGTTTGCACCGTCATCAGAGCTATTGAAATAGCGCAAATCGGATTTCAGTACACCTGGACCGATCGACCAGTTGTGAGTCAGACCGAGGAAGTGCTGCTTATAGAAATCTTCCAGGTTGCCGTAGTAGTACTGTGCAGTCAGGTCCTTGGTGAGTTTGTAATCACCACCAGCGTAGTAAAACTTGTTGCTGTCGCGGAAGGTAACACCACGGGTATTAGCACCGGCAAGCGACAGACTTTCGTTGTTGGTGGAGTTACGACCCTTGGCCTTTTCGATCTGACCGGCAACCAGCGTCAAATCCTTGATGTCGTTGGTGGTGATCTGGCCACCTTGGAAGGTTTGCGGCAGCAGACGACCGTCGTTGGTCACGATCACTGGCAGCTTAGGCTGCAGGGTGCCCAGCTTCAGTTCGGTTTGGGAGATCTTGACCTTACCGGTTACGCCCAGGCTGGCGTAATCGTTGACGGCTTTGTTGCCATCGCTTGGGAACACGGTGCCGCCGGAAGCGGAGCCAGTGTAGTTACCGTGTTCTGCACGGCTGGAATCGAGGCGTACGCCGTAAAGGCCGATCGCGTCAACACCGAACTGAACAGTACCTTGGGTGTAACCCGAGATGAAACGCAGGTCGAAGCCTTGGCCCCATTCGGCGTTTTTGCTCGCCGAGTTAGAGGTGCCACGGTGGCCATCACGGTTATCGGTGTTGATGTAGAAGTTACGCAGCCCCAGTGTTGCCTTGCTATCTTCGATGAAACCGGCGGAGTTTGCCTGTTGGGCAATCGCAGCTACAGCCACGGCCAACGCCAATGTTGACTTCTTCATGTACCGCTCCTCTCATTTCTAATTTTTGTATTTCTTTGGTCTTGGGTCTGACGCCCTCGATCCACAGATGCGCGATTAGCGCCAGATAGTGACTACCAAGTCAATCGTAACCTTGTGTGTCTACTACCTTCGTCTAATCGCAGTTAATTTGGTCCCTGCAGGGTAATGAGTTTTTCATACACCCAAAAAGAATTGTTTCATTCTTTTTCATACGATTCAGGAATAAGACTTTCCATGGCGCGAACGGGTCAGCATAGACGAGCCGCTCCATAAGCTAATTCCCAAAGGGTATTTGTTAGCGCTTTTTTAGATCGATTAGTGTGGCCGTACCGTTTCATACGTCACCCACGATCAAAAAGGCGACGCCATCATGGCCAAAGGCACATCCTCCCGTCAATTTGTTACAGTTTTTGTGTCACTAATACTTTCTTTTGGTGTCAAAGCCGCCGATTTAACCGTCGGCTACCAAACGGGTATCGACCCCAGCAAAGTCCCACAGGCCGATGGCCTCTATGAAAAGGCCATTGGCGAGAAAATTGCCTGGCGCCGATTCAACAGCGGGCCGGAAGTCGTCACTGCGATCGCCTCGGGTGATGTGCAAATCGGCAACCTCGGTTCCAGCCCCCTCGCCGCAGCTGCATCGCGCAGTCTACCGATCGTCGCGTTTATCGTATCGGCGCAGATCAATACTTCTGAAGCATTGGTGGTGCGCAACGGCAGCGGCATCGACAAACCCGAAGACCTGGTCGGCAAGACCATCGCCACGCCCTTTGTCTCCACCTCTCATTACAGCCTGCTCGGTGCATTGAAGCATTGGGGGCTGGACACCCGGAAAGTCAAAGTGGTGAACCTGCAACCTGCCGAAATTGCCGCCGCGTGGAAACGGGGTGATATCGACGGCGCTTTTGTCTGGTCACCTGCGCTCGGAGAGATCCGCAAGACCGGCAAGACCCTGACAGACGCGGCCCAGGTGGGTCAGTGGGGCGCACCGACGTTTGAGGTGTGGGTAGCACGCAAGGATTTTGCGCAAAAACATCCTGACGTAGTGGCCAGGTTTGCCAAGGTCACACTGGACTCTTTCGCCGACTACGCCGCCCATAAAGATGCCTGGACAGTGGACTCCGAGCCGGTACAGAAAATCGCCAAACTGACAGGCTCAAACGCCGCCGACATTCCAGAGCTGTTGGCCGGTACCACCTTCCCGGACGCCAAGGCGCAGCAGACCGACGCACTGCTCAAAGGCGGCACGGCGAAGGCGATTGGAGAGACGGCGAAGTTCTTGAAGGAACAAGGCAAGGTCGAGACGGTGCTGCCGGACTATTCGGCCTTTGTGACCGACCAATTCATCAAGCCCTGACCCTGCAGGAGCCGGCTTGCCGGCTCCTGCAGAATGGGGGGTTACAGCGCCTTTTCGAAGATCTTCGAATTACGCTGGTAGTTGTACAGCGACGCCCGTGCCGACGGCAGACGATCAACACTGCTCGGCACGAAGCCCCGCTCGCGGAACCAGTGGGCAGTGCGCGTGGTAAGCACGAACAAGGTCTTCAAACCCTGGGCCCGCGCACGAGTTTCGATGCGTTCGAGCAGCTCATCACCGCGCCCGCCGTGGCGGTATTCCGGGTTCACCGCCAAGCATGCCAGCTCACCTGCGTCCGAATCCGCGATCTGATACAGCGCCGCACAGGCGATGATCATGCCTTCGCGCTCGACCACACTGAATTGCTCGATCTCACGCTCCAGCACTTCGCGCGAACGACGCACCAGGATGCCCTGCTCTTCCAGCGGGCTGATCAGGTCCAGCAAGCCACCGACGTCTTCAATCGCCGCCTCACGAACCAGCTCGAATTGTTCCTGGGCCACCAGCGTACCGCCGCCGTCCCGGGTGAACAGTTCGGTGAGCAGCGCACCGTCTTCGGCGTAACTGACGATATGGCTGCGCCCGACGCCGCCACGGCAAGCCTCGGCGGCGGCATCCAACAGCTCGGCCTGGTAGTTGCTGCCCAGGCGTTGCAGGTGCGCCGGCACTTGCTGCGGACGCAGCTCGCGGACCAAGCGGCCATTTTCATCGATCAGGCCGAGGTCGGCGCCGAACAGCAACAGCTTGTCGGCCCCCAGGTCGATAGCGGCGCGAGTGGCGACGTCCTCGCAGGCCAGGTTGAAAATCTCACCCGTCGGCGAATAGCCCAGCGGCGACAGCAACACGATGGAGCGCTCGTCCAGCAGGCGATTGATGCCCTTGCGGTCGACGCGGCGCACTTCGCCGGTGTGGTGGTAATCCACGCCTTCGAGCACGCCGATAGGTCGCGCGGTCACCAGGTTGCCGCTGGCCACCCGCAGGCGCGAGCCCTGCATCGGCGACGAGGCCATGTCCATGGAAAGGCGCGCTTCGATGGCGATGCGCAGGTGGCCGACCGCGTCGATCACACACTCCAGGGTTGCGGCATCGGTGATGCGCAGGCCTTCGTGGTAAGCCGGAGTCAGGCCGCGCGCCTCAAGGCGCGCTTCGATCTGTGGGCGCGAACCGTGCACCAGCACCAGCCGCACGCCGAGGCTGTGCAGCAGCACCAGGTCGTGGACGATATTGCCGAAGTTCGGATGTTCCACACCGTCGCCAGGCAGCATGACCACGAAGGTGCAGTCCCGGTGAGCATTGATGTAGGGCGAAGCGTGACGAAGCCAATTGACGTATTCGGGCATAAAACCTGGGCCTGTAATAAAAAGCAGCCGAAAAAGGATGAATCGTGAAAACGCACAGCGGGCTGATGGTTATCGTCGGAACAGGCTTGGCGACACGCTCGCTCTCCTTCTATGTACGAACAGGCAAGGGTTAATTTATGCAGGTTTCAGGCAGTAATGTTCGATCAATTCACGCAATAGATGCACTGTAGGCGTCAAGCGTGACATTTCGAGGTACTCGCCCGGTTGGTGGGCGCAGGCGATATCGCCAGGGCCGAGCACCAGGGTTTCACAACCAAGGCGCTGAAGATAAGGCGCTTCCGTGCCGAACGCTACTGCTTCGGCACGATGACCGGTCAATCGTTCCGCAACTCGCACCAACTCGGCGTCTTCGGCTTGCTCGAACGGCGGCACTTCGGGGAACAACGGCGCATAGTCGATCTTGACCTTGTGGCGCTCGGCCAAGGGTTCGAGCTTCTGCCGGATCGCGGCGCGCAGCACCTGCGGGTCCATGCCGGGCAATGGCCGCAGGTCGAATTCCAGGGAGCACTGGCCGCAGATACGGTTGGGGTTGTCGCCGCCATGAATACAGCCGAAGTTCATGGTCGGCTGCGGTACGCTGAATTGCGGGTTGCGGTACTCGCGCTGCCAGGCCAGGCGCAGGCCGCGCAGTTCGCCGATGGCGTCATGCATGGCTTCCAGGGCACTGTGGCCCAGGCTCGGATCCGACGAATGGCCGCTCTGGCCGAGGATGTCGATGCGTTCCATCATCACGCCCTTGTGCAGGCGGATCGGCTTGAGGCCGGTAGGCTCGCCGATCACCGCCGCACGGCCCAACGGGCGACCTGCCTCGGCCAGCGCGCGGGCGCCGGACACGGAGCTTTCTTCATCACAGGTGGCCAGGATCAGCAACGGCTGCTTGAACGGTTGATCGAGCAACGGCAACACGGCCTCAATCGCCAGCGCGAAAAAACCCTTCATGTCGCAGCTGCCCAATCCTACCCAGCGGCCGTCGACTTCCGTCAGCTTGAGCGGATCGGTCTTCCACAACGCTGCGTCATACGGAACGGTATCGCTATGACCGGCCAGCACCAGGCCGCCGGGGCCACTGCCGAAGCTGGCGAGCAGGTTGAATTTGCCGGGGCTGACCTGCTGGATGTCGATGGCGAAACCCAGGTCACCCAGCCAACCGGCGAGCA
The DNA here is from genome assembly GCF_025466155.1 of Pseudomonas sp. 13B_2.1_Bac1. Taxonomy (NCBI): domain Bacteria; kingdom Pseudomonadati; phylum Pseudomonadota; class Gammaproteobacteria; order Pseudomonadales; family Pseudomonadaceae; genus Pseudomonas; species Pseudomonas sp. 13B_2.1_Bac1. The sequence goes on along the minus strand of NZ_JANLOH010000049.1, from coordinate 172,918 downwards.
AATCGATGACCGGTCGGTTGGTCTGGTCGAGAGACGCTTGGGTACAACTGACCGAAGGCGCGGCAATCAGCGCGGCGAACTGCTCTTTCATGGACGGTAACGGCATGCGCGGCCTCTCAACTTCCCGGATGAGCCCCACTATAGAGCCATCTGCACGACACAATAAACCGTTGCGGCGCGTTGCCGGGCTCAGTCCTGTACACTGCACGGCCTTGGCAGCCACTCTTTTCCCCGGCTGCGCTCCCGATCCTGGATTTTCCGGCCATGCAGAAAGAAACCGAAATCAAGCTCCGCGTCAGCCGCGAAACACTCGCCGCGCTGCGTGAGCACCCGCTACTGAAAAAACGCAACAAAAGTGGCTGGGAACGCCGTGAGTTGATGAACCAGTACTTCGACACCCCCGAACGCGACCTGGCCCAGGCCAAGGTCGCGCTGCGTCTGCGCAAGGACGGTGACGACGTGATCCAGACCCTCAAGACCCGTGGCCAGAGCGTCGCCGGTTTGTCGGAACGTAATGAGTACAACTGGGAATTGCCCAAAGCCAAGCTCGACGTGAAGAAACTCGACGGCGACTGCTGGCCCGAGCAACTGGCCGAGCTGGATAAAAAGACCCTCAAGCCAATCTTCACCACTGACTTCGTGCGTGAGCGCGCCGAAATCGCCTGGGGCCGAGGCAAAGCCAAAGTAGTAATCGAAGCGGCCCTGGACCTCGGCCACGTGGTGGTCGGCAAGCAGAAAGAAGAAATCTGCGAGCTGGAACTGGAACTGCGCGAAGGCGAACCGGCGGCCCTGCTGGAACTGGCCGCCGAGTTGGCCGCCACCCTCGCACTGATGCCGTGCGACATCAGCAAGGCCGAGCGCGGCTACCGCCTGTACGACGCCAGCAGCTACTCCCTGAGCCTGCCGGCGCCGCAGCTGCACGCCGAAATGCCGTTGGATGACGCGTTCGCCGCGATCATGTGGCACCTGTTGGGCAGCAGCCAGCGCCTGGCCGAGCAATACCGTTTCAATGGTCACTGGCGCCTGTTGCAGGACTGGGTCGACAACCTCGGCGAACTGCGTGCCCTGATCGGCAGCCTTGGCCAGGCCGCACCGCGTCAATCCACCAGCGAACTGCGCAGCGCACTGGATGCCCTGCTGGAAGACTGGCGCCCGCTGGTGCAGGCCGGTGACGACGATGAAGACATTCGCAAGGCCGCGCCGGAGCAGTTCATCGAAGAATTGGACGACGTGCGCTGGGGCCTGTTCTCACTGAACGCTTCGCGCTGGCTGCTGGCGCGTGCCTGGACGGCGGATCGCAATGTGCGTGGCAACCGCCAGGGCGCCGCGCAAATCACCAACTGGCTGCCGCGCCTGCTCGCCGACGATGCTGTTGCCCTGCAACTGCCGCGCTACCAGCAGCAACCGGAAGATCTCGCCGAGCAGCTGCCGCGTATCGAACGCATCCAGGCCTGGCTGCATCATGCCCGCCAGGTGGTGGACATTCCGGAACTGGATCGCCTGTACGGTGAGCTGAACAAGCTGGTGCAACTGGCCAACCAGCCGATCACCGATGAATCGCTGGATGCGCGCATGCACCAGGCGATTGCGGTGTATCAGAACCGCGCGTGGAAGACCCTGCTGCGTCTGTAAGCGCTATCGCCAGCAAGCCGGCGCCTGCATTGGCATACATTCCCTTGCGGGAGCCGGGCCTGGCCGCGATGCGGCCGGCTCGGTCAGCGCAGGACCGGCAGGCTGGTGGTCGACTTGATCTCGGATAACGCGACGATCGAGTTGACCTCCTGGATCCCCGGCACCATCGACAGTTTTTCGAAGAAAAACCGCTCGTACGCCTCAATATCCGCCGTCACGATGCGCAACAGAAAATCCACCGCCCCCATCAGCACATAACACTCCAGCACTTCCGGAAACCCGCGAATCGCCTCGGTGAACTCCGTGAAGTTGGACCGCCCGTGGGCGTTGAGTTTGATCTCGGCGAAAATCTGCGTGTTGAGGCCGATCTTCTTGCGATCCAGCAGGGTGACCTGGCCACGGATCACGCCCTCCTCCTTGAGCCGCTGGATACGCCGCCAGCACGGCGACTGGGACAGGCCGACCTGCTCGGCGATCTGCGCGCTGGAAAGCGAGGCATCCTCTTGCAGCAGGGCCAGGATGCGGCGATCGTAGGCGTCCAATTCACTGTGCATAAAAATACCTGTTCTGATACTTATCTTGAATTGATTGAGTTTATTAATCGTCAATTTCGCCCATCTTAGATAAGAAATCTCCGGTGACGAATGTAAAAATTTCTCCAGTCGAATCTGGAGAGTCAGCATGCACGCCGTCGAAACCACCCACCCTGCCACCCGCGTCGATGCATGGGCCGTCAGCAGCGCCCATTGCCAGGCGCATTATCTGATCGTTGCCGAGGCTGAACCCGATGTGGTGTGCCGGGTACTCAACTATTTCGCCCTGCAGTTCCTCACCCCCGCGCAGGTGTCGGTGAACCGCGAGGCAGACCTGCTGCACATCGAAATCGTCATGGATGGCCTGAGCTGGCACCGCGCCCAAGTGATCGGTGAAAAGATTCGAAACCTGATCAGCGTATGCTCGCTGCAGGTGGACCAAGCCGACTGCGTAGGGGCTCAGGCGCTGGTGGCAGCGACTCGGTAAAAGGCTGCAATACACGCGGGGAGGAAGATATCCAGGCGCTGGCTAGCGTGTAGCTTACATCCGCTGCCAGCCAGGAAACCCGCATGCCCCTTGATCGTCGATTGGAACTGCATCAACTGCTGCCGGCATTGGTCGACGATGGGCTGGTCACACCCGAGGTGGCGCAACGGTTGTCGACCCTGCCGGCCAGTCATAGCCGGCATCCACTGGAATGCATCGCTGCCGAAGGCCCCTGCCTGGAAACCCTGACCCAGTGGCTGGCCGAGCATGTCGGGCAAGCGTATCTGCGCATCGACCCGCTGAAGATCGACGTGGCGACGATTGTGCCGCTGATGTCCTACGCCTTCGCCCAACGCCACGCCATCCTGGCGGTCGCGGTGGATGCGCAGACCGTCACGGTCGCCAGCGCCCAGCCCTATATCACCAGCTGGGAAGCCGGACTTGCCCAAGTGCTCAAGCGCTCGATCCAGCGCAGGGTGGCCAACCCGCAAGAGATCCAACGCTGCATCGGCGAGTTTTATCGGTTGGCGAAGTCCGTCAGTGGCGCAGAGCAAAAGGTCGCGACGCCCGGCACTGCAGACCTGCTCAACCTCGGTGCCAGTGACCAGGAGGCAGATGCCAATGACGCGCATATCGTCAATATCGTCGACTGGCTGTTGCAGTACGCATTCGGCCAACGGGCCAGTGATATCCATGTCGAACCGTGCCGCGACCAGGGTCGGGTGCGCTTTCGCATCGACGGGCTGTTGCACGACGTTTATCAGTTTCCGCCCCAGGTCACGATGGCGGTGGTCAGCCGCTTGAAAAGCCTGGGCCGCATGAACGTCGCGGACAAACGCAAACCCCAGGACGGTCGGATCAAGACCAAGAGCCCGACAGGTGCGGAAGTTGAGCTGCGCCTCTCGATCTTGCCCACCGCGTTTGGCGAGAAACTGGTGATGCGGATTTTCGACCCGCAGGTGCTGCTCAGGGATTTTGACCAATTGGGCCTTTCCAGCGACGACCAGCAACGCTGGCAGGCCATGACCCGCCAGGCCAATGGCATCATCCTGGTGACCGGACCGACCGGCTCAGGCAAGACCAGCACCCTTTACACCACGCTCAAGCAACTGGCGACCCGCGAGGTCAACCTGTGCACCGTGGAAGACCCCATCGAGATGGTTGAGCCTTCGTTCAACCAGATGCAGGTGCAGCACAGCATCGGCCTGACCTTCGCCAGCGGCATCCGCGCCCTGCTGCGCCAGGACCCGGACATCATCATGATCGGCGAGATTCGCGACCAGGAAACCGCAGAAATGGCGATCCAGGCTGCGCTGACCGGACACCTCGTGCTGTCGACTTTGCATACCAACGATGCACCGGGTGCCATCAGCCGCCTGCAGGAACTGGGAATTGCTCATTATTTGATCAAGGCGACGCTACTGGGCGTCATGGCGCAGCGCCTGGTGCGCCTGTTATGCCCTCACTGCAAGCGCGCCATGGGTGACACCCACGAGGCCAGCGGTTGTGTGGAGTGCCGGCACAGCGGCTACCGCGGCCGTGCCGGGGTCTACGAGGTGATGGTCATGACTGAACACCTCAAGGCCCTGATCACGCCCGCCGCCGATGTGCACGCCCTGCGTCAGGCGGCCATTTCCCAGGGCATGTGCAGCTTGCGCATGGCCGGCATGCACAAGGTAAAGGCGGGGCTCACCTCGCTAGCGGAGGTATTACGGGTAACGCCTGGGGATTCGGTAACAAATCCTTTGCTGGTTGCGCGGTGAAAGCGTCTTTATCGGTGACAACCCCGTTACAATCGGCCGACTGTCGTTTTACTGACATTCTTAGATAAGGAATCGCTATGCAGATCGGAACCGTACTGCTTCTTTTCGTGGGGTTGGCCGTCGCCATCCTCTTCATGGGTTTCAAGGTAGTGCCCCAAGGCTACCAGTGGACGGTCGAGCGCTTTGGCCGCTACACCAACACCCTCAAGCCCGGCCTGAACATCATCATCCCGGTCATGGACCGCATCGGTCGCAAGATCAACGTGATGGAAAGCGTGCTGGATATCCCGCCGCAGGAAGTGATCACCGCCGACAACGCCACCGTGCAGATCGACGCCGTGTGCTTCTTCCAGGTCGTCAATACCGCCCAGGCCGCCTACGAGGTCAACAACCTCGAGCACGCCATCCGCAACCTGCTGCAAACCAATATCCGTACTGTGCTCGGCTCGATGGAGCTGGATGCGATGCTCAGCCAGCGTGACGGCATCAACGAAAAACTGCTGAAAACCGTGGATGAAGCCACCGCCCCCTGGGGTATCAAGATCACCCGTATCGAGATCAAGGACATCAGCCCGCCCGCCGACCTGATGGCTGCCATGTCCGGCCAGATGAAAGCCGAGCGGATCAAGCGTGCACAAATCCTCGAGGCCGAAGGCCTGCGCGCATCGGCGATCCTGACCGCCGAAGGCAAGAAGCAGGCGCAGATTCTCGAAGCCGAAGGTAGCCGTCAGGCGGCCTTCCTTGAGTCCGAGGCCCGCGAGCGCCAGGCCGAAGCCGAAGCGCGCGCCACCCAGGTGGTGTCGGAGGCGATCGCATCGGGCAACGTGCAGGCGGTCAACTACTTCGTCGCGCAAAAATACATCGACGCCTTGGGCAAGCTGGCTTCGGCCAACAACAGCAAGGTCATCCTGATGCCGCTGGAAGCCAGCCAAGTAATCGGCGCGGTCGGCGGTATCGGCGAGATCGTCAAGGCAACGTTCGACAGCAAGAAAGGCTGAGGCCATCGCCATGTGGGATTTCCTGCTGAATTTGTCATTCTGGGATTGGCTGGCACTCGGCACCGTGCTGTTGATACTCGAGGTATTCGGCGCTGGTGGCTACCTGCTGTGGATGGGCATCGCAGCAGCCGCAGTCGGCGTGATCAAGTTCCTGGTCCCGCCCTTGGGACTGGAATGGCAACTGCTGCTGTTCGCCGTATTGTCGATCCTCACGGCGGTGTATTGGTGGAAACGCCAGCGCAGCAGCGCCAAGGTCAGTGACCAACCAGGGCTGAACGAACGTGGCTCCGAGCTGGTCGGGCGCACCTTTGTGGTGCATCAGGCAATTGTCGAGGGTCGCGGCAAGGTAAAAGTCGGCGATGGCGTGTGGATGGTCACCGGTCCCGACAGCCCTGTAGGCGCTCACGTACGGGTAATTGGTCGGGAAGGTGCAGTATTGGAGGTTGAAACTGTTTAGTCAGTGATGGAACTCGGCTGGGCTTACTACAATCATAAAGTACAGATAACCCACCCGGAGTCACCCATCATGCGTCTCAAATATGCTGTCGCAACCCTTGCTGTGCTTTCCCTCCCTGTCGGTTCAGCCATGGCCGACAGCTTCTGGCGCAATGTCATCTCGTCGGGCGCCACCACCGGCTCGACGTACCTGACTTTCAAGGACCACAAGCTGGTGGTCGCTGCACAAGACGACGCCGGCAGTTTCGTTGCCAGCGACGGCGGCATTCGTGGCCCATACCTGGAAGCTGCGATGCAGAAAGTCCGCGCCGATAACCCTGGCCTGCAGGCCACGGACATGGAGCTGGCCAACGCCATCCTCGCGAAAAACGCTGTCACCGAGTGATTTTCACTCCCTGAAGAATGCCGCTGATAAAGCGGCATTTTTTTGCCCGTGACACGACGATTCATTCACGGATGACAGGCTATATTCAGTCTAGCCGTGCAACCATGCCGGTACTGATACCTTGCCTACTCATCGCCAATCTGAAACGGATGCCTTCGTCGTCATGAGCCAACAGCCTTTTCTGCCATTTTCCAAACCTACCATTGATGAAGCCACCATCTCGGCGGTGGGCGATGTATTGCGCTCGGGCTGGATCACCAGCGGGCCAAAAGTGCAGGCATTCGAGGCGCAGCTGTCGGAATATTTTGGCGGTCGCCCGGTGCGTACGTTCAACTCGGGCACCTGCACCATGGAGATAGCCCTGCGCATCGCGGGCATCGGCCCAGGTGATGAAGTCATCACCACGCCGATCTCCTGGGTTGCCACGGCCAACGTGATCCTGGAAGTGGGCGCCACGCCGGTGTTCGCCGACATCGACCCGGTCACTCGCAATATCGACCTGGCCCAGGTCGAAGCAGCGATTACCCCGCGTACCAAGGCGATCATCCCGGTGTACCTCGCCGGTCTGCCGCTGGATATGCCGATGCTCTATGCCCTGGCTAACAAGTACAACTTGCGCATCATTGAAGACGCGGCCCAGGCGCTGGGGTCCAGCTGGGATGGCGAGCGCATTGGGGCCACGGGTGACTTCGTGTCGTTCAGCTTCCAGGCCAACAAGAACATCACCTCCTCCGAGGGCGGTTGCCTGGTGCTGAATAACGCTGAAGAAGCGCGCCTGGCGGAAAAATATCGCCTGCAGGGCGTCACCCGCACGGGTTTCGACGGCCTGGATGTGGATGTGCTGGGCGGCAAGTTCAACATGACCGATATCGCCGCCGCCATCGGCTTGGGGCAGTTCGCGCATATCGAGAAGATCACCGCCCATCGCCAGAATCTGGCGCGACACTACTTCAAGTGCTTTGGCAGCGACTTCGAGGAAAAGTATGGCGCGCAATTGCCGCCGGCGGACTTCGAGAACAGTAACTGGCACCTGTTCCAGCTGGTGCTGCCGGAGCGTCAGGACGGCCTGCCCGCCCGCGCCACCTTTATGGAGCAGATGCAAGCCCATGGCGTCGGCATTGGCTATCACTACCCGCCGATCCACCTGCTGAGCCTGTATCGGGCGCAGGGATTCAAGGAAGGCATGTTTCCGATAGCTGAGCGTGTGGGACGTTTGATCGTGTCGTTGCCGATGTTTACGGCGATGACAGAGGCAGATGTGGAGCGTTCGGTGGCAGCCGTCAAGGCAGTGCTGCAAGCCGGCTAGTCACAATCGACTGTGGGCGCTGGCTTGCCTGCGACTGCATCACCTGGGTATCACTGATACACCGAGGTGCCCGCATCGCAGGCAAGTCAGCGCCTAAATGGTTTACTCGCCGATGGCAGCTTTGTAGCCGGCGGCGTCCAGCAGTTTTTCCAGGTCAGCCGGGTTGCTTGGCTTGAGCTTGAAGATCCATGCGCCATACGGGTCAGAGTTCAGCAGCTCAGGGCTACCACTCAGCTCTTCGTTGACGGCAATCACTTCGCCTGCCACCGGGGCATAGATATCCGAAGCGGCCTTGACCGACTCCACCACACCCGCCTGATCAGTCGCGCCAAACTGGGCGCCAACCTCGGCCAGCTCAACAAACACCACGTCCCCCAGCGCTTCCTGAGCGTGGTCGGAAATACCGACAGTCACCGTGCCGTCAGCTTCCAGACGAGCCCATTCGTGACTTTCAGCAAAACGCAGGTCGGCAGGGATATCGCTCATAATCTGTGTCCTCAAGAAGTAATGTCAGCGGCCTTTGGCCTGCCGGAAATAGTTAGATCAGGGTTTTGCCATGGCGCACGAAGGTCGGCTTGACCACTCGAACCGGGTACCACTTGCCGCGGATTTCCACTTCGGCCCGATCGGCTGTCGCCGTCGGTACACGCGCCAGGGCAATGGATTTGCTCAGCGTAGGAGAGAAACTACCACTGGTGATCTCTCCTTCGCCAACATTGGCGATACGAACCACCTGATGAGCGCGTAAAACCCCGCGTTCTTCAAGCACCAGCCCGACCAGTTTGAACTGCACACCCGCCGCCAGTTCAGCTTCCAGCGCGGCACGCCCGATGAACTCGCGTTCGGCCGGCTCCCAGGCAATGCTCCAGGCCATGTTGGCCGCCAGCGGCGAAACGTCCTGGTGGATATCCTGGCCATACAGGTTCATGCCGGCCTCCAGGCGCAGCGTATCGCGGGCGCCAAGGCCGATGGGTGAAATACCGGCACCCACCAGGTCATTGAAGAAACCCGGGGCCTGATCGGCAGGCAGCACAATTTCCAGGCCGTCTTCACCGGTATAACCGGTGCGGGCGATAAACCAGTCGCCATCGGCCTGGCCTTCGAAGGGCTTGAGCTGGTGGATCAGGGTGGCGCGCGCCTGGGTCACCAGTTCGGCGATCTTCTGCCGGGCGTGCGGGCCTTGAATGGCCAGCATGGCCAACTCGGGGCGCTCATGCAGCTGCACCGCGTAGCTGCCCAACTGCGCCTGCATCCAAGCCATGTCCTGGTCGCGGGTGGCGGCATTGACCACCAGGCGGTAGCCACTTTCGGTACGGTAGACGATCATGTCGTCCACCACTCCGCCCTGCTCATTGAGCATGGCGCTGTAGAGCGCACGGCCGCAGCCATGCAAACGATCGACATCATTGGCCAGCAGGTGCTGGAGCCATTCCTTGGCCTGGGGGCCGGTGACATCGATCACGGTCATGTGAGATACATCAAACACCCCGCAGTCGCGTCGCACCTGATGGTGTTCTTCAACTTGCGAGCCGTAGTGCAGAGGCATATCCCAACCGCCAAAATCGACCATTTTCGCGCCTAGGGCGAGATGCAGGTCATACAGAGGCGTACGCTGTCCCATGGGTTTCTCCTTCCGGGCGTGGCGAAGGTGCGCAGCGTTGCCGTTCGCGCTGGACACCTTGATTTACAAGGCCTGCAGCCACGCACAGCGACTCGATCCGAAAGACGGACCGCACCGAATGCCGCGCATTGTAGCCTCAAGCCGTAGGACTGGCACCTAACCGATTTGCCGGGCAGAGCGTCGGATCAGCCCGATCACCGGCAGCAAGCCCACCAACACCAGGGTCAAGGCCGGTAATGACGCCCGCGCCCACTCCCCTTCGCTGGTCATTTCGAAAATCCGCACGGCCAGGGTGTCCCAGCCAAAAGGCCGCATCAGCAGGGTTGCGGGCATTTCCTTGAGCACATCGACAAATACCAGCAGCGCCGCGCTCAATGTCCCGGGCAGCAACAGCGGCAGATACACTTTGCAAAACAGTCGTGAACCACTCACCCCGAGACTGCGCGCCGCCTCCGGCAGGGACGGGCGGATGCGTGCCAGGCTGTTTTCCAGCGGACCATAGGCCACCGCCAGGAAACGCACCAGATACGCCAGCACCAGCGCCGACAGGCTACCCAACAGCAAGGGCTTGCCCGCGCCGCCGAGCCATGCCGACAGCGGCACCACCAGCTCACGGTCCAGGTAACTGAACGCCAGCATGATCGACACAGCCAGCACCGAGCCCGGCAGGGCGTAGCCGACGTTGGCCAGGCTGATGCCGGAGCGAATCGCCCGGGTCGGCGCCAGGCGGTTGGCGAACGCCAATAGCAACGCCACGCTGACGGTGATCAGCGCCGCGATGCCGCCCAGGTAGAGGGTATGCACGATCAGGCCTGAATAACGTTCATCCAGGTCGAAGCGGCCACGCTGCCAGAACCAGGCGACCAGTTGCAGCATCGGAATCACAAAGGCACAGGCAAACACCAGGCCACACCAACTGCTGGCCGCGACCGCCTTGAACCCTCGCAAGTGATACAGGGCTTTACCCCGTGGTCGTTCATTGCCTGGACGGCTGGCACCCCGTGCACGCCGCTCGCCATACAGCACCAGCATCACCACCAGCAGCAACAGGCTGGCCAGCTGGGCTGCGCTGGACAGACTGAAAAAGCCGTACCAGGTCTTGTAGATGGCGGTGGTGAAGGTGTCGAAGTTGAACACCGAGACCGCGCCGAAATCCGCCAGGGTCTCCATCAATGCCAACGCCACACCCGCGCCAATCGCCGGCCGCGCCATGGGCAAAGCCACACGCCAGAACGCTTGCCAGGGCGACTGCCCCAACACCCGCGCGGCTTCCATCAGGCCTTTGCCCTGGGCCAGAAACGCGGTGCGCGCCAGCAGGTACACATAGGGATAGAACACCAGCACCAACACAATGATCACGCCGCTGGTTGATCGAACTCGCGGCAGGCGCAAGCCGGTGCCAAACCATTCGCGCAGAAGGGTTTGCACCGGGCCGGCGAAGTCCAGCAAGCCGACGAACACAAACGCAAGCACATAGGCAGGAATAGCGAAGGGCAGCATCAACGCCCAATCCAGCCAGCGCCTGCCGGGAAATTCGCAGAGGCTGGTCAGCCAGGCCAGGCTCACGCCCAACAGGGTGACGCCAACGCCAACCCCCAGCACCAGGGTCAGGGTGTTGCCCAAGAGGCGAGGCATCTGGGTTTCCCACAGATGGGCCCAGATTTGCGCATCGATGCTTTGCCAGGACAGCAACAGTACGCTCAGCGGCAGCAGCACCAGGGCAGCGACGGTGAAGACCGGCAGGTACCAGCGGCGTTGGGCGGGGTGGGCCAAAGGTGATTCTCAGTGGAGGAATAGCTTGAAATCGCCGCACATTAGTGTGGGAGCTGGCTTGCCTGCGATGCAGGCACCTTGATGTATCAGTGATACCCAGGTGATGCAATCGCAGGCAAGCCAGCTCCCACATTTGATCTGCGGTGCTTTTAGGTCGGGCTTAGTTCCAGCCCGCCCGATCCATCAAACGAATCGCCTCGGCCTGGCGCTTGCCCGCGACTTCAACCGGCAAGGTGTCGGCGACGAACTTGCCCCAGGTCGCCACTTCGGCCGACGGCGGTACCGCCGGGTTGGCCGGGAACTCCTGGTTTACATCGGCAAAGATCTTCTGCGCCTCAGGCGTGGTCATCCACTCCACCAAGGCCTTGGCGGCTTCCGGGTGTGGCGCGTTTTTGGTCAGGCCGATACCCGACAGGTTCACATGCACGCCACGGTCGCCCTGGTTTGGCCAGAACAGCTTCACCGCGAGCGCCGGGTTCTGCTTGTGCAGGCGGCCGTAATAGTAGGTGTTGACGATACCCACGTCGCACTGGCCGGCGTTGATCGCCTCCAGTACCGCGATGTCGTCCGAGAATACATCGGTGGACAGGTTGTTGACCCAGCCCTTGACGATTTCTTCGGTCTTGGCCGCACCATGGGTTTCGATCAGGGTGGCGGTCAGCGACTGGTTGTAGACCTTCTTCGCCGTGCGCAGGCACAGGCGGCCTTCCCATTGCTTGTCGGCCAAGGCCTCATAAGTGGTCAGGTCATCCGGTTTGACCCGGTCGGTTGAATAGGCGATGGTCCGCGCGCGCAGGCTCAAACCGGTCCAGGCGTGGTTTGAGGAGCGGTATTGCAGGGGGATGTTCTTGTCGATCACCGCGGAGGTGAACGGCTGCAGGATGCCCATTTGCTCGGCCTGCCAGAGGTTGCCGGCGTCGACGGTCAGCAACAGGTCGGCGGTGGCGTTTTCGCCCTCGGCCTTGATGCGCTGCATCAGCGGGGCTTCCTTGTCGGTAATGAACTTCACCTTCACACCGGTCTTCTGGGTGTAGGCGTCGAACACCGGCTTGATCAGTTCGTCGATGCGCGAGGAGTAGACCACGACTTCATCGGCGGCCTGCACGGTGGTGCTGCCGACCAGGGTGAGTGCCAGGGCAGTCAGGAGGCGCTTGGGTGCCAACATGGGTGCGGTCTCTCATTTGCAAAAAGAAGGCAAATGATAAGGACTCACATTTGGTGGCGCTTGGCGGAGGCGTTACCAGATGTTGCACGAGGCTCGCCTCGTCTCCGGCAAGCCGGCGCCTACACAGGTCGCGTTGAGCTCATGGCTTCGCCAGTTCCGGGAGATCGCCAGTCAGGCCCAACGCCTGGCGCACAAATACCGCTTTGGCTTCCGGCATCTGGTCGACCAGCTTCAAGCCCGCATTGCGCAACCAGCGCAACGGCAGTTGGTCGGCCTGGAACAGGCGCTCAAAGCCCTCCATCGCCGCCATCAGTGCCAGGTTGTGGGGCATGCGCCGGCGTTCGTAGCGGCTCAGCACTTTCACATCGGCCAGGCGCTCGCCGCGTTCGGTCGCCGACAACAGCACCTCAGCCAGCACCGCCGCGTCGAGAAAGCCCAGGTTCACGCCCTGCCCCGCCAACGGGTGGATCACGTGGGCCGCATCGCCGATCAGCGCCAGGCCTTCGGCCACATAGCGCTTGGCGTGACGCTGACGCAATGGCACGCAGACGCGCGGGTCGGCGCTGATCACCGTGCCGAGTCGCCCCTCGAAGGCGCGCTCGAGTTCACGGCAGAAGCTTTCGTCATCCAGCGCCATCAAGCGTTCGGATTCTGTCGGTGTGGTCGACCAGACAATCGAGCACCAGTCTTCCTGCCCATCGCGAGCCAGCGGCAAGAACGCCAGCGGGCCGGTGTCGGTGAAGCGTTGCCACGCCGTGCGCTGGTGCGGTTGGCTGCTGCGCACGCTGGTGACGATAGCGTTATGCAGGTAATCCCATTCGCGGGTCGCGGTGCCGGTCAGGCGGCGTACCGCGGAGTTGGCGCCATCGGCGGCCACCACCAGCGGCGCGCGCAGCTTGCGACCGTCGGCCAGGGTCAGCAGCCAGTCGTCGCCGGAGCGGCGCATCTGTTCCAGGCGCGCATTGGCCAACAGACCCAGGTCGCAGTCGTGCAAGCGATCGAGCAAGGCATCCTGCACCACGCGGTTCTCGACGATGTGCCCGAGCACCTCGGCATGCACGCTGGCCGCCGAAAAGTGGATCTGCCCAGTGCCGCTGCCATCCCACACCTGCATCTCGCCGTAAGGGCTGGCACGTCGCGAGACGATGCCGTCCCACACACCCAGGCGCTCAAGAATGCGCTGGCTGGCGGTCGACAAGGCGCTCACCCGTGGCTCGAAGGCCGCTTCGGGGTCAAACGGCTTGACGCTCAGCGGGCTGCCATCCAGCAGCAGCACCTGCAGGCCACTGCCTTGCAACGCCAGCGCCAGGGCGCTTCCGACCATTCCGGCCCCGACAATCAGCACATCTGCGCGCATGTCCATGCTTTAAGCCTGTCTCGCTGGCGGCTTGCGCCGCACGTAAAGGGTTTTGTCGACCCGCGCCACCAAGGTGCCGGAGCCGTCATGAATCTGCACTTTGAGATGCGGCAGGTACTTCTCGCCACCCTCGGTCTGTCGACGAATCTCATCGAGCAAGGCGTCGTCGATGGAAAATTCGGCATACACCGGGCCCTTGCCCGGCGAGACAAAGTCGATGCTCGCGGCCTTGTCCCAGACGATATAGTCGCGGCCCAGGTTTTCCATCAACAGCAGCATGTAGAACGGGTCGACCATCGAATACAGGCTGCCGCCAAACTGCGTGCCCACGTAATTGCGGTTGTACCAGCCCAGGCCCATGCGCACCTTGGCATGCCGAAAGTCGGCACTCAGCGCCTGCACGCGCACGCCCGCGCCGAGGTACGGCGGGTACAGGGTCAAGAACCAGCGCAGCAGCCGCGCCTTGCCCACACGCCGGGTCAGCCAGCTACGCATTAGGACGCGTGCCCAGGCCCATGGCCTGACGGGCGAACCAGCGCTTGGCCGGGGGCAACAGATCCAGCCCCAGCAGCCCCATATTGCGCCCCAGCGCGACCAACGGTTGCGCACTGCCAAACAGCCGCGTGACCTGGTCGGAGAAACCCACGGTCAGTTGCTGGTCGAGGCGCTGGCGCTCGCGATAGCCTTGCAAGGTCGCCAGGTCACCCGGCACCGCCGGCCCGGCCAACAACGCCTCAGCCAAGGCATTCGCATCACGCAGGGACAGGTTGAACCCCTGTCCGGCAATCGGATGCAGGCTGTGGGCGGCGTTGCCGAGGATCGCCAGGTGCGAGCGTACTTGTTCTTCGGCTTCCACCAGGGTCAGCGGATACAGATGACGCGCGCCCACTTGCTTCAGGGTACCCAGGCGGTAGCCGAACACACCCTGCAGTTCGCTCAGGAAACTGCGCTCATCAAGGTTGGCAAGGCGCTGTGCGTCCATTCCGATGCGGGTCCAGACCAGCGCGCAGCGGTTGTCCGGCAGCGGCAGCAAGGCCATCGGGCCTTCATCGGTAAAGCGCTCGAACGCTTCGCCGTTATGGGATTCGCTCGGGGTGATGTTGGCGATCAGCGCGCTCTGGTTGTAGGGGCGGGTTTTCACGCCGATGCCCAGTTGCTCGCGCAAGCCGGAGCGGCCGCCATCGGCCAGCACCGCCAGGTCGCACTCAAGCACGGTTTCATCATTGAGGGTCAGGCGATAGCCATCCGGCAGCGGTTCCATGCGCGTGACTTCCGCCGGGCAGCGCCAGCTCACCACGTCTTTGTCCAGGCCCTGCCACAGGCATTGGCCCAGCCAGGCGTTTTCCACCACGTAGCCGAGGGCCGGGACCCCCTCCTCCATGGCGGACAGGCGTGCGGTGGAGAACCGCCCACGGTCCGACACATGAATCTGCTTGATCGGCTCGGCGCGGCGGGAAATATCCTGCCAGATGCCCAGTCGCTGATAGATCTGCCGGGCCCCGAACGACAGCGCCGAAGAGCGCGCATCGTAGCTTGGCTGATAGCTGTCGCCCGGCGCGAAGGGCTCGATCAGCACGATCTTCCAGCCCCGCGCCTTGGCCCCGGCCTGCAATGCCAGCGCCAGGCTGGCACCCACCAGGCCGCCACCGATAATCGCCAGGTTGACCCGGCTCATCGGGCAGCCGCCATCAGTGCTTCAATCTCGGCGACAGCCTTGGGCACGCCGCCGGTCAGAATTTCACAGCCTTGCTTGGTCACCACCACGTCGTCCTCGATACGTACGCCAATGCCACGCCATTTCTTCGCCACGGCCTGGTTATCCGGCGAAATATAGATGCCCGGTTCCACGGTCAACGCCATGCCAACTTCCAGCACGCGCCATTCGCCGCCCACCTTGTACTCGCCCACGTCATGCACATCCATGCCCAGCCAGTGGCCGGCGCGGTGCATATAGAACGGTTTGTAGGCTTCGCTGGCGATCAATTCGTCGACGTCGCCCTGCAGCAGTCCCAGCTTTACCAGCCCCGCGGTGATGACTTGCACCGTTGCCTCATGGGCCTGGTTCCAGTGTTTATTTGGCGCGATCTCGGCAAAGGCGGCTTCCTGGGAGGCCAGCACAATCTCGTAGATCGCCCTCTGTTCCGGGGAGAACTTGCCATTGACCGGCCAGGTGCGCGTGATGTCGCTGGCGTAGCAATCGATCTCGCAACCGGCGTCGATCAGCACCAGGTCGCCGTCCTTGAGCACCGCATCATTCTGCTGGTAATGCAGGATGCAGCTGTTGCGCCCGGCGGCGACGATGGAGCCATAGGCCGGCATCTTCGCGCCGCCCTTGCGAAATTCGTAATCCAGCTCGGCTTCCAGGCTGAACTCGTGCAGGCCGGCACGGCTGGCTTGCATCGCCTTCACGTGGGCGGCGCACGAGATTCGCGCGGCCTCGCGCATCACCTTCACTTCTGCCGCCGATTTATACAGGCGCATGTCGTGCAGCAGATGATCCAGGGCAACAAACTCGTTCGGCGGCTGGGCGCCCAGGTGCGCTTTGGAGCGGATGACGTTGATCCACTCCATCAGGTGCCGGTCGAATTCGGCATTGCTGCCCATGGCCGAGTACACCCGGTCGCGACCTTCGATCAGGCCGGGCAGGATGTCGTCGATATCGGTGATGGGGAAGGCATCGTCGGCGCCGAAGTCACGCACCGCGCCTTCAGTGCCGGCGCGCAGGCCGTCCCACAATTCGCGTTCGGCATTGCGTTCGCGGCAGAACAGCACGTACTCGCCATGCTGGCGACCGGGCATCAGCACGATCACCGCTTCGGGCTCGGGAAAACCGCTGAGGTACTGGAAGTCGCTGTCCTGGCGATAGACATGCTCGACATCGCGATTGCGAATGGCCACGGCGGCGGCCGGCAGGATCGCGATGCTGTTGGGTTCCATCTGCGCCATGAGCGCCTTGCGGCGCCGGGTGTATTCCGCTTTGGGGATATGGATCATGGGCAGAGGGGTGTCCTTTCTTAGTGCAGCGACGGCTTGGGAGCGGCCGGTTCAGCGGACTTCTTGGTCTCGGTGAACAGCAGCAGCGGCGCGACGCGCAGGTATTCCATGACTTCCATGTAGTCGCTTTCGCCGTCTTCGGACTCTTCCAGGGCGTCTTGCACCTGGGAGATGGCCGCCAGGTCCTGCAGCACTTCCTTAGCATCGGGGCTCAGGTCCAACAGGCCGCCGGCATTCACGCCGAAGCCGTGCAGGAAACCCTGGCACCATTGGCCCAGTGCGGCAGCACGGTCGGCGAGTGGCGCGTCATCGGTCGGCAGCAGCAGGACCACGGTGACGTCATCACCGGTCAGTTCGCCCTTGACCATCTCTTGCAGGCCGATCAGCGCGTTACGCACGTTTTCGGTCGGTTCGGTTTCCAGCAGCTCGGCCACGTCGGCCAGCCAGTTGTCGGCATCGAAGCCCACGCCGGTGCAGCTGCGACCGAGCAACACGCCGTGCAGTTCGGCAGGCGAGCAAGGGTGGCCGCTGGAGCTCAGCAGTTTGGAAAAAGCGTCGTACGGGGAGTTCTGAATGGGCATGGTGAGCTAGGCGCCAGACGGCGCAATGTCTAGAATGGAGCGCTGTATCCTAGCACCGGCAGACGTACCAAGACTATCAAGGGCGTCAGATCGTTTATCCTGCAGTTGCCATTCATCAGACAAATCCAGTGGAACCCAATGGAAGACACCGACCTGCAAGCGCTGATGGCCAGACTCGAATTGCTAATTACTCGGGTCGAGCAACTTAAGAGTCAAAACGGACTCCTATTAGCTCAGGAAAAGACCTGGCGCGAGGAACGCGCTCACCTCATTGAAAAAAACGAAATCGCCCGGCGTAAGGTCGAATCGATGATTTCGCGCCTGAAGGCCCTGGAGCAAGACTCATGAGTTCAAGCAATAGCGTCACCGTGCAGATCCTCGACAAAGAATATTCGATCATCTGCCCGCAGGAAGAGCGCAACAACCTGGTGAGCGCCGCCCGCTACCTGGACGGCAAGATGCGTGAGATCCGCAGCAGCGGCAAAGTCATCGGCGCCGATCGCATCGCCGTGATGGCCGCGCTGAACATCACCCACGATTTGCTGCATAAGCAGGAACGCCCTGACGTGCAGGCCAGCGGCTCGACGCGCGAGCAGGTGCGTGACCTGCTGGAACGTGTTGATCTGGTGCTTTCCAGCGATTCAGACGCACCCAAGGGCTGATTGCCGAGACGGTTTAGGGTATACTCGCCCCACTCCCTGGCGTGTTTGCCAGTCGGCGATGTCCCTGAGCCGATTCGCACTACCCTGGAAGTTGCACGTTGGGCTGGTGTGCATGTCCGCTAGACGGAAAGCCTTAAAGCCTACTGCTTCTTCCACCTTGAACTTTCGGGTTCAAGGGCTAAGTCGACAGCGGCTCTGTCGGGGAGCCTGAATTCCAAATCAATGCCAGTCCTAGGACTGGCATTGTTTTATGAGCCGAAAAACCATGACCGAACCTGCGCCGCTTTCCCGTCCGCAACTTCGACGCATGTTGCGCAACGCCCGCCGCGCCCTCACGCCGAGCGATCAGCGCCGGGCCGCCCAAGGCCTGTATCGGCAACTGGCACAGCACCCGCTGTTTCGCCGGGCCAAACATATTTCCTTGTACCTGCCGACGGACGGTGAAATCGATCCGCGCCCGCTGCTGCGTGCCGCACAGCGCCGGGGCAAGGCCACGTACCTGCCGGTGCTCAGCGCCTGGCCACGGACCAAGATGGTGTTCCAGCGCGTGCGGCCTGGGGAGAAACTCTTGCCCAACCGTTTTCGCATCCTTGAGCCACGGGTCAATATCAGCCGGCAACGCAAAGTCTGGGCGCTGGACCTGGTGCTGCTGCCGCTGGTGGGATTCGACGACGCGGGCGGACGCCTGGGCATGGGCGGTGGTTTCTACGACCGCAGCCTGGCCTATCTGGCTCGTCGCCAAAGCTGGCGCAAGCCGACGCTGCTGGGCCTGGCCCATGAATGTCAGAAAGTCGAACGACTGGTGCAGGCGAGCTGGGACGTGCCGTTGGCGGGCACTGTCAGTGACAAGGGATGGTATATCGCACAGACGCCACTGGAGTCAGCGGCGCCTTGAAAGAAGGGTTAACGCTTGAACGGCTGTGGCTGCTGTTGAGCCAGTTCAACGGGAGCATCGGTCTTGTTCGACCACAGGCTTTGCGCATACCCGGTGGTCACGACACCCAGACCAAACAAAATCACCAAAATCCATAGTAAATCCGGTTTACGTTGCATCGATTGCCCCCCTTCAGGCACCTCGTACACGATGACAACAACGTTCCAAAGTAGTCCGTTGCAGCTGCGTCAAGCTTAAAATCCCGGCATTCTGCGTTAACGTGAACCAACACGCAAACCTTGGCGCCAACCGACTGTCGGTTTGTCATGGAATTGCCTGACAACTTTCCCAATGCCTGTTTCAGGAGCCCAAAAATGGCCTACTGGCTGATGAAATCCGAGCCCGACGAACTCTCCATCAAAGGCCTGGAAAAGCTTGGCGAAGCCCGCTGGGACGGGGTGCGCAACTACCAGGCGAGAAATTTCCTGCGCGCCATGGCGGTGGGTGACCAATTTTTCTTCTACCACTCCAGTTGCCCCGAGCCAGGCATCGCCGGCATCGGCAAAATCGTCGCGGCGGCGTACCCGGATCCCACCGCACTGGAACCCGACAGCCACTATTTCGACGCCAAGGCCAGCGCCGAGAAAAATCCGTGGAGTGCGATCAACGTCGCCCATGTCGAAACGTTTGCCAACGTGCTGGGCCTTGGCTACTTAAAGCAACAGGCCGCACTTGCCGAACTGCCGCTGGTGCAAAAAGGCAGCCGCCTCTCGGTGATGCCGGTCACCGACGAACAATGGTCGGCGATACTCGCACTGCGCTGATACAGCAGAACCCTGCAGTCACGCTCCCGGCGCATGCATCTGCACGGTAACCGGGTTAGGCTGGCGCTTCATTTGACCGGTATCAAGGCCCGCTGAGGCAACACCGGTCAAACTAGGACGCTAACGCCGCAGGATGCACCCATGTCGACGAACCACCGCACCTCCCAGCTATTTGCCACGTTGCTGATCCTGTTACTGGTCGCCGCCGGCGGCTTCGGTTACTGGAAGTCCACCCAGGACCGCCTGCCCGAAGGCCTGAGCATGGGCAACGGCCGCCTGGAATCCACTGAAGTGCAGATCGCCGCGAAGATCCCCGGGCGCCTCGCCGAAGTGCGGGTGGATGAAGGCGACAAAGTGCTCAAGGGCCAACTGCTGGCCCGCATGGACACCCGCACCCTGGAGGCCCAGCGCGCCCAGGCCGAAGCCGAGGTGCTGCGCGCCAGGGAAAACTTCGCCGCCGCCGAGGCCAATGTGCAACTGCGCCAGAGCGAGCAATTGCTCGCCAACCAGGAACTCAAGCGGACCCAGGAGTTGTACAAGCGCGGCTTCGCCAGCAGCCAGCTGATCGATCAACAGCAGGCGCGCCAGAACACCGGCAATGCTGCCGTGATTGCCGCGCAAGCCCAGGTCAATTCGGTGAAAGCCGCGATTGGCGCCGCCCAGGCCCAGGTCGCCCAGCTCACCAGCGAAATCGATGACAGCAGCCTGCGCGCGCCCATCGACGGGATTATCCAGCTGCGCCTGGCCGAGCCCGGTGAAGTGCTTGGCGCCGGGGGGCGCGTGCTGTTGCTGATCGATCCGCAGGACCAGTACATGAACCTCTACCTGCCCGCCTCCGTCACCGGTCGCCTGACCGTCGGCAGTGAGGCGCGCGTGCTGCTCGACGCCCTGCCCGATCAGCCGCTGCCGGCCAAGATCAGCTTTGTCGCGGCCAAATCCCAGTTCACCCCCAAGGAAGTCGAAACCCGCGACGAACGCCAGAAACTGGTGTTTCGCGTCAAACTGCGCCTGACCGAACCCAGCGCCGTGCCGCAAGCCAAGCCCGGCATGCCCGGCGCTGGCTATGTACGTACGGCTGATATCGACTGGCCGGCCAACCTGCAATGACCGGCCTGGCGCTGCACGCCACCGGGATCAACCACCGCTACGGCAAACAACAGGCACTGCTGGACATCGCCTTCAGCCTGCCCGCGGGTACTCGCTGCGGGTTGATCGGCCCGGATGGCGCGGGCAAGTCGAGCCTGCTGGGGCTGATCGCCGGGGTCAAGAAACTGCAGGACGGCCAGTTGGAAGTGCTCGGCGGCTCCATCGCCGATCGTCGTCATCGCAACAGCCTCTACCCGCGCATCGCGTTCATGCCCCAGGGCCTGGGCGGCAACCTGTATCCCGAACTGTCGATCAGCGAGAACATTCGCTTCTTCGCGACATTGTTCGGCCTGTCGAAAGCCGATTGCGACCAGCGCATGCACAACCTGCTGCTGGCCACCGACCTCGCCCGTTTCGCCGAGCGTCCTGCCGGCAAGCTCTCCGGTGGGATGAAACAGAAGCTCGGCCTGTGCTGCGCGCTGATCCACGATCCGGACCTGTTGATCCTCGACGAACCCACCACCGGCGTCGACCCGCTGTCGCGCCGGCGCTTCTGGGAACTGGTGGAAACCGTGCGCAGCGAGCGCCCGCAACTGACATTGCTGGTGGCCACGGCCTACATGGAAGAGGCCGAGCAGTTCGAACATTGCCTGATGCTCGACCGTGGCAAGCTGATCGCCGATGGCCTGAGCCGGGACCTGGCGGCGACGACACCCAGCGGCAAACTGGATGAGGCGTTTACGCACTTCCAGGGCGACAGCGCCCACAACAACCAGCCACTGGTGATCCCGCCGAGGGAAAACGCCAACACTGATATCGCCATCGAAGCCCACGACCTGACCCTGCGCTTTGGGGACTTCACTGCGGTGAACAAGGTCAGCTTCGCGATTGGGCGGGGAGAGATTTTCGGCTTCCTCGGCTCCAACGGATGTGGCAAGACCACCACCATGAAAGTCCTCACCGGGCTGATGCCGGCCACTGAAGGCAGTGCCATGCTGCTGGGCAATCCGGTGAATGCCAAGGACCTGGCCACCCGCAAGCGCGTGGGCTTCATGTCGCAGAGTTTCTCGCTGTACGGCGAACTCAGCGTGCGCCAGAACCTGGTGTTGCACGCGCAATTGTTCGACCTGCCCAAGGCCGACAGCGGCCCGCGCATCGATGAGCTGATCCAGCGCTTCGACCTCGGTGACGTCGCCGAGCAGCCGTCCGGCGAACTGCCTCTGGGCCTGCGCCAACGTTTGTCCTTGGCAGTGGCGGTGCTGCACCGCCCGGAAGTGCTGATCCTCGATGAGCCGACTTCGGGCGTCGACCCGGCGGCGCGGGATGATTTCTGGCGGCTGTTGGTCGAGCTGTCGCGCGAACAAGGCGTGACGATTTTCCTGTCCACCCACTTTATGAACGAAGCCCAACGCTGCGATCGCATCTCCTTGATGCATGCGGGCAAGGTGCTGGCCTGTGATACGCCGGACGCGCTGCAGCGGCAGTTCCACGGCGACACCTTGGAAGCCGCGTTCGTCACCTGCCTGGAGCAAGCCCAGGGCGAAGTCGAACCCACCGCGCCCGCGCAAACCGTCAGCGAAACCAGCACGCCGCCGGTCAGCAAGCGCGGTTTCAGTCTCTCGCGCCTGTTGGCGGTGGCGAGTCGTGAAGGCAAGGAGCTGCTGCGCGACAAGGTGCGCATGGCGTTCGCCCTGCTTGGGGCGATGTTCATGATGGTGATCTTCGGCTACGGCATTTCCCTGGACGTGGAAAATCTCGCCTTCGCCGTCTACGACCAGGACCAGACGCCGCAAAGCCGCGCCTACCTGGAAGCCTTTCGCAGCTCGCGCTATTTCGCCGAACAACCCGCCATCCGCGACGCCACCGAGTTGCACCGGCGCCTGCAACGTTCGGAAATCAAACTGGCCCTGGAAATCCCGCCGGGTTTCGGGCGTGACCTCTACGCCGGTCGCCAACCCACGGTGGCTGCGTGGCTCGACGGTGGCATGCCGTTTCGGGCGGAAACCAGCCGTAACTACGTGGAAGCGGTGCACCAGGGCAATCTCCAGCAACTGGCCGAACTGAGCAGCCTGCCCCGCAGCAGCCAGTCTGCCGTCAAACTCGAAACGCGCTTTCGCTATAACCAGGACGTGGTCAGCGTGAATGCCATCGGTCCGGGAGTGATGGCACTGATCCTGGCGTTTATCCCGGCAATGCTCACCGCCCTGGGCATCGTGCGGGAGAAGGAACTGGGCTCGATCACCAACTTCTACGCCACACCGCTGACCCGCCTGGAATTCCTGCTCGGCAAACAGGCGCCGTACCTCGCGGTGAGCCTGGTCAACCTGGCGCTGTTGGTGGCGATGAACCGCTGGCTGTTCGGCGTGCCATTCAAGGGCAGCGGCCTGACCCTGGCATTCGGCGGCCTGCTGTACGTGCTGGCCACCACCAGCATGGGCCTGCTGATTTCTGCATTCACCCGCACCCAGATCGCCGCGATCCTCGGCACCATGATTATCACCAGCCTGCCGACCATCCAGTTCTCCGGCCTGATCGTGCCGCGCTCGTCCCTGGAAGGTGCGGCCGCCCTGATGGGCACGCTGTTTCCGGCCGGGCACTTCCTGGATATTGCCGTAGGCACCTTCACCAAAGCCCTCGACCTGCGCCAGTTGTGGCCGCAGTGCCTGGCGCTGTTCGGTTTTTTCGTCGGGTTCACCGGGCTGAGCCTGGTCATGCTCAAGAAGCAGGAGGCCTGATGCACACGTTCTCTCACATCCTGCGCTTGGGCCTCAAGGAACTCACCAGCCTGCGTCACGACAGCGTGCTGCTGCTGTTTCTGTTCTACGCCTTTACCGTGGCCATCTACATGCCCGCCGCCGGCTCGGTGATTGGCGTGCACAACGCCAGCGTCGCATTTGTCGATGAAGACCACAGTGCACTTTCACGGCAGATGGCCGAAGCCCTGCAACCACCGGAGTTCCAGACGCCTGCGCCGCTGGCCTACGACCAGTTGGACAAGGTCATGGACAGCGGTGAATACACCTTCGTGATCAACGTGCCGGCAAACTTCCAGGCCGACCTGTTGGCCGGTCGCCAGCCAGGCGTGCAGGTGAATGTCGACGCCACGGCGATGAGCCAGGCGTTCATGGGCGCGGGATACATCGGGCGGATTTTCCAGCGCGAATTGCTCAACCACAGCGGTCAAACCGATGCTGCGAGCAAGACGCCCGCCCTGCTGACCACCCGGGCGCTGTTCAACACCAACCTGGAAGGCGGCTGGTTCCTGGCGGTGATCCAGATCGTCAACAACATCACCATCCTCGCCATCGTCCTGACCGGCACCGCGCTGCTGCGCGAGCGCGAGCACGGCACCCTTGATCACCTGCTGGTACTGCCGCTGACGGCGCTGGAAATCATGTTGGCGAAAATCTGGAGCAACATGCTGGTGGTGGTGCTGTGTACCTGGCTGTCGCTGGAGGTGGTGGTCAAAGGCTTGCTCGGCGTGCCGCTGGCCGGATCCCTGAGCCTGTTTCTGTTGGTGACGGCGCTGTACCTGTTTGCCAGCACCGCGCTGGGTATCTTCCTCGCCACCCTCGCCCGCTCGACACCACAGTTCGGCTTGCTGGCGATCCCGGTGATCATCCCGATGCTGCTGCTCTCCGGCGGTAGCACGCCGCTGGACAGCATGCCCGAATGGTTGCAGTGGGTGATGCAGGGCTCGCCTTCGACACACTTTGTAAGCCTGAGCGCGGCGATTCTGTTTCGGGATGCGGGGCTGAGCGTGGTGTGGCCTGACTTGTTGGCGCTGGCCGGGATTGGCTTGCTGTTTTTTGCTGTGGCGTTGGCCAGGTTCCGTAAAAGCCTGGCCTCGTAAAGTCTAAGAACCGGTTCTCCTGGCGAGCAGGCTTGTTGTGGCGAGCGGGCTTGCCCCGCGTTGGGCTGCGCAGCAGCCCTGATCGAGTTTCACATTTCTTCAGACAAACCGAGGCGTAGGGTTTTGGGGCGGCTTCGCCACCCAACGCGGGGCAAGCCCGCTCGCCACGACAAGCCTGTTCTGCCGCGTTACTGGATGATCAGGTTGTTGAACAACAAGTCCTCCACCACCGGTTTGCCCGTCTCGTCGTTCATCACTTGCTGGGTCTGCTTGAGGGCTTCCTGGCGCAGCTTTTCCTTGCCTTCAATGGTGCTCATGGTCTCGCTGGTCTGCTGGGTGAACAGCGCTACCAGCTGGTTACGGATCAACGCATCGTTGGCTTTGACCGCTGCGGCAGCCTCGGGGCCAGTGACGCGCAGGGCGATGTCGGCCTTGAATACCTTGAGTTTCGCCGTGCCGTCCAGGCCGTAGTTGCCCACGAACGGCGGGCTCAGGCTGATATAGCTGACCTTCGGCGCCTCGCCTTCTTTGGCTTCTTCGGCCTGCGCTGCCATCGGCAAGGTCAGGGCCAGCATCAACAGGATCCACGCTTTCACAGTTCATTCCTCAAATTCGGTTGCCCGGTAGCATAACGCTAGCAAGGCTGAGTACAAGCTTATGGCGGCTTATCAGGCCGGGGCATGCTCGTTGACCCACGGGCGTACCCTCCTACACTTATCGGCCACGATGCCAAAAGGAATAGTCCGATGAAAGCTGTGCTGTGCAAAGCCTTCGGCCCCGCCGAAACCCTGGTGCTGGAAGAGACCGCAAGCCCTACGATCAAGAAGAACGAAATCCTGCTGGACGTGCATGCCGCCGGGGTGAATTTCCCGGACACCCTGATCATCGAGGGCAAGTACCAGTTCAAGCCGCCCTTCCCGTTCTCGCCGGGTGGCGAAGCGGCGGGCGTGGTCAGTGAAGTGGGAGAAAAGGTCAGCCACCTGAAAGTCGGTGACCGGGTCATGGCGCTGACCGGCTGGGGCAGCTTTGCCGAACAGGTCGCGGTGCCCGGCTACAACGTGCTGCCGATCCCGCCGAGCATGGACTTCAACACCGCCGCCGCCTTCAGCATGACCTACGGCACTTCGATGCACGCGCTGAAACAGCGCGCCAACCTGCAACCCGGCGAAACCCTGCTGGTCCTCGGTGCCTCCGGTGGCGTCGGCCTGGCCGCCGTGGAAATCGGCAAGGCCATGGGCGCGCGGGTGATCGCCGCCGCCAGCAGCGCCGACAAGCTGGCCGTGGCCAAGGCTGCGGGCGCCGATGAGTTGATCAACTACAGCGAAGCCAGCCTCAAGGACGAGATCAAGCGCCTGACCGACGGCAACGGCGCCGATGTGATCTACGACCCGGTGGGTGGCGACCTGTTTGACCAGGCCATCCGCGCCATCGCCTGGAACGGCCGCCTGTTGGTGGTGGGCTTTGCCAGCGGACGCATCCCGGAACTGCCGGTCAACCTGGCGCTGCTCAAGGGCGCGGCAGTGGTCGGGGTGTTCTGGGGCTCGTTCGCGCAACGCCAGCCGCAGGACAATGCGGCGAACTTCCAGCAACTGTTCAGTTGGTATGCCGAGGGCAAGCTCAAGCCGCTGGTCTCGCAGGTGTACCCGCTGGAGCAAGCCGCCCAGGCGATCAATGACCTGGGGCAGCGCAAAGCGGTGGGCAAAGTCGTGGTCCAAACCCGCTGACCAATTGAAATGTGGCCGATGTGGAAGCTGGCTTGCCTGCGATAGCGGTGGGTCAGCCAACACAAGTGCAGCTGCGAGACCACTCTCGCAGGCAAGCCAGCTCCCACCGTTGATCTCCCTGGGCCTCAAGACCTGATACCGACCATCACTTATCTATTAGCGACATGTTCGTAAGAGAACATGCGATTGCTCCCATTTCCTGTATTTGCGGATAAGAGGCAATGCTATTTTCGGTAACGAAACTGTAACATTCGCATCCGCAGTCAAAACAAGAAATTTGGAGCTCTTGAATGTTTGCTTTCTTTCGTCCTGCCGCACACCAGGCACCCCTGCCTGAAGAAAAAATAGACAGCACTTACCGACGCCTGCGCTGGCAGATCTTCGCCGGTATTTTCTTCGGTTATGCCGGCTACTATCTGCTGCGCAAAAACTTCTCGCTGGCCATGCCCTACCTGATCGACGAGGGTTACACCCGAGGTGAACTGGGCCTGGCGATGTCGGCCATCGCGATTGCGTACGGCCTGTCCAAGTTCCTCATGGGCCTGGTGTCCGACCGCTCCAACCCGCGCTACTTCCTGCCCTTCGGCCTGCTGGTGTCGGCGGGGGTGATGTTCATTTTCGGTTTCGCGCCTTGGGCCACGTCCAGCGTGACGATGATGTTCATTTTGCTGTTCATCAACGGTTGGGCCCAGGGCATGGGCTGGCCGCCAAGCGGGCGGACCATGGTGCACTGGTGGTCGCAGAAAGAACGCGGCGGCGTAGTCTCCGTGTGGAACGTGGCGCACAACGTCGGCGGCGGCCTGATCGGCCCGCTGTTCCTGCTCGGCATGGCGTGGTTCAACGACTGGCACGCAGCGTTCTACGTCCCGGCCACCGTGGCGTTGCTGGTGGCGGCCTTTGCTTTCATCACCATGCGTGACACCCCGCAATCGGTAGGCCTGCCGCCGATCGAGCAATACAAAAATGATTACCCGGAAGGCTACGACGCCAGCCACGAAGACGAATTCAGCGCCAAGGAAATCTTCGTCAAATACGTGCTGCGCAACAAAATGCTCTGGTACATCGCGTTCGCCAACGTGTTCGTCTACCTGCTGCGCTACGGCGTGCTGGACTGGGCGCCGACTTACCTCAAGGAAGCCAAGCACTTCACGGTCGACAAGTCGTCCTGGGCGTACTTCTTCTATGAGTGGGCGGGCATTCCGGGCACGCTGCTGTGCGGCTGGATGTCGGACAAGATCTTCCGGGGCAACCGTGGCCTGACCGGCATCGTGTTCATGGCGTTGGTGACCGTGGCGACCCTGGTCTACTGGCTCAACCCGCCAGGCAACCCGGTAATCGACATGATCGCGCTGTTCTCCATCGGCTTTCTGATCTATGGCCCGGTGATGCTGATCGGCCTGCAGGCGCTGGAACTGGCACCGAAGAAAGCCGCCGGTACAGCTGCGGGCTTCACCGGTCTGTTCGGTTACCTTGGGGGTTCGGTGGCGGCGAGTGCGGCCATGGGCTACACCGTGGACCATTTCGGCTGGGACGGTGGTTTTGTGCTGCTGATCGCCGCGTGCCTGCTGGCTATCGCGTTCCTGATCCCCACGCTGTGGCACACCAACAGCGTCAGCGCGGCGCGCTAACCGCCTGAGCAATCCTTGGCACAGCGCTTGAGCCGCGCCTCCAGGTTTTTATCTGGCATGGCGTGGCTACGCAGGGCGTTGACGGTCTGCTCGACATAATCGCGAGTCGTGCCGTAACGCCCGCAAGCGCTTTCCAGCACATGATTGAGCACTTCGTCGGGCAAGTTCCCGGCGTAGCTGGGCAAGTGCCGCTCCAATACAAACCCCAATGCCTGCACCTGGCTGCCATCTTCCAGACGGCAACTGAGCCAATGTGGCCGGTACGAGGGATAAGGCATTTCGCGGCGCCACAGGGCGTAGAGCGACGCTTCCAGCTGATCTTCCGGCAGCCGATAGGCAAATCCGCTGCAGGAACCCCCGCGATCCAGCCCGAACACCAGCCCCGGCAACTCCGGCGTACCCCGATGTTCGTGAGACCACAGGTACAGGCCCCGGTGATAACCGTGGACCCGTGCCCGCACCCGCTCGGTGGACGAGCATTCAGGACGCCAGATCAGCGAACCATACGCAAATAGCCAGACCGGCCCACCCTTGTGCCGACCCATGGTGGCCTGCATCGAGCTCAACAACTGTTCGTGAGTGAGTTGCGGCCCCAGATCGAGCCGCGGAGGGTAAGCCAATTGCAAAAGATCGGATTCAATGGCGGTCATGGCGAAAAGCGGTACGCCTCCTGTGTGTTACCAGTTGTAAGCAACTTTACCGTAATAAAACGCGCCGCTGTAACCGTACGGCGAAAAAGTGCTATAGGCGAGATTGCCACCACTGCTGGCGAAGGCGTTGACCTTTTCCGGGTATTTATCGGTGACGTTGTCGCCGCCCAGGGTGAACGTCCAGTTCTTCAGCTTGTAGTCCGCTGACAAATCCAGCACCCAGGCGGCCTTGAAGGTCTGGTCGTTGACCTTGTCCGCCTGGTAGCTGGTGAATTCACCATAGCGCACCAGGTTGCTGTGCAACGCCCAATTTCCGAAGGTGAAGTCGTTACCCAGGCTCAGCTTGTGCTGCGGCGTGGTATCGCCGAGCAACCCTATGCGCTCGCGACGGTCCACACGCAGCAGGTTCACGCCCAGGCTGTCGAGGATCGCCGGGTTGGCCTTCACGTCCGTCACCTTGGTGTGGTTGTAGTTGTAGCCTACGGTGCTGTTCCAGCGGATGCCGTTATCGAACTGGTAGCGATAGTTGGCTACCAGGTCGACGCCGTCGGTGCTGGTGTTGGTGGCATTGGTGAAATAGCGGGCACTGGTGTAGTTGATGTTGCCGACGCCATTGGCTTGCAGGTAGGCAATGGCCGCGGGGTTGAGGTTCAGGTTCGACGACAGGCTGATGCGATCGCGGATGTCGATGCGGTAGACATCGAGCGTCACGGTCAGGTCATCGGCGGGCTCCAGCACCAGGCCGAGGCTGTAGTTGCGCGACTTCTCGGCCTTGAGGTCTTCAGCGCCGAGCAGGCGGGCGACCTGGCTGTTGGCGGGAAAGGTACCCGCTTCCTGGATAGTGCTGCCGATCAACTGCGACGAGGTGTAGGCAAAGTTCTGCTGGGCCAGGGACGGCGCGCGAAAGCCATTGGAGACACTGCCCCGCAAGGCCACCTGCGGCGTGAAGTCATAACGCGCCGACAACGAGCCGCTGACATTGGAGCCGAAGTCGCTGTAGTCCTCATGGCGCACAGCCGCAGAAGCGCTGAGTTTTTCGGTGAAATTGGTTTCCAGGTCCAGGTATTGGGCCCAGTTATGCCGCGAGCTGGTGCCGGCATCGGCATCGCGGAATCCACCCAGGCCGGAGCTGCCGGTCTGGTAGTAGGACGCCGGCTCACCCGCCTCGATCTCGTAGCCCTGGTGCAGGTATTCACCGCCGAACGCTACCGAAACCGGATACGGCAGCCAGCCCACATCGAACTCGCGGGACAGGTCCAGGCTGACTTGTTTCTGATCGTTGCTCAGCGTGCCGTTATCGAACTTGCGCGGCGTGGCCAGGCCCAGGGAGGTGTTGATGGTTTCGGTGCTCAGCTCGTACTGGTTCTTGCCATAGTTGGCCGACAGATCGTAATGCCAGTCATAGGCCAGCAGGCCGCGCAGGCCTACCACCAGCGAGGTGTCCTCCAGGTTGCCCTTGATCAGCGGCAGGTAGCCGTTGGGGTTGAGCGCCGGAATGTTGTTGGAGCCATTGCTCGCCCGATAGAACGCCGCCGTCTCGCCCCGCCGCTTGCTATAGCCACCGAAGGTGTAGAACTCCAGCCCATCGTTGAAGGCATACTCGGAGTTGAACGCCAGCTTGCCTTCATTGGTTGCCGGTTCACCCTGGCGAAACACCTGCTGGCCGTAGGTGGTAGAGCCTACGCTGGCGGGTCGGAAGTCTTTACCGGCGCGGTTGGTGTAATCGTTGTCCGCCCCCTCGGCCGAGAGGTTGATGAAACCGTTGTCCCCTACTGCCAGACCGGTGTTGCCGCTGATATTGCGCTGGATACCATCGCCTTTCTTGTACTCGCCAAACTTGCTGGAGATCGAGCCGCCATGGTCGGCGTGCTTGAGGATCACGTTGATCACCCCGGCAATGGCATCGGAGCCATAGCGTGCGGAAGCGCCGTCGCGCAGCACTTCAATGTGGTCCACCGCCGACAGCGGGATCGCATTGAGGTCTGCCGGTGCCGAACCACGGCCTACCGCCCCGCCCAGGTTGACGAACGCGCTGGTGTGGCGGCGCTTGCCGTTGACTAGCACGAGCACCTGGTCCGGCGACAACCCGCGCAACTGCGCCGGGCGAACCAGCTCGGCGCCGTCTACCAGGCTTGGGCGCGGGAAGTTGATCGACGGAATCAGCCGCGCCAACACTGCCCCCAGCTCATCGGAGCCGGTACTGCGCAAACTATCGCCGGAAATCACATCGATAGGCGACAGCGACGCACTGGCCGTGCGCTCCTGGGCGCGGGTACCGGTAACGATGACGGTGTCGAGTTTGGGTGCATCGGCGGCGGGCGTTTGCGCCGCCAGGACTGGATTGAATCCCACAGCGGTCAGCAAATTGGCCGACAAAATCGCTGTGTACAACGCGTGTTTCTTGTAGCTCCCCATACCGCTCCCCTAAATCAAAATTCAGAACGTCAGTGTCCTGAGTTCGTACGATCGATCCGGCTGGCGGGCGGTAGCGGTCAGTTGTTGGTCATTGGAAGAAAAATCGGTAGTCCGTTGAGATATAGCTTAAAGATATTTATGTAACAAATTAAATACCTTTAAGGAATAAGCGAATGCATAAGCACGGCGCCCCACTCGTCAGGATTGAGGGTGGCAATCCCGTTACTTTCAGCCCGGGTTCAGCCTTGGGAATGCTCCTGCCGTCAAAATAGCGCGCACATCACGACCCACCTAGCCGCCGATCAAACCGACTATCGAGGTCGCACCCATGAAGACATTTCGACTGCCTGGCCTGTTGTTTCTCGCCCAGGCCACCACCGCGCTGGCCGGAGAGACACCGCCGGCCAACGACGACAAAGGTTTCTGGTACGCGCAGACCAGTGTCTACACCCGACACTTTGCGCCTGACCCGGACCACAACAACCACCAGGACCTGATCGGCCTGGAGCGCAATGAGGCGTCAGGCTTTGTGTATGGCGGGGCGACATTTCGCAATTCGTTCCGCCAGCGTTCCTACTATGCCTACGCGGGCAAGCGCTATGACGTGCCGGACTATCCGGTGTACTTGAAGCTGACAGGCGGGGCGATCCAGGGTTATCGCGGCGAGTACCGCGACAAGATCCCCTTGAACCGTTTCGGCGTGGCACCAGTGATCATTCCGTCGGTAGGCACCCATTACGGGCCGGTGGCGGCAGAGTTCGTACTGTTGGGATTCAATGCGGCGATGGTGACGACTGGCGTGCGCTTCTGAAGCTGACACGGTGCGAGCCAATGTGGGCGCGGGCTTGCGATTGCGGTATGCCAGTCAGCAGATATTGCGCTGACCCACCGCTATCGCAGGCAAGCCAGCTCCCACATTTGGGATGTATTTCAAGGTTGAAACCGAGTTGTGTCGTCAGCTCAAATGCCGGCGCCTCGAATCCTAAGCCCGAGCAGCGATCAAAACTGTGGGAGCGGGCTTGCTCGCGAAAGCGGTGGGTCAGTCGCTGAAGAGGGCGGCTGACCTGGCGCCTTCGCGAGCAAGCCCGCTCCCACATTTGGGCTGTATTTCAAGGTTGGAACCGAGTTGTACCGACCGCTCAAATGCTGCAGCACCCCGAATCCCCAGCCCGAACAACGATCAAAACTGTGGGAGCGGGCTTGCCCGCGAAAGCGGTGGATCAGTCGCTGAAGATGCTGGCTGATCTGGCGCCTTCGCGAGCAAGCCCGCTCCCACATTTGGGTTGTATTTCAAGGTTGGAACCGAGTTGTACCGACCGCTCAAATGCCGGCGCCTCGAATCCCAAGCCCGAAGAGCGATCAAAACTGTGGGAGCGGGCTTGCCCGCGAAAGCGGTGGGTCAGTCGCTGAAGATGCTGGCCGATCTGGCGCCTTCGCGAGCAAGCCCGCTCCCACATTTGGGTTGTGTTTCAAGGTTGAAACCGAGTTGTACCGACCGCTCAAATGCTGCAGCACCCCGAATCCCAAGCCCGAACAACGATCAAAACTGTGGGAGCGGGCTTGCCCGCGAAAGCGGTGGGTCAGTCGCTGAAGATGCTGGCTGATCTGGCGCCTTCGCGAGCAAGCCCGCTCCCACATTTGGGCTGTATTTGATGCTTGCTCGGCTCAGGGCCGAGGCGCGTAGGCGAACACATCGGCGCGCATCTGGTGTGCATCCATGCCGGCGTCGACCAGCGCGTCCAGGGTGCCGTAGATCATCGCCGGTGAGCCGCTGGCGTAGACATGCACCGCCTTGAGGTCGGCAATGTCTTCGCACACGGCTTCATGCAGCAGGCCGCAGCGCCCTTCCCAGCCGCACAGGTCGCTGACAACCTTGTGCAGGAACAGGTTGGGCAGTTGCTGCCACTGGTCCCAATGCTCGATCTGGTAGAAATCTTCCGGTCGACGCACGCCCCAATACAGGTGCACCGGGTGCTTGAAGCCGGATGCGCGGCAGTGCTCGATCAGGCTGTGCATCTGCGCCATGCCGGTGCCGGCGGCGATCAACACCAGCGGCCCGTCCGGCAGCTCCGCCAGGTGGGTGTCACCGAACGGCAGTTCGACACGCGCCATCTGGTTGCGCTGCAGCTGCTCCAACAGGCTGCGCGCGCTGTCTTCACGAACCAGCACATGCAGCTCCAGCTCGCGCCCGGCGTGAGGCGCCGACGCCAGGGAAAACGCCGACTTCTCACCGTTCTCCCGTTCGATCATCAGGTATTGCCCGGCGTGGTAACGCACGGCCTTGCCGGCCGGAGCCCGCAGGCGCACGCGCCACACATCGCCACCGACATCCACGCACTCACTCAATTGGCACGACAACTTGCGCAACGGCAACTCTCCCGGCGCCAGCACGCCATCCCACAATACAATGCAATCCTCCAGCGGCTCGGCGATGCAGGTGTAGAACTCACCGTGGTCACGCACCTCACCGCCTTGTTGCACCCGGCCCTCAACCAGCAACGCGGCACACACGTGGCACACCCCATTGCGGCACGCCTGGGGACACTCGTAGCCCAGGCGACGCGCGCCTTCGAGGATTCGCTCGCCGGGGACCAGCTCCAGCACCGCGCCGGAAGGTTGCAGGGTTACACGCATCAATCTATTCCCAATTCTTTCCAGATCGCATCGACACGCGCCGTCACGGCTTCATCCTTGACGATGACCCGACCCCACTCGCGGGTGGTTTCGCCCGGCCATTTATGCGTGGCATCCAGTCCCATCTTCGACCCCAGGCCCGACACCGGCGAGGCGAAGTCGAGGTAGTCGATCGGCGTGTTGTCGATCATCACCGTGTCGCGCTTGGGGTCCATGCGCGTGGTGATGGCCCAGATCACGTCGTTCCAGTCGCGGGCGTTGATGTCGTCGTCGGTGACGATAACGAACTTGGTGTACATGAACTGTCGCAAAAACGACCACACACCCAGCATGACGCGCTTGGCATGGCCCGGGTACGACTTCTTCATGGTCACGATGGCCATGCGGTACGAGCAGCCTTCGGGCGGCAGGTAGAAATCGGTGATCTCCGGGAATTGCTTCTGCAGGATCGGCACGAACACTTCGTTCAGCGCCACGCCGAGAATTGCCGGCTCATCCGGCGGACGGCCGGTGTAGGTGCTGTGGTAGATCGGCTTGATCCGATGGGTGATGCGCTCGACGGTGAACACCGGAAAGCTGTCGACTTCGTTGTAGTAGCCGGTATGGTCGCCGTAAGGACCCTCATCCGCCATCTCGCCAGGGTGAATCACGCCTTCGAGGATGATTTCGGCGGTGGCCGGCACTTGCAGGTCGTTGCCGCGGCACTTCACCAGTTCGGTACGGTTACCGCGCAACAGGCCGGCGAAAGCGTACTCGGAAAGGCTGTCCGGCACCGGGGTGACGGCACCGAGGATGGTCGCCGGGTCGGCGCCGAGGGCCACGGACACCGGGAACGGCTTGCCGGGGTGCTTCTCGCACCACTCGCGAAAATCCAGGGCGCCGCCACGGTGGCTCAGCCAACGCATGATCACCTTGTTGCGGCCGATCACTTGCTGGCGATAGATGCCGAGGTTCTGGCGGTCCTTGTTCGGGCCCTTGGTGACGGTCAGGCCCCAGGTGATCAGCGGGCCGACATCGCCGGGCCAGCAGGTTTGCACGGGGAGCATGGCAAGGTCGACGTCATCGCCTTCGATGACCACTTCCTGGCACACCGCGTCCTTGACCACCTTGGGCGCCATGGCAATGATCTTGCGGAAGATCGGCAGCTTCGACCAGGCATCCTTGAGGCCCTTGGGTGGCTCAGGCTCCTTGAGGAACGCCAGCAGCTTGCCGATCTCGCGCAGTTCGCTGACCGACTCGGCGCCCATGCCAAACGCCACGCGCTCGGGGGTGCCGAACAGGTTGCCGAGCACCGGGATATCGAAACCGGTCGGCTTCTCGAACAGCAGCGCCGGGCCCTTGTTGCGCAGGGTACGGTCGCAAATCTCAGTCATTTCCAGCACCGGCGAAATCGGCATCTGGATACGTTTCAACTCTCCGCGCTGCTCAAGTTGCTGCACGAAATCCCGAAGATCCTTGAATTTCATTAACCATGCCACCCGTAAAATAGGCGTACATCCTACCTGCTCTGGCGGCGGCTGGCAGCTTATCGCGGTGCATTTGCGTGCCGAAGGTGCTTAAAAAACGCACGAAAAAAAATGGCGCCCCTGGGGGCGCCATTTTTTCGGACCTGAAACGTCGTATTACTTACGCTTCATCGACAGGAAGAACTCGTCGTTGGTCTTGGTGGTTTTCAGTTTGTCGATCAGGAACTCGATGGCGGCAACTTCGTCCATCGGGTGCAGCAGCTTGCGCAGGATCCACATGCGCTGCAGTTCGTCGTCGGCAGTCAGCAACTCTTCGCGGCGGGTGCCGGAGCGGTTGATGTTGATGGCCGGGAAGACGCGTTTTTCCGCGATGCGACGGTCCAGGGGCAGTTCCATGTTGCCGGTACCCTTGAACTCTTCGTAGATCACTTCGTCCATCTTCGAGCCGGTTTCAACCAGCGCGGTGGCGATGATGGTCAGCGAACCGCCTTCCTCGATATTCCGCGCGGCGCCGAAGAAACGCTTCGGTTTCTCCAGGGCGTGGGCGTCAACACCACCGGTCAATACCTTGCCGGAGCTCGGGATCACGGTGTTGTAGGCACGGGCCAGGCGGGTGATGGAGTCGAGCAGGATCACCACGTC
This sequence comes from Pseudomonas sp. 13B_2.1_Bac1, assembly GCF_025466155.1. Taxonomy (NCBI): domain Bacteria; kingdom Pseudomonadati; phylum Pseudomonadota; class Gammaproteobacteria; order Pseudomonadales; family Pseudomonadaceae; genus Pseudomonas; species Pseudomonas sp. 13B_2.1_Bac1. Next base: position 137,409 of record NZ_JANLOH010000049.1, on the reverse strand, counting down.
TTTCTTGTGCTCGACCAGGCGCTTGGCCTTCTCGATCACCATTTCGGCAACCTGCACGTGGCGGGTTGGCGGCTCATCGAACGTGGAGGCAACCACTTCGCCGCGCACAGTGCGCTGCATTTCGGTCACTTCTTCCGGACGCTCATCGATCAGCAGCACGATCAGGTGAACTTCAGGATTGTTACGCGCGATGTTCGCGGCAATGTTCTGCAGCATGATGGTCTTGCCGGCTTTCGGCGGTGCGACGATCAGGCCACGCTGGCCCTTGCCGATCGGGGCGCACAGGTCGATCACTCGACCGGTCAAGTCTTCGGTGGAACCGTTACCGGCTTCCATCTTCATGCGCACGGTCGGGAACAGCGGGGTCAGGTTCTCGAAGAGAATCTTGTTTTTTGCGTTCTCGGGGCGATCGAAGTTGATCGTGTCGACCTTGAGCAGGGCGAAATAACGCTCGCCTTCCTTCGGAGGGCGGATCTTGCCAACGATGGTGTCACCGGTGCGCAAGTTGAAGCGACGGATCTGGCTCGGCGAGACGTAGATATCGTCTGGGCCGGCGAGATAGGAGGCGTCTGCAGAGCGGAGGAAGCCGAAGCCGTCCTGGAGAATCTCCAGCACGCCATCACCGGAGATTTCCTCGCCGCTTTTCGCGTGCTTCTTGAGCAGGGAGAAAATCACGTCCTGCTTGCGCGAACGGGCCATATTTTCTATGCCCATTTCTTCGGCCAATTGGAGCAGGTCGGTAATCGGCTTTTGCTTGAGTTCAGTCAGATTCATATAGGAATGACGTAATCATTTATGGAGGGGGGAAATTAAGCTTTTGGCTTAATGAGGCCGCGCCGCAGAGAAGGCGACAGGATCGCGTACTAATCGAAAAGGAATGCGTCGGCGACGGCTTGCAGGGGGCAGTGGAGAAACCAGTGCGGGGCCGAATGTACCACCTGAGTTTCGGAGCGTCTAGCCCTGTTTCACGAAAAAGCCCCGCAATTTGCGGGGCTTTTTTGACGCCGTTTAGATGTTCGCGTCGAGGAAAGCTTGCAGCTGGGACTTCGACAGCGCGCCAACCTTGGTGGCCTCGACGTTGCCGTTCTTGAACAGCATCAACGTAGGAATACCACGCACGCCATGCTTGGCCGGGGTTTCCTGATTGTCGTCGATGTTCAGCTTGGCAATGGTCAACTTGCCTTCGTAGGTGGTTGCAATGTCGTCCAGGACCGGAGCGATCATTTTGCAAGGGCCACACCATTCAGCCCAGTAGTCAACCAGCACCGGGCCAGCAGCCTTGAGTACTTCGGCCTCAAAGGTCGCGTCGGTGACGTGCTTGATAAGATCGTTGCTCATGGATGTCTCCGGATTGTAAGCAAAAAAAACGTTGCCCATCATAGCCGCCCTTCCCCCGTTCAGGAAGCCGCCTCTGATTGAGTCTTCCTATGATGGCGCATGAGTTTGGGTATGGCCCGACTCAGGGCGTGACGGGCGTCACGAAGGCGATGCCAGTGCGCAATGCCGCATTGCGCACGTGTTCCTGCATGGTTTTTTGTGCCGCCACACTGGCGCGACGGGCCAGGGCGCGCAGGATCCTGCGGTGCTCCTGCCAGGTCTCCATGGCCCGCTCCGGCCGGATGAACGGTAGTTTCTGGCTCTCCAGGAACACCTCGGCGCTGGCACTCAGGATGCTCACCATCGCCTGATTGCCGCTGGCCAGGAGGATGCGCTGGTGGAATTCGAAGTCCAGCCGGGCCGCCGCTTCAAAGTCACCGGCCTTGAGCACCTTGCGCATCGCCTCGACGTTATCTTCCAGGCTGTCCAGCTCATCAAGGGTCAAGGTCATCGCCGCCAACCCTGCCGCAAACCCCTCGAGGGCGTAGCGCAACTGGAAGATATCCAACGGCGTGGCCTGCGCCGCGAAGGGCCAGGCAAACCCCGGCGCCTCTTCTGCCGCCTGCACGAACACGCCTTTGCCCGGCTGCACGCTGACCACCCCCAGGGCACTGAGGGACGACAACGCTTCGCGCAATGACGCCCGACTCACCCCCAACTGCACCGCCAGGTCGCGCTGGGACGGCAGGGCGTCGCCCGGCCCGAAGCCTTGCTCCTTGATCAGTTTACGGATGGCCTGCAGGGCCGCTTCCGGTACGGCTTGGGCGATGGAATTCATAAAAAACTCAAGGTTCTCGTCATCAGAGCGGCTAGTTGTAAAGCTATTCGAAGGCCACGGCAAGCCACGCCCCAAAGGGGCTCGCGGGGTTTTACCGGCGCTCGAAAAAGGTGCGAAAAGCCTTCTGACTGTTCAGACCAGTAAGACCACCAAACCTCAACAAATCCCGGCCCTTCAGACGATTCCGAGAGGGCTGGCATGGGCTGTGCACTGAGCAAAATCAGAAAATTCCTTCGCCCTTCTCGGAGAGTTGCCATGACCAAGCGCTACAGCGCCCTGCTCACTGCCCTGTTTGCCAGCCTGATGCTGAGCCAGGCACCCGCCCAGGCCAACGGTCTGGACGATATTGTCGCCCGTGGCACCCTCAAGGTCGCCGTGCCCCAGGACTTCCCGCCCTTCGGCTCGGTCGGCCCGGACATGAAGCCTCGCGGCCTGGACATCGACACCGCCAAGCTGCTGGCCGACCAGCTCAAGGTCAAGCTGGAACTGACCCCGGTCAACAGCACCAACCGCATTCCGTTCCTCACCACTGGCAAGGTTGACCTGGTGATTTCCAGCCTGGGTAAAAACCCCGAGCGCGAAAAGGTCATCGACTTCTCCCGGGCCTATGCACCGTTCTACCTCGCCGTGTTCGGCCCGCCTGACGCGGCGATCAGCACCACCGACGACCTCAAGGGCAAGACCATCAGCGTGACCCGTGGCGCCATTGAAGACATCGAGCTGACCGCCGTGGCGCCCAAAGAGGCCACGATCAAGCGCTTCGAAGACAACAACTCGACCATCGCCGCCTACCTGGCCGGCCAGGTCGACCTCATCGCCAGCGGCAACGTAGTGATGGTGGCGATCAGCGAGCGCAACCCGAAACGCGTGCCGGCGCTGAAAGTGAAACTCAAGGATTCGCCGGTGTACGTCGGCGTGAACAAGAACGAGCCGGCGTTGCTGGAGAAGGTCAACCAGATCCTGGTCGCGGCAAAAGCTGACGGCAGCCTGGAAAAGAATGCAATGCAATGGCTCAAAGAGCCACTGCCTGCCGATCTGTGAAGCGGAGCTGATTGATGGCCTATCAATTCGACTTTGTGCCGGTGCTGGCCAATACCGACCTGCTGTTGCGCGGCGCGCTGTTCACCCTTGAGCTGACCGCCATCGGTGCCATCCTGGGGGTAGCCCTGGGCACCGTCGGCGCGGTGGTGCGGGCGTGGAAGATCCAGCCGTTTGCGTGGTTCTTCGGGGTGTACGTCGAGTTGATCCGCAACACGCCGTTCCTGGTGCAGTTGTTTTTCATCTTCTTCGGCCTGCCGTCCCTGGGGCTGAAGATCACCGAATGGCAAGCCGCCGTGCTGGCGATGGTGATCAACCTGGGGGCCTACTCCACCGAGATCATCCGCGCCGGCATCCAGGCCATCCCCCGTGGGCAACTGGAAGCCGCTGCGGCGCTGGCAATGACGCGCTTTGAGGCGTTCCGCCATGTGGTGCTGCTGCCGGCGCTGGGCAAGGTGTGGCCGGCCCTGAGCAGCCAGATCATCATCGTGATGCTCGGTTCGGCGGTGTGTTCGCAGATCGCCACCGAGGAGTTGAGCTTTGCCGCCAACTTTATCCAGTCGCGCAATTTCCGTGCGTTCGAAACCTATGCCCTGACCACCCTGGTGTACCTGTGCATGGCGCTGATGATTCGCCAGTTGCTGAACTGGATCGGCCGCCGGTTTGTGATGAGGAACAGCCGATGAGTGATTTCTCCTTCTGGGACATCGTGCGCAACCTGGCCATCGGCTTGCAGTGGACGTTGCTGCTGTCGCTGGTGGCGTTTATCGGCGGCGGCGTGATCGGCTTGTTGGTGATGACGATGCGCATCAGCCGCAAAGCCTTCCCGCGCAATGTCGCCCGCACCTACATTGAACTGTTCCAGGGCACGCCGCTGTTGATGCAGCTGTTCCTGGTGTTTTTTGGCATTGCCCTGCTCGGGGTGGATATATCGCCGTGGCTGGCAGCCGCGATTGCCCTGACGCTGTTTACCAGCGCCTACCTCGCCGAAATCTGGCGCGGCTGCGTCGACTCCATCGCCCACGGGCAATGGGAAGCCTCGGCCAGCCTGGCGTTGAACCCGTTGGAGCAACTGCGCTACGTGATCCTGCCCCAAGCCCTGCGGATTGCCGTGGCGCCGACCGTGGGTTTCTCGGTGCAAGTCATCAAGGGCACCGCGGTGACCTCGATCATTGGCTTCACCGAGCTGACCAAGACCGGCGGCATGCTCGCCAACGCCACCTTCGAACCATTCATGGTCTACGGCCTGGTCGCGCTCGGTTACTTCCTGCTCTGCTACCCCTTGTCCCTCAGTGCCCGCTACCTGGAAAGGAGACTGCATGCCTCTGCTTAGAATTTCCGCCCTGCATAAGTATTACGGCGATCACCATGTACTCAAGGGCATCGACCTGACCGTCGAAGAAGGCCAGGTGGTGGCGATCATCGGCCGCAGCGGCTCGGGCAAGTCCACCTTGCTGCGCACACTCAATGGCCTGGAATCCATCAACGACGGCGTGATCGAAGTCGATGGCGAGTACCTCGATGCCGCCCGTGCCGATCTGCGCAGCCTGCGACAGAAAGTCGGGATGGTGTTCCAGCAGTTCAACCTGTTTCCGCACCTGACGGTCGGCGAAAACGTAATGCTCGCGCCGCAGGTGGTGCAGAAAGTGCCGAAAGCCAAGGCGGCCCAACTGGCCCGGCAGATGCTGGAGCGCGTCGGGCTGGGCGAGAAATTCGATGCCTTCCCCGATCGCCTGTCCGGCGGCCAGCAACAGCGAGTGGCCATCGCCCGCGCCCTGGCCATGTCGCCCAAGGTACTGCTATGCGATGAAATCACCTCGGCCCTTGATCCGGAATTGGTCAATGAAGTGCTCAGCGTGGTGCGCCAACTGGCCAAGGACGGCATGACCCTGATCATGGTGACCCACGAGATGCGCTTCGCCCGGGAAGTGGGCGACAAACTGGTGTTCATGCACCAGGGCAAGGTGCATGAAGTGGGCGACCCCAAAGTGCTGTTCGCCAACCCGCAAACCCCTGAGTTCGCCAACTTCATCGGCTCAGTGGAGCAGCCGGACTGACCAGTTCGAAACGGCCCTGACCCTCCAGTACAGTCTGGCTGCGTACCTGCAGGGCGCTGGTGGGCAGGTCGGTATCGATTTCGACCTGAGCCGTCAGTCGCTTGCCGGCCGCCTGAGCCACCAGGACCTGGCCTGGCAACAACTGCCCGTCGGCGGTCTCACCAGGCCGATGTGCCAGCGTCCACTCGACAACGCGCCCATCCACCTGGGCCTGCAGGAGAGCCAGGCGAAAGCGCCCCTGCCGGCCAAACAGATACCCTTGCCCGTCTGCTGCGCCGATAAATCTCAAGCCAATAGCCGAGGGCTCCACACACAGCACATTGAGCTGCACCCTGCGCTTACCGAGGGCGAGCAAGGGGCTTTCGGCACGCGCCTCGTTGCGGATGACGCCATAGTCGATGCGCGGCTGGCTGACGGAAAGCCGGCAGTTTTCAGCCTGTACACCCTCAGCGATCAACGCCGTACAGAACAGGGCAAGACACTTGGTCTTGAACTTAAAGGACATGGCACACCGCCGAGGTTGTCTCATAGAATTTGTCATTGTCGGCCTCGGCCTCGGGAACAACGTTGAGCCGGCAAGAGGATGAGTCCGGCAATGCAACCCTGAGGTCTTGCGAGTCATTGACGTCATTCAGGAAGATCATGCCGTCACCCACCACACTGGTCAGGAAGCGCTTGTTTTTGTCGAACACCGCAGCGCCCTGTGGCAGTGCTTGGCCTTGCTCATCAGTGGCGGTGAGCAGTACACGGCGCACGCTCACCACATCGAATGCCACGGTATTAACCGACCCTCGCCCGGCAGCCAGCACTTGGGTGCCGTTTTTCAGGTCAACGCGTTTTGGCAGGGACTGGGTCTGCACTTCAATGCGGCTGTCGGTATAGGCGGGCAAGCCCGGGATCACGGCCTGTCCGCTGAAATCCGTCCATACCGGGCCGTACGGGGTGTCAAGTTTCGCAGCGCCGATGTTGCCCACCGATGCAATGCCAAATGTGTCCTGCACCGCATACGGCGAGAAGGTCACCCCGCCGGCGTGAGCCACCACGCCACCCTGCAGCTGCCCGTTGTAAAGAGTGCCCAGCGAGTCCTGGCTGACGCCCAGGCCGACCTGCGTGTAACGTGGCATCAGCTCCACATGGCCGCGCATCGACTGCTCGCGGGCACTGAGGTCACGCTCGACGCCCACCTCGTAATTGACGTAATCATTGACCCGCTCACTGAGCGCAGTGCCGGCACGGGATTGATCACCACGCCGACTGATATAGCTGTTCACGCGACGGTCACTGCCCAGCGGCACGCTGACCTGCAGCCGCACGGACAGGTCATCGTCCAGGGCCGCATCGCGACGATTGTCATCGCGTGTGCCGTCACGGCGTGACTGACGGCCGCCTACCTGTGAGTCGGCCACCAACGCGACATCGGCGTGCCGGAACGATTTGTTCCACGACGCAAACACGTGGTCGGCCGATTGCCCATCAAACTGGGCACTTCGGGAATAGCCCAGGGAAAATGCTCCCAGGGTGGTGTCGACCCAGCTCACACCTGCCGTGTACTGATTTTTGAAGCGCGCATCCAGGTCATCGGCCCTGGCCGAGCGGCCCGCTTCATGGACTTCGCGATAGCCACGGGTCTGCGTGGTCGCGCTGAGGTTGACGTCCACATTGGCGTAGACCGGGCTGCTCACCGATACGCTGCTGCGAGCCCCGGATACCGCGTCACGGCTATCACGAGACACGTTATGGCGAGCCCCCACTGAAACCCGCTGGAACAGCACACTGCCCAGGGTGCCACCTGCCGACCAATATTCATCGGTGCTCAACAAGCCAAGGCCGGCGGACGAATCGCGTCCCAGGCCCCACGTGCCGCTGCCCATGGCGACCACCGGGGTGGGGCCTTGTTCATGTGCGTTTTTGCGCACCTTGCCCAACGAGAAATAATACCCAGGTGCCGCCGGCGTACTCCCTGCGAACGACGCCGCCGGCACCACGAAACTGCGCTTGGCGCCCCGCACATCGATGACACTGACCTCCAGGTCGCTGGTGCTGTTGAGCAACGGCAAACCGGTCAGCCGAAAGGGGCCTTCGGGCACCAGCGTGCTGTGAATCAACACGCCAGACTGGCGCACTTCAATACGCGACTGGCTTTGGGCCAACCCCTCGACCACGGCGTTGTTACTGCCTGCCGGCGCTCGCGATTGGCCATCGGGAGAAAACTGCACGCCGGATAACTGCAGGCCACCAAACAGCGGGTTGTTGCTGGAGAGTTGCCCCACCTGGAAGGTCGATTGCAACGCACTCAGGTCCCGCTGGGCGTAGGCGTACAGGTGCTCGTTGCGGGCCACACCGTTGTCGGATACATAGAATTGACGGCTGCGAACAATCCAGTCGCCGAGGTTGAAGCCGGCCTCGGTATAGGCCGAAACGAAGCGATTGGGCCCACTGTCCGAATAGCTGTTGAACCCCTGTACGTCATAGTTGAATAACGCCGCCGCACCACCCCGGGCAAATTGCCCCGCCTCCCATTGCGGCTCACGCAGTGATCCGGTGGGCACCACCAACGCGATTTCCTCGTTGCCGGGGCGCAGGCGCACCATCGTCGTCGGGAACGCGCCAAGGAAGTCATGGCAAGACTGGTCTGCAGTCGCGCCTTTGTGAAGCACGCGGCCAGGCTCGATCAACCCGGCTTTTTCCAGCAGCCCCTTGGTAAAACACAATTGCCCCTGGGCGTCGAACCGAGCATCCACCAACCCCAGCGGATTGCCATTGACCTGCAGCCCCACCACCTGCACGCCCTCGCGAAAGCGCGCGGCACTGCGAAAGTAGTCGGAGACCTTCGGGTCGATACCGTGGGTGGTGAGTGCCGCGAGGTCGAACCCCTCCCCCAACTCCAGCGCCGGGGCGAAGCCGGGCAGACCCCATAGCGTCGCCACCCCCATCAATAGCGTGGGTCGGCGCGGCCACAACGAAGCTACACGCCTGTTACTCGACTGGTTGTTCATCGGTCGATCAACCCTCGTCGGCATTGATCAGGGCCCGATAGCTATCCGCCGAAAACCCGTAGAGCGTGGCCGGCCTGATCTCGACGCTCGTCACGCCCTCCAGCGCGCCGTCGACCTGCACCGCAAGCGCTTCCCCCGGCAACACATAGGTGCGCGGCAAGGAGGCGAGCCCACCTTGGGGCAGCAACTGCACCTGTGGCTCCAGGCGTACCACGTAGGCGCTGTCGTTGTGGACCGTGAGACTTTTTCCCGCACGCTTCCACTTCAGCAGTTCCCAGGGCGTGTGGTGCACAGGCAGATCCTTTGGGTGCAGGATCAACGGTAAATTCTGCCGCAAGGTGATACCAATCGTCGCACCGCCTGGGCCGCGTGCCTGGGGGATGCCCTCGAAAGACACCCGCTTCAATCGCTGGGTCTTCAGGGGTTCCTTCAATGTGGCGATAAAACGTACCAACTGGGTTTCACCCGCCTCCACGCGTGTGATGGGCGGCGTCACGATCAACAGAGGCTCGACGTCTTCGGGCACATTTTCCACGACTGAGTGAAGTAGCGCCGGTCCAGGGTCGGTATTCTTGATATTTATCGTGGCTTCGCCCTGTGCTTCATAAAGCACAACGACGGTGGTTTCCGGCAACATGCCATCCGCGAGGACAACACTGTTACAACACAACAACAAACCTGCACAAAACAACCGCGCATTATTTATGACTGAAAGACTAAGCACCCAGTATTCCCCACGACATAAGTTGGCGATTGATAATCAGGCCCGGATAAAACAGCCGACAAGAAAGACATACATTTCTGATCGGCTGTCATTCAGTCGCTTAGATGTAACTCAACTCAAGTGTTGCGCGCCCATCAAGGGTAATGTCACGACTCAGGTCCAGGTCTTGCGCCCTGTTGATCACTGCGCGCACCGCAATGGTCCCGGTCAGCTGAGGAATCGAGGCCGGGGAAATGGCAGTGCCGCTGCGCCATGAGTATTGAGATGGCGATTGGGCGACCTTGCCGTCGCTGCTCTGCCAGCCACCGGTACCGACACGCATGATCGGAAACAGCGTCGCAGTGCTTGTCCTCAGGTCCCTGAGGGTGACCGCAAAGCCGCCGGTACGCCGGCCAGAGACGATGCCCAAGCCATAGTTATGTACTTCGGTATAACCCGAACCCAATGCATTGAGGATCCCCGAGACCTTGCTGGCGGACTGCAGGTCGACAAATCTCAGTCCGAACGTCATGGGAGTGCTGCCGCAACTGACGCTCAGGGGCGTGGTTCTTTCGGGCAGGGGGTTGAAGGCGGTCTGCTGCAATGTGCCCGAGGCAATATCGCCGTAGTTGATAATCCCGCCACCGGTCATGCTGAGGTTGCAGGCGGTGGGCTTGATAGTGCCCCTGACAATCAGCTCGGCACTGGTGGACGCATGAACATTGAGGGCGCCAGCCAGGCACGCGATACCAAGAGTCAATCCAACAATTTTTTTCATAATCGACCTGTCATCTAAAGTTAGGAGGCGCCTTTATTTGCGCTTGAATAAACAAGCCATAAATAAATAACACCACGGCAAGATTGCCGAGTGACAGTCTGTCGCTTTGATGCCCGAACAAAGAATAAGACGACACCGTGATTACTGTGGGAGTGATATAAACAAACTGTCATCAAAGCGCGCCGCAACAGTAGTCCCGAACCACTTAACGAATACAACACTGACATTTAATCTGTAGGCGAAATCATGATCAGCCGTCCAGAAGCATGAAGTTATATATTCCTACGGCTTCCAACGACTGCGCTAACAGAGGTGCGGAAAGTTCGACTACATTTCCCACAGTAATCACCTACAGACGATCTGAGAGAAATTCCCGCAGCACTACGCGTTGGCGTTGGCGGTCGATCGTGGCACGATGGCAAGGTTATCGACCGAGACCCCCAAACCATGCCGCAATCCCAAGCCAAGAATCTGTCCCTGATCGCCGCCATCGACCTGGGCTCCAACAGCTTTCACATGGTCGTGGCCAAGGCCCAGAACGGCGAAATCCGCATCCTTGAGCGGCTCGGCGAGAAAGTGCAACTGGCCGCCGGGATCGACGACGAGCGCCAGCTCAATGAAGAATCCATGCAGCGCGGGCTCGATTGCCTCAAGCGTTTTGCCCAACTGATCAACGGCATGCCGCTGGGCGCCGTACGAATCGTCGGCACCAACGCCCTGCGCGAAGCACGCAACCGCGGCGAATTCATCCGCCGCGCCGAGGAAATCCTCGGGCACCCGGTGGAGGTCATCTCCGGCCGTGAAGAGGCGCGCCTGATCTACCTGGGTGTCTCGCACACGCTGGCCGACACACCGGGCAAGCGCCTGGTCGCGGACATCGGCGGCGGCAGTACCGAGTTCATCATCGGCCAACGCTTCGAACCACTGCTGCGCGAAAGCCTGCAGATGGGCTGCGTCAGCTTTACCCAACGCTATTTCAAGGACGGCAAGATCACCCCGGCACGCTACGCCCAGGCCTACACGGCGGCGCGCCTGGAGATCATGAGCATCGAACACGCCCTGCATCGCCTGACCTGGGATGAAGCCATCGGTTCGTCCGGCACCATCCGTGCCATCGGCCTGGCCTTGAAAGCCGGCGGCCATGGCGCCGGCGAAGTCAACGCCGAAGGCCTGGCGTGGCTCAAGCGCAAGCTGTTCAAACTGGGCGATGCCGAGAAAATCGACTTCGACGGCATCAAGCCCGACCGTCGTGCCATTTTCCCGGCCGGCCTGGCGATCCTCGAAGCGATCTTCGACGCCCTCGAACTGCAACGCATGGACCACTGCGACGGCGCCTTGCGCGAAGGCGTGCTCTACGACCTGCTGGGCCGCCACCACCATGAGGACGTGCGTGAGCGTACCCTCAGCTCGCTGATGGAGCGTTATCACGTCGACCTGGAACAGGCCGCCCGTGTCGAGCGCAAAGCCTTGCACGCATTCGACCAGGTGGCCGAAGACTGGGACCTCGAAGACGGCGTATGGCGTGAGCTGCTGGGTTGGGCGGCCAAGGTGCATGAAGTGGGCCTGGATATCGCCCACTACCATTACCATAAGCACGGCGCCTACCTCATCGAGCACTCGGACCTCGCCGGGTTCTCCCGCGAGGACCAGCAAATGCTGGCGTTGCTGGTGCGTGGCCATCGCCGCAACATCCCCAAGGACAAGTTCGCCGAATTCGGCGACGAAGGCATCAAGCTGATCCGCCTGTGCGTGCTGCTGCGCTTTGCGATCCTGTTCCACCACATCCGCGGCACCCAGGAAATGCCCCAGGTGACCCTGCGCGCCAATGGCGAGAGCCTCGACGTGGTGTTCCCGAAAGGCTGGCTGGACGAGAACCAACTGACCCAGGCGGACTTCGCCCAGGAAGCGGAGTGGCTGACGCGGGTGGGGTTCAGCCTGAACCTGCGCTGACCTCGAAGCAGGCAGCTAGCGTGGCATGAGGGCTTGTTGGGGTGGGCAGGCTTGTTGTCTGTGCCAAGCAGGCCTTGTTGGAGTAGGCAGGCACGTTGTCTGTGGCAGGTAGGCCTTGTGTGGGTGGCAAGCGGACTTCTTGTGGCGAGCGGGCTTGCCCCGCGTTGGGGCGCGAAGCGGCCCCGACCCATCAAGCCACCGAGGAGCGTCAGTCGGAGCGCATTGGCAGGTTTTGGGGCGGCTGCGCCACCCAACGCGGGGCAAGCCCGCTCACCACAAACAGCCCGCTCGCCACAAAGAGCCCATTCCCCACAAACAGCCCACTCCCCACAAAGAGCCCATTCCCCACCAAAGGCCCGGTCACCACAAAAAAGCCCGCTCGCCACAATAATTGGGCTACACCCAGCACAAAAAAACGGCCCTTAAAGGGCCGTTTTTCATGCTGCCAGGTAAAGCCTCAATTCACCGAGAGGATCGGGCTGCCCAACTTCTCCAGCAACGTCGCCTGCGCGCTGCGCGGGTTCTGGTTGCCGGTTGGCGTGTTGCGCACGTAGCGCCCGTCCGATTGCAGGCTCCAGCTGTGGGTGTTGTCGGTGAGGTAGCTTTCCAGCTCCTTCTTGACCCGCATGATCAGCTTCTTGCCTTCTACCGGGAAACACGTCTCCACACGCTTGTCGAGGTTGCGCTCCATCCAGTCGGCGCTGGAGAGGAACATCTGCTCCTCGCCGCCGTTGAGGAAGTAGAACACGCGGGTGTGCTCCAGGAAACGGCCGATGATCGAGCGCACATGGATGTTGTGCGAGACGCCGGCGATGCCCGGGCGCAGGCAGCACATGCCACGCACCACCAGGTCGATGCGCACGCCGGACTGGCTGGCCTTGTACAGCGCGCGGATGATCTTCGGATCGGTCAGCGAGTTGAACTTGGCAATGATGTGCGCCGGCTTGCCGTCGAGGGCGAACTGGGTCTCGCGGGCAATCATGTCGAGCATGCCCTTCTTGAGAGTGAACGGCGCATGCAGCAACTTCTTCATGCGCAACGTCTTGCCCATGCCGATCAACTGGCTGAACAACTTGCCGACGTCTTCGCACAAGGCGTCGTCGGAGGTCAGCAGGCTGTAGTCGGTGTAGAGCTTGGCGTTGCCGGCGTGATAGTTGCCGGTACCCAAGTGGGCATAGCGCACGATCTCACCGGCTTCACGGCGCAGGATCAGCATCATCTTGGCGTGGGTCTTGAAGCCCACCACGCCGTAGATCACTACCGCCCCGGCGGCCTGCAGGCGGCTGGCCAGTTGCAGGTTGGATTCTTCGTCGAACCGCGCACGCAGCTCGATCACCGCGGTGACTTCCTTGCCGTTACGCGCCGCGTCGACCAACGCATCGACAATCTCCGAGTTGGCGCCGGAGCGGTACAGGGTCTGGCGTACGGCCAAGACATGCGGGTCCTTGGCGGCCTGGCGCAGCAGGTCGACCACCGGGGTGAAGGACTCGAACGGGTGCAGCAGCAGGATGTCCTGCTTGCTGATCACGCTGAAAATGTTTTCGCTGTTTTGCAGCAGTTTCGGGATCTGCGGGGTGAACGGCGTGTATTGCAGCTCCGGATGGCTGTCCAGGCCGGTGATGCTGAACAGGCGCGTCAGGTTTACCGGACCGTTGACCTGATACAGCTCGGTCTCGCCCAGGTTGAACTGCTTGAGCAGATAGTCCGACAGGTGCTTGGGGCAGGTATCGGCCACTTCCAGGCGCACCGCGTCGCCGTAGCGCCGTGAGAACAGCTCGCCACGCAGGGCACGCGCCAAGTCTTCGACGTCTTCGGAGTCCAGCGCCAGGTCGGCGTTACGGGTCAGGCGGAACTGGTAGCAGCCCTTGACCTTCATGCCCTGGAACAGGTCATCGGCGTGGGCGTGGATCATCGACGAAAGGAATACATAGTTATCGCCAGGCCCACCCACCTCTTCCGGTACCTTGATGATCCGTGGCAGCAAACGCGGCGCCGGGATAATCGCCAGGCCCGAATCGCGACCGAAGGCGTCGATACCTTCGAGCTCGACGATGAAGTTCAGGCTCTTGTTCACCAGCAACGGGAACGGGTGCGTCGGGTCGAGGCCAATCGGGGTGATGATCGGCGCGATTTCGTCGCGGAAGTAGCGGCGCACCCAGGTCTTGATCTTGGTGGTCCAGTGACGACGACGAATGAAGCGGACCTGATGTTTTTCCAGTTCCGGCAGCAGGATGTCGTTGAGGATCGCGTACTGGCGGTCCACATGGCCGTGCACCAGTTCGCTGATGCGAGCCAGCGCCTGGTGCGGCTGCAGGCCGTCGGCGCCGGCTTGTTCACGGGCGAAGGTGATCTGCTTCTTGAGGCCGGCGACGCGGATTTCGAAGAACTCGTCCAGGTTGCTGGAGAAGATCAGCAGGAATTTCAGCCGTTCCAGCAGCGGATAGGACTCATCCAGCGCCTGCTCCAGCACGCGGATATTGAATTGCAGTTGTGACAGCTCGCGATGGATGTACAGGCTGCTGTCATCCAGGTTGGTCACCGCGACCACCGGCGCCGGCACAGGCGGCTCGGCCACCACGGCTGGCGCGGCCGGCTCCAGCTCCGGCGGGGTCTCGGTGACTTGTTCCACCACCGGGTGAGCGTCTTTTACGGCAACTTCGGAGAGTCCTTCGGTATTCATCGAGTGTTCCTGTGAGGGCTATTGTTGCTCTCTAAGCAATTGGGCAGCGCGGGCGGCGAAGTAGGTCAGGATGCCATCGGCGCCAGCACGTTTAAAGGCAGTCAGGGATTCAAGGATCACCCCTTCACTCAACCAGCCATTCTGGATCGCGGCCATGTGCATGGCGTATTCACCGCTGACCTGATAGACAAAGGTCGGCACTTTGAATTCCTCTTTGACCCGGTAAAGGATGTCCAGGTAAGGCATCCCGGGCTTGACCATCACCATGTCGGCACCTTCGGCCAGGTCAGCGGCCACCTCGTGCAGGGCTTCGTGGCTGTTGGCCGGGTCCATCTGGTACGAGGCCTTGTCGGCCTTGCCCAGGTTCAGCGCCGAGCCCACCGCATCGCGGAACGGGCCGTAATAGGCGCTGGCGTACTTGGCCGAGTAGGCCATGATCCGCACATTGACGTGGCCCGCCAGTTCCAGGGCTTCGCGAATCGCCTGGATGCGGCCGTCCATCATGTCTGACGGCGCCACCACCTGGGCGCCCGCTGCGGCGTGGGACAAGGCCTGCTTGACCAGCGCGTCGACGGTAATGTCGTTTTGAACATAGCCGTCTTCGTCGAGAATGCCATCCTGGCCGTGGGTGGTGAACGGGTCCAACGCCACGTCGGTGATCACCCCCAACTCCGGGAAACGCTCGCGCAGGGCGCGGGTGGCGCGCTGGGCGATGCCTTGCGGGTTCCAGGCTTCGGCAGCATCCAGCGACTTGAGCCCAGGCGGCGTGACCGGAAACAGCGCCAGCGCCGGAATCCCCAGCTCAACCCAGTTCGCCGCCTCGATCAGCAACTGATCAATGGTCAAGCGCTCTACACCCGGCATCGACGCCACCGCTTCCCGACGATTTTCACCGTCCAGCACAAACACCGGCAGGATCAGATCGTTCGTGGTCAGTACGTTTTCACGAACCAGACGACGAGAAAAATCATCACGGCGATTGCGGCGCAGACGGGTGGCAGGGAACAGGCGATTGGCAGGGGTAAAGCTCACGACAGACTCCTGAGCCCGTGTTTACGGGCGAGCGTTGCAGTTATAAGCGGCCATTATGACGAAGGAATGACAGTTGTGCTTATCGATGCGACCTGTAGTCGCATTCGTCGTTTATGTAGGAATTGTTCACTTCGTGACACATCTCGATACTTTCATGAATGTTCGCGAAGGCGTAGGCTGCGCGTTCATTTCGCCAGCACCCAGACCATGCTTCAACAATTTCTGCATGACTTCGGCTACTTTGCCCTCTTCCTAGGCACGTTCTTCGAAGGCGAGACCATCCTGGTTCTCGCAGGCTTCCTGGCGTTCCGTGGATACATGGATATCAACCTGGTGGTCGTGGTTGCCTTCTGCGGCAGCTACGCCGGCGACCAGTTGTGGTATTTCCTTGGGCGCAAGCACGGCCGCAAACTGTTGGCGCGCAAGCCGCGCTGGCAATTGATGGGCGACAAGGCCCTGGAGCATATCCGCAAGCATCCGGATATCTGGGTGCTGAGCTTCCGTTTTGTCTACGGGTTGCGCACGGTGATGCCGGTGGCGATCGGTCTTTCGGGCTATCCGCCGGCGCGCTACTTGATCCTCAACGGCATCGGCGCCGCGATCTGGGCTGCCGCCCTGGGGGCTGCGGCCTACCACTTCGGCGCAGTGCTGGAAGGCATGCTCGGCAGCGTCAAGAAGTACGAGCTGTGGGTGCTGGGCGCCTTGCTGCTGCTGGGCTTCGGCTTGTGGCTACGCCGCCGCTTCAAGAACGCACGGATCGCGCGCCAGGCGTGTGAGGATGCCAAGGCCCGGCTCGCCGCCGAGCCGGCCCCCGTCGAGACGCCTAAGACACCAGTCGAGTAAGCCGGCTTCTGCAGCAGTAGAGGCCGATCACGCTGAGCAGGCTGTAACTCGCCAGCCCCAGCCAGCCCAAGCTGCTGGCCGGCCATAGCCCGACCAGCGGCGCCAGCCACACCAGTGGCACATTCAGCGCCAGGCGCACCAGCTCAGCTTTCAGCGCCCACGGGCGATTCTCCAGGGCGACGCCCAGGGTAAACAGTCCCAACGCCATCGCGCCCCAGCCCAGCACCAGCGCCTGCGTGGGCAGCCCCTCGCCGAAATTCATCAGATAGCTGCCAAAACCCACATACGCCGCAAACTGCAAGGCGACGTACACCTGCTGGCGCGCGTCCAGCGGCACCTCGAATTTGCGGAACTGGGTGAGGTCCGGCTTGGCCAACGGATACTTCGCTTTCACATCCGCCGGCCGCCAGCCGGTGCGCATGAACCAGATACGCAGCTTGTCCCACACACTCTCGGTGCGCCGCGCATCACTCCACAACTGTGCATAAAACTGCAGGTTGGCCCACAGCGGATTCCAGCTGGCCAGGGGTGTGGTGACGCCAAAGATCACCGGCTCGTTGTCGTCCTCTTCCTGAAAGCTGCCGAACAGCCGGTCCCAAATAATGAACACCCCGCCGTAGTTGCGATCCATGTAGAGAGCGTTCTGTGCATGGTGGGCCCGATGATTGGACGGCGTGACGAAGAACCATTCGAACCAGCCGAGCTTGGGCACATGGCGGGTGTGCACCCAGAATTGGTACAGCAGGTTGAGCGACGCCACGCTGATAAACACCACCAGAGGCACGCCGAGCACGGCCAGGGGGAGATAGAAGATCCAGCTCAGCAGAAAGCCGGTGCTGGTCTGGCGCAAGGCCGTGGTGAGGTTGTAGTCCTCGCTCTGGTGATGCACCGAATGCGCGGCCCAGAGGATGTTGCGCTCATGGCCGCAGCGGTGCAGCCAGTAGTAGCAGAAGTCGTAGAAGACGAAGGCGAATACCCAGGTCCAGACGCTGTGGGCCGACAGCTCGATCACGGCCAGGTGCTTGAGCGCAAATGCGTAGGTCAACAGCCCTACGCCCTTGGTGAGCAGGCCCGTGGTGGTGGACAGCACGCCGGTGCTGAGGCTGTTGATGGCATCTGCCACACGGTAGTTGCGCTGCCCACGCCAACGGTCGGCGAGCAGCTCCACCACGATCAAGGCAATGAAAAACGGTACCGCGTAAGGCACGAAGTCCATGGTCTGGTCCGGTCTATTTTTGTTACATCAAGATTAGGTGCAGCGACACGAGATCCCATTGGCAACAGATGACAAATTAGTAGACATTTAACGCCAAGACCCCAGGAGAAATGCCCATGAGCAAAAAGATTGCAGTGATCCTTTCCGGCTGCGGCGTGTATGACGGCGCAGAGATCCACGAAAGCGTGATCACCCTGCTGCGCCTGGACCAGCGCGGCGCTCAGGTCCAATGTTTTGCCCCGGATATTGCGCAACTGCATGTGATCAACCACCTCACCGGTGAAGAGATGCCCGAATCACGCAATGTACTGGTGGAATCTGCCCGAATCGCCCGGGGCGAGGTGAAGGACATTCGCGACGCCAACGCCGACGAGTTCGACGCGTTGATCGTGCCCGGCGGATTTGGCGCGGCGAAAAACCTGTCGAACTTTGCCGTCGAAGGCGCCGGTTGCAGCGTCAACCCACAGGTGCTGGAGCTGGCCGAAGCCTTTGCCGAAGCGGGCAAGCCGGTGGGGCTGATCTGCATCTCCCCTGCCCTGGCCGCGAAGATCTACGGCCCTGGCGTGACCTGCACCATCGGTAACGACGCCGACACCGCCGCCGCCCTCGACAAGATGGGCGCCACCCATCACGAATGCACGGTGGAAGACATCGTCGAGGACAAGGCGCGCAAGCTGGTGAGCACACCGGCGTACATGTTGGGCAAGAACATCAGCGAGGTGGCGTCAGGCATCAACAAACTGGTGGATCGCGTGCTGGAGCTGACGCACGAGAACGACTGACCCGTTAATTGTGGCAAGCAGCTTGTTGTCCGTGGCGAGCGGGCTTGCGTTGGGGCACGCAGCGGCCCCAGTACGGCACCACGGTCATTCAGACACAACGGGGTGACTGGTTTCAGGGCGGCTTCGCCACCCAACGCGGGGCAAGCCCGCTCGCCACAGAAAACAAGCTCGCTCCCCACAAGGGAGGTCACGCCTGGCGCATCAGCCGCGTCAGGAGGCGATCCAGTGCATTGGCAAACGCCTGCTTGTCCTTTTCCCCGTGGGGCGGTGGACCACCGCCCATCTGGCCTTGCTCACGCAGATCAGTGAACAGGTTCCGCACCGCCAAGCGTTCACTCATGTTCGCCGGGCTGAACTCCTTGCCGCGCGGGTCCAGTGCCGTGACGCCCTTTTTCACCAACCGGTCGGCCAGGGGCACATCGCTGCAGATCACCAGTTCACCGGGCACCGCGTGCTCCACCAGGTAGTCGTCGGCCGCGTCCGGGCCGCTGGGCACCACGATCAATTTCACGCAAGCAAAGCTTGGCTTGATCTGGCTCTGCCCGGCCACCAGCACCACCTCGAACTGACGCTTTAAAGCGAACTTCACCACCTGGTCCTTGGCCGCCCGCGGACAGGCATCTGCATCGATCCAGACGCGCATGCCTATGCCACCACCCGGCGCTTTTCGGCCAGGCGGCTGCGGCCGTACAGCACCGCAATCGCCAGGATTGCCACGGCCTGCGCACCCAGCGAGTACGCATCGGCGTGAATGCCCAGCCAGTCAAAGTCAAAGAACGCCACCGGCCGCGTGCCGAAGATGCCCGCTTCCTGCAACGCCTTCACACCGTGCCCGGCAAACACCACCGACAGCGCGCACAGCAGCGCCGCGTTGATACCGAAGAACAGCGCCAGCGGCAACTTGGCCGAGCCGCGCAGGATCACCCAGGCCAGGCCCACCAACAGCACCAGCGCCGTGGCGCCACCGGCCAGCACGGCGTTGTGCCCAGCCGGACCGGCCTGCAGCCACAGGGTTTCGTAGAACAGGATCACTTCGAACAACTCGCGGTACACCGAGAAGAACGCCAGCATCGCGAAGCCGAAACGCCCGCCACCGCCGACCAGGCTGCTCTTGATGTAGTCCTGCCAGGCCGCTGCGTGGCGTCGGTCGTGCATCCACACGCCGAGCCACAGCACCATCACGCTGGCAAACAGCGCCGTGCAGCCTTCAAGCAATTCACGCTGGGCGCCGCTCACATCAATCACATACGCGGCCAGCGCCCAGGTGGCCAAGCCAGCCAACAGCGCCAGGCCCCAACCGACGTTGACGCTGCGCACCGCCGATTGCTGGCCGGTGTTACGCAGGAACGCGAGGATCGCGGCCAGCACCAGAATCGCTTCCAGCCCTTCACGCAGCAGGATCAGCAAACCGGAGATGTAGCTCAACGACCAACTCAGGCCATCGCTGCCGAGCAGACCGGCAGACTCCGTGAGCTTGCCCTTGGCCACGTCCAGGCGCTGTTGCACCTGCTCGATCGGCAAACCGTCCTGCAGCGACTGCCGATAGGCCATCAGGGCCTTCTCGGTGTCCTTGCGCACGTTGGCGTCGACGTTATCCAGCGAACTCTCCACCAGCTCGAAGCCTTCCAGGTACGCGGCTACCGACAGGTCGTAGGCCTGGTCGTGGTCGCCGTTGCGGAAGGCAGCGAGGCTCTTGTCCAGGGTCGCGGCGGTGTAGTCGAGCAACTGCGCCGGGCCCCGCTTGACCTGCGGCGGTTGTGCACGCTGGGCGCGGAAGGTCGCGGCAGCGGCTGGGCCGTTGGCGGCCAGCACTTCATTCGGGGTCTGGCGGGCCAGGTCGGCGAGGTTGAACGGTTGATCGGTTTTCGCCGCAGCAGGGTCGGCGGTGAAGCCGGCGATGTAGGTGGCCAGGTCCCAGCGCTGGCGATCATCCAATTGGTCGGCGAAAGACGGCATATCCGTGCCTTCGACGCCCAGGCCGAGGGTGTTGTAGATCGCGTAGAGGCTCAGGCGATCCAGGCGCGCGGCATCGCGCAGGTTGGCCGGCGGTGGCGTCATGCCCACGCTGGCCGGGCCATCACCGGCGCCGGCCGTGCCGTGGCACACCGAGCAATGCTGCGCGTACAGCGGTGCGCCGCGCGTGGGGTCGGGCGTGATCGCCGGCGCCTGGCTGACTTCATACGCCACCGCCAACTGGGCACCGAGCTGGCGCGCCTGGCGTGCAACTGCGCCGCCATCCTGGCGGGCGGTTACCGCGGCCAGGAGTTCATCGACACCCTTTACCAGCGCCGCGCGTTCCGGGCGCTGCGGCAACTCGGCGACCAGGCCCTGCAACACGCCGAGAAATTCCAGCTGCTCACTGTATTCGGACTCATCGATGACCTTGCCCGCCTCCACCGTCGGTGGGTAGTCGGCGCCAATGTAGTCCAGCAAATGCAGGGCCTGGGGGGCGCCCTCGGCAGTCGCGGCCAACAGGTTGAAGCTGCACGACATCAACGCCGGCAACATCAGCCAGGCGAGAAAACGGAAGGGGGCAGTCATGAATGAATCTCAAAGGGAAATACGAAGTAACACATTGTTAAGCCTTAAAGGCTTTGACTCAAGGCGTTAGTGATTTGTCGTCTGCGAGGGCGGGAAATTTGAGCGGCGCAGTAGTGGCATCCACGTCGACTCATTCAAAGCAAAAAGCCATTGTTTTGCCAGTAATGGCGCTTATAATGCCGCGCCCTGTTAGTGCGAAAGGGAATTTCGTTCCTCGTTTTTATGAGGAATCATCACATTAGCTGAAGACTTTCAGGGAAGAAGTTGCATGGCATTTCGCGCCTTACCTCCGCTCGCGCTCGTGGCGGTTACCTTGCTGTCCGGTTGTTCGATGTTCCGCAGCTACGACACCGAGCTGCAAGCCACCAACCAGCAATTGGCCACTGGCAACGTCGACGGCGCCCTGACGCTGCTGGAAAAAAACAACAGCGGCGACGACAAGGACTTGCTGTATTTCTTCGAGAAAGGCGAGTTGCTGCGGGCCAAGGGCGACATCACCGGCAGCCAGACCGCCTGGCGCAGCGCCGACCTGCAAGTCTACAAGTGGGAAGAGTCGGTCAAGTTCGACAGCGAAAAGTACCTCTCCCAGTTCGGCAGCTTCCTGGTCAACGACAAGGTGCGTCGCTACGAAGGCTATGACTACGAAAAGGTCATGCTGACCACGCAGATGGCTCTGAACCTGCTGGCCCTGAACGACTTCGACGGCGCACGCACCGAAATCAAGAAGACCCACGAGCGCGAAGCCGTGATCGCCGACCTGCGCGACAAGGAATACCTCAAGCGCGAGGACGAAGCCCAGCGCGAAGGCGTGACCACCCAGATGAAAGACCTGCGCGGCTACCCGGTGGAGTCCCTCGACGCGCCGGAAGTGGTCGGCCTGAAAAACAGCTACCAGAGTGCGTTCAGCCATTACCTGGCCGGCTTCGTCTACGAAGCCCTGGGTGAAAAAGACCTGGCCGCGCCCGGCTATCGCAAGGCCGCCGAGCTGCGCCCCAACACCAAGCTGCTGGAACAAGCCTTGCTGGACCTGGACAAATCCAAAGTCGGCGCCGACGAAACCGACGTGCTGATCGTGGTCCAGAGCGGCCTGGCCCCCGCGCGCGACTCGATTCGCCTGCCGCTGCCGATCCCGATCAATGGCAACCTGGTGATCACCCCGCTGTCGTTCCCGGTGATCAAGGCCGATACCTCCACGGCCACCTTCGCCCAGATCGGCATCGACGGCCAGCAGCAGAACCTCACCGCGCTCAACAGCACCACGGCCATGTCCCGCCGTGCGCTGCGCGACGACATGCCCGGCATCATCCTGCGCACTACCGTGCGGGCAGTCACCCGTGGCGTGGCGCAAAACAACCTGAACAAGACCAACCCGATGGCGGGCCTGGTGCTGGGTATCGCCTCGGCCGTGACCGAAGGCGCCGACACCCGCACCTGGCGCACCCTGCCGGACATGACCCAAGTCACTCGCCTGCGCCTCAAGCATGGCGAACACCAGGTCAGCCTGCCCAACGCCCTGGGCGGCACGTTGGTGACGGTCAAGGCCGACCAGCGTTACCAGGTGATCACGCTGCGCGTGGTCGGCAACCAGGTGTTCGCCGGCGGGCTTGCGGCCCATGTGGTGCCGAGCACGCCGCCCCAGGCCATTGCCACCCTCAAACAACCTTAAGGAGCACGCTATGCGTCATTTCATCCTCGGCGCGCTGGCGCTGGTCCTGCTCGCCGGCTGCGCCACCCCGCCGCCGCCGGAGCCTGGCAGCGCCGCGAGCAAAATCGTGGTGATGGGCAAGTTCAAGGGCATCGCCGTCGGCGCCATTCGCGTCGCGCGCGAGAACGGCTTCCTCACCGCCAAGGTGCAGTTGAGCAACATCACCAGCAGCAACCAGATGATGTATTACCGCTTCGCCTGGCTGGGCGCCGACGGTTTCCCGGTGGGCGACGAAGAAACCTGGAAAGTGCTGAACCTGTACGCCAACCAGGCAACCTTCCTGCCGGCCATCGCCAATCTGCCGCAAGCGGCGGACTTCCGTCTCGAAGTCAAAACCCCTTGAGCCGTCCACCCTTTTTGAGAGATTTCCCCATGTTTGCACGCTTCTCGATCCTCGCCGTGGTGGCCGTCCTGGCCAGCGGTTGCGCCAACACCTCGCCGGTACTGGGCGGCAAGAACATCAGCTACGGCGACACCAAGGCCGTGGAACTGGTGACCAACGAGTTCGGCTCCACCGACCTGCAGATGATCGCCGAAAGCATGACCCGCTCCCTGGCCCAGTCCGGCATCCTGCAGGGTCGCCCGGTGGTGCAGGTGTATGACGTGAAGAACAAGACCAGCGAATACATCGACACCCGCGAGATCACCACGTCGATCAAGACCCAGCTGATGAAAACCGGCACCGCGCGCTTCGCCAGCGACAACACCGACATGCAAAGCCAGGTCGACCAGCTCAAGCTGCAGAACCAGAGCGGCCTGTACAAGAAATCCACCGTGAGCAAGACCGGCAACATGGTCGCCGCCAAGTACCGCCTGGAAGGCTCGATCAGCTCCATCGTCAAGCGCAGCTCGGACTACAAGGACGTGTTCTACAAGTTCAGCCTGCAGTTGATCGACGTCGAGAGCGGCCTGGCCGAATGGATGGACGAAAAAGAAATCCGCAAGACTACGGAGCGCTAAGCAATGCGTGCATGGATCGGCATGATCGGCCTGCTGTGCGCCTTTGGCGCCTCGGCCGCCCCGAAGATCGCGGTGACCGACCTGGCCTATGAGGCGCGGGTCGAGGAATACATTCACCAGGTGTCGGCCAATAACAACTTCCAGGCCAGCGCTTACCACGCCAGCGGGTCCTCGAACTACAGCGAGTACGAAAGCCGTACCAGCTACATCGAGCAGACCGAGCTGCGCAAGTTCAGCGGTGATATCAAGGGCGAGATCCTCAAGTCCCGGCAGTTCCAGTTGGTGCAGGGCACGCCCTACACCGCCGACGCCAAGGGTGACGTCTACGACGTGATCAAGCGCATCAAGGCCGGTCACTTCAAGGGCGCGGACTATGTGCTGTTCGGCACCCTGTCGGACATCGACTTTACCCAGGACATCAATGCCCTGGACCACACCAACAGTTACTCGGCGGTGCTGGGCCTGACGCTGGTGGCGGATTTCAGCCTGATCAACACGCGCACCTACGAGATCACCTCGGCGTTCACCGCCATGGGCGAAGGCCAGGACACCAAGCTGGTCAACAACCGTGACGTACGCGTCAGCCTGAACCGACC
This sequence comes from Pseudomonas sp. 13B_2.1_Bac1, assembly GCF_025466155.1. NCBI lineage: Bacteria > Pseudomonadati > Pseudomonadota > Gammaproteobacteria > Pseudomonadales > Pseudomonadaceae > Pseudomonas > Pseudomonas sp. 13B_2.1_Bac1. The sequence continues at coordinate 113,377 of NZ_JANLOH010000049.1, read as the reverse complement.
GCGCGTGGTTAAAGAAGTGTCGAAAGCCTTGGGTGAGGATGTTGCGCGGCAGCTGGCCGAACAACTGGGTGGTGGTTATCAGGAACAACCTGGGCAGCCGGCATTGCGCAATAACCTGCCACGGGATGAAGCGCCGAAGATCCTGCGCTGAATGAAAATCCTGCTACCGACATAAAACCAATGTGGGAGCGGACTTGCTCGCGAATGCGGTGGATCAGTCAATACATCTGGTGACTGACACTGCGCATTCGCGAGCAAGCCCGCTTCCACATTTTTTAACCGGTTTCGTCAGTTACGCCGTTGCGCGATGCAAGCTGGCGAGGAAACCCGCCGCTCCCACGAACAACCCGGCAAACGTGCGGTTCATGCGTTTCTGCTGCTTCGGCGTGCGCAACAGGCGCAACACTTTCGAGGCCAACCCGGTGTAGCCCGCCATCACGATCATGTCGACGCTGATCATCGTCGCGCCGAGGATCAGGTACTGGATCAGCAGCGGCGCCTGCGGGTTCACGAACTGCGGCAGCACCGCCAGCATGAACACCAAGGCCTTGGGGTTGCTGGCGTTGACCAGGAAACCACGGAACATCATCGCCATCGGCTTGCCGATCGGGCGTATCGTCGCGTCCTCGCTCATGTCCATGGGCAAGGCACGCCATTGCTTGATGGCCAGGTACACCAGGTAAGCCACGCCGAACCATTTGATGGCATAAAACGCGGTAGACGATGCCGCCAGAATCGCACCCAGGCCACCCGCTACCACGGCAATCTGCATCGCCAGGCCCAGTTGCAGGCCGATGGCGTTCCAATAGCCGCGCAGGAAACCGTATTGCAGGCCGCTGGACATCGACGCGATGGCGCCGGCGCCGGGGGAAAGGGAGATAATCCAACTGGCCACGAAAAAGGCCAGCCATGTGTCGAGTGCCATTACACACCTCAGGGAAGAGTTAGCGGTTGTGCCTAAAGCTAACTCCGCCGACCAAAGGCTGGCTATAGATTTTTACAAGATGTGAATACTAGCGATCGCCGGGGAACACGTGAGTGCCTGGCCAACGCCGCACCGAGCGCTGGAAGAACAGGCTGTTGGGCACCTGCACCATCGCGCTGTCAGTGCCGGCTTCTGCCACTTCGACCAGCGTGGTGTAGAGCAGGTTGATCGCCACCACCCGGCCCTTCACGCCGGGTTTGTCGACGGTATCCACCAACTCGACGATATCACCGAGGCGAAACGGCCCGACGGTGAAGATCAGAATCGCGCACAGCAGGTTGGAGAGCACCGACCACATGGCGAAGAACGCCACCGCCGCCACCGCCACGAAGCCCGACAGCGCGGTCCACAACACCGTGGCAGACACTCCCAGGCGGCCCAGCACGAAGATCAGCGCACTGCCCATGATTAGCCAGCGCAAGCCGCCGCGCAGCGGCATCAGCAATTGCGGCGGCAGCGGGTAGCGTTCGCCCAGGCGCGTCAGCCCCTTGGCGACAAAGCGCTGGGCGAGGTAGCCGGCCAGCAGGATCAGCAGGATTTGCACACCGATCCATACGGGCTCGACCCATTGCGTCGGTATCGGCAGCTGCAACGCTTCCATCAGGACAGCGCCTCCAGCTCCGCCTGCAGGGTTTCCAGCAACTCGAGGGCTTCCATCCAGGTTTCCTCCAGCTGCCCTTCACGCACCTTGAGCTTGGCCTGTTCGGCAAGCAGGTCGCGCAGCTCATCCTTGCGCGCAGCCTCGTACACGGCGCTGTCGCCCAGGCTGGTCTCGATCTTGGCCAGGCGCTCGTGCACCTTGCCCAACTCGGCTTCCAGCTTATCGGCTTCACGCTTGTGCGGCGCCAACTGTTGGCGCAACGCAGCAGCGGCCTGGCGTTGGGCTTTCTTGTCGGTCTTGTCCGGGTTGACCGGGGTGTTGCTGACCGGCGCGTTGCGCAGACGGTAATCCGTCAGCCAGCGCGCGTAGTCATCCAGGTCGCCGTCGAACTCTTCGACTTTGCCATCCGCCACCAGCAGGAAGTTGTCGGTGGTGCTCTTGAGCAAGTGGCGATCGTGAGACACCACCAATACCGCACCGCTGAACTCCTGCAAGGCCATGGTCAGCGCCAGGCGCATTTCCAGGTCCAGGTGGTTGGTCGGTTCGTCGAGCAGCAGCAGGTTCGGGCGATCCCAGGCGATCAAGGCCAGGGCCAGGCGGGCTTTTTCGCCGCCGGAGAAATTCAGCACCGGTTCATCGATGCGCGCGCCACGGAAGTCGAAACCGCCGAGGAAGTCGCGCAGGGTCTGCTCGCGCTCGGTCGGCGCCAGGCGCTGCAGGTGCAGCAACGGGCTGGCCTTGGAGTCGAGGGAGTCCAACTGATGCTGGGCGAAATAGCCCACTACCAGGTTCTCGCCACGGGTCAGGCGCCCGGCCAGGGGCTGCAACTCGCCGGACAGGTTCTTGATCAGCGTCGACTTGCCCGCACCGTTAGGCCCGAGCAAACCGATGCGTGCACCCGGCGTGAGCTGCAGCTTGACCTTCTCCAGGATGGTTTTGTCGCCATAACCCAGGCGTGCATCCGAAAGGTCGAGCAGCGGGCTGGAGATTTTCACCGACTCACGGAACACGAAATCGAACGGCGAATCGACGTGGGCCGCCGACAGCTCTTCCATGCGCTCCAGGGCCTTGATCCGGCTCTGGGCCTGGCGGGCCTTGGTGGCCTGGGCCTTGAACCGGGCGATGTAGCTTTCCATGTGCGCACGTTGCGCCTGTTGCTTCTCGTAGGCCTGTTGCTGCTGGGCCAGGCGCTCGGCACGCGCGCGTTCGAACGCAGTGTAGCCGCCACGGTAGAGGGTGATTTTCTTCTGTTCGACGTGGGCGATATTGTCGACCACGGCATCGAGGAAATCCCGGTCGTGGGAAATCAGCAGCAAGGTGCCTGGGTAGCTCTTGAGGAAGTCTTCCAACCACAGGATCGCATCGAGGTCCAAGTGGTTGGTCGGTTCATCGAGCAGCAACAGGTCCGAGGGGCACATCAGCGCCTGGGCCAGGTTCAGGCGCATGCGCCAGCCGCCGGAGAAGTCGGCGACCGGGCGGTCCATTTGTTCGTTGGTGAAACCCAGCCCGGCGAGCATCTTGCGGGCGCGGGCGTCGGCCGTGTAGCCGTCGGCGCTGTCGAGTTCCGAGTGCAGGCGGGCCTGGGCCGCGCCGTCCTGGGCTTTCTCGGCCTCGGCCAGGTCGTGTTGCACCTGGCGCAGGCGCAGGTCGCCATCGAGCACGTAGTCGATCGCGATGCGGTCCAGGGTATCGATCTCCTGGCGCATGTGGGCGATGCGCCAGTCAGCCGGCAGCAGGCAGTCCCCGGAATCCGGGGTCAGCTCACCCAGCAACAAGGCGAACAACGTGGATTTGCCGGCGCCGTTGGCGCCGATCAGGCCGGCTTTGTGACCGGCGTGCAGGGTCAGCTCGGCGTCTTCAAGAAGACGTTGCGGGCCACGCTGTAATGTTAGGCTTTGAAGTCGGATCATAATGGCGGCGGAGTCTACCAGCTTCGTTGGCCGCTGGCTTGGGTGTGAATATGTGCGCTGACCTATGGAGCTTTGCCCTCTCGACTTACGCCCGCCCAGGGTGCGAAGCCGCTTGCCTGCGCATGCAGGCGCAAGGTGCAGATGTGTGCCTGTTGCTCTGCGGCGCGTGGCTGGAACGGCGCGCTGTAGCGCCGACACCCGAACGCATCCTGGCACTGAAACAGATTGCCGGGCCCTGGCAGGCACAGGTGGTCGGACCGTTACGGCACGTGCGCACACAATGGCGGGCCATGGCGCAGCAGGATGAGGCAGTGGCGGCGTTACGCGAACGGGTCAAGGCCCTGGAACTGGATGCCGAACGCACGCTGCTCAAGCGCCTGGAAGCGCTGGCGCAAGCATGGCCGGGTGATGACGTGGCGGGGCAACCGCGATGGCTTGAAGGACTGGCGGCTGAGGATGCCGCCAACCTTGACCACAACGCGCTGCAGCAGCTGCGCGTCGCGGTCACCGGCGCTTAGGAAGCGCTGGTTGGGGTGGTGCTTGGCGCTACCGGCGCAGGAGTGCTGCTGGTCGGTGCGGTTGGAGCGCTGGACGCTGCGGTAGTCGCAGGTGCTGCCGGGGTCGCTGGCTTTGCCGGAGCTGGCTTGGCTGCAGCGGGTTTTGCAGCTGGCTTAGCGGCTGGCTTTGCAGCAGCAGGTTTAGCGGCTGGCTTGGCGGCTGGTTTCGCAGCAGCAGGTTTAGCAGCTGGCTTGGCGGCTGGTTTTGCAGCAGCAGGTTTAGCAGCTGGCTTGGCGGCTGGTTTTGCAGCAGCAGGTTTAGCAGCTGGCTTGGCGGCTGGTTTTGCAGCAGCGGTTTTAGCAGCTGGCTTGGCGGCTGGTTTTGCAGCAGCAGTTTTAGCAGCTGGCTTGGCGGCTGGTTTTGCAGCAGCGGTTTTAGCAGCTGGCTTGGCGGCTGGTTTTGCAGCAGCAGTTTTAGCAGCTGGTTTGGCGGCTGGTTTTGCAGCAGCAGTTTTGGCAGCTGGCTTGGCGGCTGGTTTTGCAGCAGCGGTTTTAGCAGCTGGCTTGGCGGCTGGTTTCGCAGCAGCGGTTTTAGCAGCTGGCTTGGCGGCTGGTTTCGCAGCAGCGGTTTTAGCAGCTGGCTTGGCGGCTGGTTTCGCAGCAGCAGTTTTAGCAGCTGGCTTGGCGGCTGGTTTCGCAGCAGCGGTTTTAGCAGCTGGCTTGGCGGCTGGTTTTGCAGCAGCGGTTTTGGCAGCTGGCTTGGCAGGTGCTTTCGCAGCAACAGCCTTGCTTGCCGGCTTTTTCGCCGAGCTGGCGGCAACGGCTTTTGCAGGGGTACGAGCGCCCAGCACTTTAGCCACGGCTTCCTTCACACGACCAACGCCCTGGGCCAGTTTCAGGCTTTCCTGAGCATCTTTTTTGAGTTGGGAAATGTAAGTGCGGGTTTCAGCTTGGCGATCCTTGAGGGCGTCCAGCAAGTCCTCAAGTTCTTTGACAGCGTCTTTGGCTTTGGCTTGTGCCTTGGCCTTGCCGGCAGTCGCGGCGTCTTGCAGTTTGGTGCGGGATTTGTGCAGCTTTTCTTGCGCTTTACCGCGTTGTTTTTCCAGCTTGGCGAGCAGCTTTTCTGCATCGGCCAACGCTTGGGAACAGGCGCTTTCCAGGTGTTCGAGCAAGCTGCCCGAAAGTTGTTGGAGTAAATGCAACGGGGTATTAACAGGCTTCTGTTTGGCCGACATGGTTTACCTCCTGGCTGACGTGGGTGCGGCTCATACTAGCCCTCTGCTCTTACCGCCGCTAGGGCATGTTGACAGTATCGTTTGCCTTGCGTTGCAACGTACGAAAATTCTTATCGATATAACGAAAATGCGCGGCACTTTTTACGCTCCCACACTGGCATAATCCGTCGCACTTTCGGCGGGAGAAATGCTCATGTCGCGTTACCTTTTTCTTGTGCTTGGCCTGGCAATCTCGATGGCCAATGCGGGCGAGCAATCACCGGCGAAAACCACCGAGCAGGATCAACACGACCTCGCCTACAGCCTGGGTGCCAGCCTCGGCGAACGCCTGCGCCAGGAGGTTCCGGACTTGCAGATCCAGGCCTTGATCGACGGCCTCAAGCAGGCCTATCAAGGCAAACCGCTGGCGCTGGATAACGCGCGTATCGAGCAGCTTCTGGCCCAGCACGAAGCGCAAACCGAAGCCGACGCGCAGGCACCCCAGAGTGAAAAAGCACTGGCCGCCGAACAGCAATTTCTAGCCAAGGAAAAATCCGCAAAAGGTGTGCGCGAACTGGCGGATGGCATCCTGCTCACCGAACTCACTGCCGGCACGGGCAACAAGCCGTTGGCCAGTGATCAGGTTCAAGTGAAATACGTGGGACGCCTTCCCGATGGCACGGTGTTCGATCAGAGCACGCAGCCCCAATGGTTTCGCCTCGACAGCGTGATCAGCGGCTGGAGCAGCGCGCTGCAACAGATGCCAGTGGGCGCGAAATGGCGCCTGGTGATTCCGTCAGCCCAGGCTTATGGCGCCGACGGCGCCGGCGAGTTGATCCCGCCGTATACGCCGCTGGTGTTCGAGATCGAATTGCTCGGCACTCGTCACTGACCCAATAAAAAACGGTGCGCAATGCGCACCGTTTTTTTATCCCGCCAGCAAAGGTCAGGCCTGGGTGGCCGCCTCTTCCTTGTGGGCGTTGTGCAGCACTTCGATCAGGCAATCTTCCAATTCGAAACGCTCATGGAGCAGGCCACCCAGCTCCTTGAATTTTTCGGCGACACAATTACCGGCATCACACAGGTCGGTGAACGCGAGCAATTTTTCGGTGATCACGTCGATACGCGGGTAAAGGGTCTCGGCCAATTCCAGACCACGCTGATCATCAAAAGCTTCCGCTTCTTTGGTCAGTTGCTCGTAGACACCGAAATGTCCAGCCGATACGTAGTCCACCAACACAGCGCAGAAATCCTGCAACGGTTCGCGGTTCTCAGCCAGTGCCTCGGGCTTGGCGCCGAGAGCATCAAAGGCCCGAACCAGTTCGTGACGTGCCTTCAACCAGCTGTCGATCAGCTTGTGCACCCCACCCCAGCGTTCCTGAGCATTCTGACAACTTTCCAGCATGATGATCTCTCTTCCCTATAGGGGCGCTGCTGCCTGGTGCCCGCGCAACACTTCAAGGATTAAAGCGGCAGCCGGACAAGGCCACATCTGACAAACGGTTTCATTAACGCGTGCGGGCCAGATTATGCCCGCATGACTGTGGCTTCAAGGTACGCAGGAGAGAAAGTTCATACAAGTGTTTAATCCCCTTCTGCAAAGTGTGACGGCCTTTCAGTGCCGAGCAGGACGCAAACGCTGGCTCGAAATCAGCCGCGAAAACTGCGTAGCGCCCAGGATCAGCATGCCCAGGAAGAACAGCAGGCTCCACTCGGGGAGGCTCAGGTCGAACAACGTCCAGTTGATATCAACGCAATCGACCGTGCCTTTGACGGCCGATTGCAATGCCTGCCACAGCGACAGGTTTTCGATCATGTATTGCAGGCTCGGCCAGCAGTCGCCAGCCTGGTCGGGTGCGGCATTTTGCAACAGTACCTGGCGCACGGCGGTGATGGCGCCGAGTAACGCGCAGCCCATGCTCGCCAGACCGTACAGGTAGATGGCAGAGCGCTTGGGGCTGTAGAGCGCGGCGGCCAGGTTGATCAGCGTAAAGGCCGCCAGGAAGACCCGTTGCAACTGGCACAGGAAACAAGGCCGCAACGACGCGCCAAATTCCAGGTAGAAGGACGCACCCAACGTCAGCCCACCTGCCAGGAATGCAAGGAAAAACAAGGAACGTGAAGGGGCCAAAGACATGCTTTATCCGCACCGCGAAATATAGGTCAATACGGTAGAGGAAAGGCCCGACCCCTTTCAATACATGCAAGAGCAGACGATTCCGCAAGAGGATAAGGACAACCCGTCAGAGGATGGAAGACTTCAAGCTATTGAACGTAGGAGCATGCCTATAAAGGCTCTAGCCAACGCGTTTACGAGACATTGAAGGGTTGGCCGTCAGACCTGTCTGAGCCAACCCTTGGATAACATCCTACTTCAAATCCGCGCAGGAACCGGCAGCGGTGATGCCAGCAAGCGGCTATCCAACAGGCCCAGCCCCTCCTGGAACAGCTGGTTGCTGCGCTCAGTGTCGCCCAGTTGGGCCAGCAGCCGCGCCAGTTCGGCACAGGCTTCCGGATTGCGCTGTACCTGCAGGCTGCTCTCCAGGTAATCACGCGCCTTGCCCCACAGACTGTTTTGCAGGCACAAGCGGCCCAGCGTCAACAGCAGGCTGGCATCGCCGGGATGGTCCTTGAGCCAACCTTCGGCAAACTTCAACTGGCGGGCGGGATCACTGCCACGCAACAGGCCGTAGAGGCGGATCAGGTGACTGTCGTAGCCGCGCTTGATCGCGCCACGCAGCGCTTCTTCGGCCTCCGCGTCGGCACCCAACTGACGCAACTGCTCGGCATAGGCCAGGACCAATTGCGGCTCCTGCCGCTGCGCAGAGGTGAGTTGTTGCCAGGCCCGCTCAAGTGACTGCAAGCCCGCTTCACCCTGGTCTTCGCGCTGTGCAGCCAGGCTCAGGTTTTCACCCCAGGCGCGGCGCTCGAGTTCGGCCAACTCGCTGGCAGGCAGCACCTTGTCCTTGCGCAGTTCCGGCAGCAGGCGGATCACTGATGACCAGTCACCCCGCTGCTGATGCAGGCGCTGCAATTGACGCAACACCTGCGCATTGTGCGGGTGACGTTCGTGCATCGCCTGCAAGGTGGTCAACGCGCCCTCCGTATCGCCTCGGTCCAGCTGCAACTGCGCGTGGCTCAAGGCAACCGCCAGCTCGGCCTGGGGCTGACGCTCCAGGGCACGTTCCAGCAAGCCGTCAGCCTCTTCGTAGCGGCCTTGCTCATTGGCGGCACGAGCGGCGCCGAGGTAATACAGCAATGGCTGGCGCTCGGCTTCGGCGGCACGGTGCAAATGGCGCTCGGCGCTGGCCCAGCGGCCCTCGGCGAGGTCCATCTGACCTTGTTCGATGGCAATCTGCACGCGGCGGCTGCGGTTACGCCGCGACCACGGGTTGACCACCCCACCGGAGGTGGTCACCAGGCTCAACAACACGCGGATCAGATAGATCGCCAGGCCGATGGCAAACACGGCCACCAAGGTGGCCCACAGGCTCGACTCGTAATGCAGCACATGCGGGTAGGTAATCAGCACGTAGCCGGTGTGCTTGGAAATGCCCACGGCCAGTGCCAGGGCGATCGCAATCGCCAGCACCAGGATCACATAGAAACGCTTCATCGGCTCTACTCCTGGGTTGCCGGCGTGCCCGCGGCCGCCTTGGCTTCGTCGGCAGACAGATGACGACGGTCAAGGTACGCCTGCACGGCAGCCAGGCTCGCGGCCAGGTCCGGGGTCACCACCGAGACGGCCTTGGGCTCAAGCTCGGCGATACGTGCCAGCATCGCCTTGCTTTGCGGGTTGTCCTGGTTGAAGTTGTCCTGCAGCACGCTGCGCGCCTCGCCCAGCGAGCGGCTGTAGACCGCCGACTCGCCATTGAGCGCGGCCCACTGTGCTTGCTCCAGGGCCAGGCTCAGGGCCAGGCGTACCTGGTTCAGGCCTTGGCCGGCCAGCAACGGACGGATGTTGTCGTCCGGGTTGAAGTCGATGCGGAAGTACCGCGAGATCTGCTCCCACCACTGGCTCCAACGACTTTCGGTATCGGTGGTCGGGCGCCCTTGGGAAGCGGGATCGGTCAGTTGATATTCAGGGGCGATGGCCGCCAGTTGCACGACCTGGTCACGCAAGGCCGCCAATTGCAGGTACAGCCCGGTGCGGTCTGGCTGCTCAGTACTGCGCAGCGCGGCCAGGCTCTTGGCCAATTGCTCGCGAGCGGCATACGAGCCCGGATCGCTTTGCTCGCGAAGGATCTCGTCGGCGCCCTGCACCAGCGACTGGGCACTGTTGATGTCTTGCAGGGCCGACAGGCGCAAGCTCGCCAGGCGGATCAAATGCTCGGCCTCAGCCAAACGCCAATCCTGGCGGCTGGCACCCAGCACGGTTTCCAGCCGCTGACTCAAGCGTTGCTGGTCACCCTGCAGTTGCGCGACCAGACGGCGACGCTCCTCCAGCTCATCGGCACCCGGCAACTGGGCCAGGCGCGCCGCCAGCTGCTGCTGGCTTTGCTTGAGGGTCTGGGACTGGTCGTCGAGGGTCTGCACCTGCCCCAGCTGTTGCTGGCTGCTGGCTTGCAAGGCGCGGACCTGCACGATCCCCCAACCGCCTGCGGCAACGCCGGCAGCACCCAGCAGCAGGGCGACGATTGCCAGGCCATTGCCACGGCGCGGCGCGGTGACCGGTGACTCAACCGGCGCATCGAGTGCGGGCTGGGTTTCATCTTTAGGCAAGGCTGTTTCGCTCACGTATCCGTCCTTTGCGTATCAGAGAGTGGGGGCGGCCGTCACAAGACACAGCTGCCCAACGCCACTAACAAAGCCGCGGCACTCGCGCCGCGACAATCCACCACTTTTTCTGCGCCTGCGGCCCGCGCCATCTCCTGGACTCGCGGACTGGGCACGAACAACGGAAGCCGGGCCACCTGAGACCAATCGGCGCCAGCCAGGGCCTGCAAGTGCAAGAAACCCTGCCCACTGCTGACCACCAGGCCGTTCAGGCGTTCCAACTGGATGCGTTGCATCAGTACTCCCGCCTGATAGTCCGGCAAGAAACGACGATACAACTCCAGATAGTCGACACTAGCACCTTGCTCACGCAAACGCTCAGCCAGCAACTCCCGCCCCCCCTCGCCGCGCAGGATCAACACCCGCGCATCCGGGCGCGCGATAGCCTCGCGCAACGCAGGCAATTGAAGCAAGGCCTCGCTGTCATCGCCAGACTGGGGGTAGTCAACGTTTAGGCCGTGCTCGGCCAACACCTGCGCGGTGGCGCCGCCGACGCTGAACCATGGCAGCTGCGGCCAGGCTTGGGTCAGCTGTTGCACGGCAAGTCGCGCGGCCGGCTTGCTTACCACGATCACTGCGCAGTAACGGTCGAGGTGGCGGAACACGGCCTGCTGCTCGGGGGTAACAGCAAAGGGCTCGATGTCCAGCAAGGGTAAGCTGCTGCTGAAGATTCCGGCGTCTGATAATGCCGAAGCCAGGGCTGCTGATTCCTCGGCGGGCCGCGTCAGCAGCAGTCGCCATCCGGTCACTGCGGGCCGGCCTCGCCATAGACTTTTTGCAGGATGGCGCCAGCGCCCTTGTCCAGCAGCTCTTCCGCCACCTGGATCCCCAGGGCCGTGGCATCACGCTGCGGACCACGCACCTCGGCAGTCAGCAGGGTGCCGCCATCCGGATCGCCTACCAGGCCACGCAGCCACAGATTGTCGCCTTCGAGCACGGCGTAGCAGGCAATCGGCACCTGGCAGCCGCCGTTGAGGTGCTTGTTCAGGGCGCGTTCGGCCGTGACGCGCACTTCGGTGTCGTGGTGGTCCAGGGGTTTGAGCAAGGCGTGAATTTCAGCGTCGGCGGTGCGGCATTCGATGCCCACTGCGCCTTGCCCACCGGCCGGCAGGCTGTCCTCGACACTGATGGCCGAGGTGATGCGGTCTTCGAAACCCAAGCGGATCAAGCCGGCCGCGGCGAGGATGATCGCGTCATATTCGCCGGCATCCAGCTTGGCCAGGCGGGTGTTGACGTTGCCGCGCAGGAAACGAATCTGCAGGTCCGGGCGGCGAGTGAGCAACTGTGCCTGGCGACGCAGGCTGGACGTGCCGACGATGCTGCCCAGCGGCAGCTCATCCAACGACGCGTAGGTGTTGGAAACAAAGGCGTCGCGCGGGTCTTCACGCTCGCAGATGCAAAACAGGCCCAGGCCTTCAGGGAAATCCATGGGCACGTCTTTCATCGAATGCACGGCGATGTCGGCTTCGTTTTCCAGCAGCGCGGTTTCCAGTTCCTTGACGAACAGGCCCTTGCCGCCGATCTTCGACAGCGGCGAGTCGAGCAGCTTGTCGCCGCGACTGACCATGGGCACCAGGGTCACCTTGAGGCCGGCATGGGCCTGCTCAAGGCGTGCTTTGACGTATTCGGCCTGCCACAAGGCCAAGGCGCTTTTACGGGTGGCGATGCGGATTTCGCGAGAGGACATGGATCAATCCGTACTGAATAGATACGGCAGATAATAACAGCTCAGGCAAATACGCTTTGATTTGAATCAGCAAGTGCGGGGCCTCCCTGGCCGCGTCGCACCGGGATAAGAGGTACAGGCATCGCCGCAGGCCCCGGGCTAAAGCTGTTGCATCATCTTGCGCACACCGGCGACATGGCGTCGGCTGACGATCAATGCATCGCCATTCAGCCCTTTGAGGAACAACTGGAAATGCCCCAGGGGTGTGCGCTGCAAGCGTTCGATTCGCTCGCGGGCCACCAGCGCGTTGCGGTGGATCCGCACGAAGCGGTCGCCGAATTCATCCTCGAGCGCCTTCAGCGGTTCATCGAGCAGCACTTCGCCGCCCTGGTGGCGCAGGGTCACGTACTTGTGATCGGCAATGAAATAGACCACCTCGCCCAGCGGAATCAGCTCGATACCTTTGCGTGTACGGGCGCTGATGTGGCTGCGTGGCCCGTTACCACTTTGGGCGGCGGGCTGGGTCAGTGCGGCGAGCTGGACACGATTGGGCCGCTCGGCCTTTTTCAGCGCCTTGAGCAACGCCTCGCCAGCCACGGGTTTGGTAAGGAAGCTGACACCGCTGGCTTCGAGCGTGTCGGCGGAAAACTCCTCCTGGGCCGCGCACAGCACCACGGCAGGTGGCGATTCTCGCTCACTCAGGCGGGCGGCAACTTGCAGGCCATCAAGGCCCGGCAGGCGGATATCGAGCAGCACCACATCGGGCTTGAGGCTGTCGATCAACGCCAACGCCTCCTCCCCGTTGGTGGCGCTCGGCTCAAGGACTGTATAACCCTCGAGTTCACTGACCAAACGGCTCAGTCGCTCGCGGGCTTGGGGTTCGTCATCAACGATCAGGACATTCATATTGCGCTGGATTCCTGCGTGAGTCTCGCACAAGGATAGCGTAGACAGGTGCGGTGACTTGCGTCACAGCGATCCACGCTAAGACTAGCGCGAGCGGCAAAAAGTGCCCCGACAGCGGCACCCATATTTACCCGGACCTGTTCAATAGCGCCCAAGACCTGCTGCCTGTGGGCACTGTCGTAGGGTTTGCTGATACACAATCCGAATACCCCCCTTTTTAATGGTTAGTCTGGGCTATGACCGCATCACCCGACTTTGGTGCATTCACACACTATCAGTCCAACTGTAGACGCTCACTGAGACGACATTGCTCAATCGTCAAATATCGTTTCAATAAAGCCTTGTCCCAGTCTCTTCCCGGACGCGTTCGACGGCAAGGCACTTAGCCAGCTTTGCACAAATAAAAATGCCGACGACCCGCAGCACCGCCTCAACGGGCAACCCTGTTATTATCGCCGGCACACTTCCATGCCTCTTTATTAAGCAGATCACGAGCGAATCCATGAGCACCGACAAGACCAACCAGTCCTGGGGCGGCCGCTTCAGTGAACCCGTCGACGCCTTCGTCGCCCGCTTCACCGCCTCCGTCACCTTCGACCGGCGCCTGTACCGCCACGACATCATGGGCTCCATCGCCCACGCGACGATGCTGGCCAAGGTCGGCGTGCTGACCGACGCCGAGCGCGACAGCATCATCGACGGCCTGACCACGATTCGCGGCGAGATCGAAGCCGGTACGTTCGACTGGCGCGTCGACCTGGAAGACGTGCACATGAACATCGAGGCCCGCCTCACCGACCGCATCGGTGTGACCGGCAAGAAGCTGCACACCGGCCGCAGCCGCAACGATCAGGTGGCTACCGATATTCGCCTGTGGCTGCGTGACGAAATCGACCTGATCCTGTCCGAAATCACTCGCTTGCAAAAAGGTCTGCTGGAGCAGGCCGAGCGTGAATCGGACACCATCATGCCCGGCTTCACCCACCTGCAGACCGCACAGCCCGTGACCTTCGGCCATCACCTGCTGGCCTGGTTCGAGATGCTCAGCCGCGACTACGAGCGCCTGGTGGATTGCCGCAAGCGCGCCAACCGCATGCCGTTGGGCAGCGCCGCACTGGCCGGCACCACCTACCCGATCGACCGCGAATACACCGCGCAACTGCTGGGTTTTGACGCCGTGGGCGGTAACTCCCTGGACGGCGTGTCGGACCGTGACTTCGCTATCGAATTCTGCGCCGCCGCGAGCATCGCGATGATGCACCTGTCGCGCTTCTCCGAAGAGCTGGTGCTGTGGACCAGCGCGCAATTCCAGTTCATCGACCTGCCGGACCGCTTCTGCACCGGCAGCTCGATCATGCCGCAAAAGAAAAACCCCGACGTGCCCGAGCTGGTGCGCGGCAAAAGCGGCCGCGTGTTCGGCGCGCTGATGGGCCTGCTGACCCTGATGAAAGGCCAGCCACTGGCCTACAACAAGGACAACCAGGAAGACAAGGAACCGCTGTTCGACGCCGCCGATACACTGCGCGACTCGTTGCGCGCGTTTGCCGACATGATCCCGGCGATCAAGCCCAAGCACGCGATCATGCGTGAAGCGGCGTTGCGCGGGTTCTCCACCGCGACCGACCTCGCGGACTACCTGGTGCGCCGTGGCCTGCCGTTCCGTGACTGCCACGAAATCGTCGGCCACGCCGTGAAATACGGCGTGGACACCGGCAAGGACCTGGCGGAAATGAGCCTGGAAGAGCTGCGTCAGTTCAGCGACCAGATCGAGCAGGACGTGTTCGCGGTACTGACCCTGGAAGGGTCGGTGAATGCCCGCAACCACGTGGGCGGCACTGCACCGGCGCAGGTGAAGGCTGCCGTCGCGCGCGGCCAGGCCCTGCTCGCCAGCCGCTAAGCACTCGCTTGCCGGCGATGAGGTCCTTGAGATCGCAGTTGATCTTGAGGCCGCCATCGCCGGCAATCCGGCTCCTACAAGTGTGAGCGTCGCTATTTCTTCGCCGCCACCATGGCCATGAACGCCGGCATCGCCGCTTCCCTGTCCGCCGCCACTTTCTGCGCGTTGGGCATCCCGTGCAAACGTTCCAGCAACGCTTTAGCCTTCGGCATCTCAGCCAGCAGATCCAGGCCAAACAGCTTCTCGCCCACCGCGCAGGCGAGGTTCACGCTGTACATGAAATACAGATCCGCAATCGTGAAGCTCTCCCCCGCCACAAACGGCGCGAATTTACCGTGCCGACGTAATGAGCCAACCCCGAGCAACAACTCCGCCTTGGATTTTTCCTTGATCGCCTCCGGCACCGGCATGCCGAAAAAGGCTTCGGCGAAACAGGCGCGAGCCGGCAATTCGATATACAGCTCGATTTCTCGGCACAGCGCCAGCACTTGGGCGCGCTGGAACGGCTCGGCCGGGAGCAGCGAAAGCCCTTCCTGGGTTTGCTCGATGTATTCGAGGATCACGCTGGTTTCGTTGATAAAGCCCTGCTTCACGCCCAGCACCGGGACCTTGCCGCGCGGGCTGACCGCCAGGGCTTCGGGGGTTTGCCCGGCGTAAAAAGGCACCTCTTCGAAAGGCAGCCCTTTCTCCAGCAACGCCAGCTTGACCATGTTGTAGTAGTTGCTGACCGAGAATCCGTAGAGCTTGAGCATTGCGATTGCCTCCAGGCCGGGAATGGGGTTGGCTGCAAGCGTTATAGCTCCCCGGGCCTGGCCTTGCCAGCAGCATCAACCGCTTGAATGGGGGTAGACTGGCGCCCTTTCCTACAGGAGCCTGCCATGAGCGAGCCGACCGATATCGACAGCGACGAAGAAGAGTTCACCGAAAGTACGCTGACCCAAGCCATCGAAAACCAGATCGAAAGCGACAACCCGCCTGCCGCCAAAGCCACCTTCAACAAGCTGACGCTGGTGGGCTATGAGCGCGACGACATTCTGAATCTCATGGCCCATGTGCTGGCCGTGGAAATCGACAAGATGCTCGAAGAAGACCGCGCATTCGATACCGAATGGTACGAAACAGCGCTGCGGGCACTGCCAGAGCTGCCTCCGGAAAACAACTAAGTCACCAGACCTGGCAGGAGCCAGCCTGCGCGCGAAAATCGTCAACGCCAACGCGAGCAGCCTGAATACACGCGGCGCTCTCAGGTTTTTCGCGAGCGCGCTTGCTCCTACTGGACAGCCCGGCAAAGTGCGTTCACCTTATGCCCTGCTAGCCTCTAATAAATTTTAGAAAGTCTGGAGTCCTTATGTCGTATACCCCTGAGTTGGTTGCCGAACTGGAAATCCTTGTACTCTTCCCCTTGGACAGCACCAAGGAAGGTCTGAAAGTCCACCAGACCGCCGCTCCCACTGCCATCGCCGCTGCCAAACGCCTTCATGCGAAAGGACTTATCGACCAGCCAGACGGGGGCTACCTGACCAGCCTTGGCCGGGACGCTGCAGAGCAGGCTCAAACGCTGCTGACCATCCTCACCACTGCCACCACCAAAGAAGCTGCCTGATCCCTGAGACCGCCCATGGAGTCCGCGCTCTGCGGATTCCGGGGGCGTTGCCGTGGACGCCACAAAATTCTGGCGCCAAAAACAATTTCCCTCTAAACCTCCTACGCTACTGGCTGTAAACTCCGACACGGCCGCCCACGTTGGGCCCTGCGAGCCAACGAATTCGACATGACCCGCACCCACGAAATCCGCCCCGACCTGGACGAAGGCATTGACCGCAAGGTACTGGCCCAACTGCGCGCGCGTTTCATGGCCCTCAATGAAGGCCGCATGGCCCGGGCCGTCGAGGGGCTGACGCCACGCCAGCAAAGCGTGTTGACCCTGTTGCCGCTGTTCTTTCACGTCAATCACCCGCTGCTGCCAGGCTATGTCTCGGGCAGCACGCCTGCGGGGCTCTCAAATTTCGAACCCGACCCCCAAGCCCTGACCGAAGCCCAGCGTCTGACCCGCTCGTTCTCCTACAAGCCACGCCATGGCAACCCGCCACGGCCGATTCATGGATTGTTCCTGATGGGCAGCCTTGGCACCCTGGCCCAGGCTGATCAGAGCGATATGGACGTGTGGGTGTGCCATGCGCCGGACCTCGGCGAAACCGAGCTGGCCGAACTGCGCAAAAAATGCCAGCTGCTGGAAGCCTGGGCCCTGAGCATGGGCGCCGAAGCGCACTTCTTCCTGATCGAGCCGACGCGCTTTGTGCTCGGCGAGCGCGACACGCAACTGAGCTCCGACGACTGCGGCACCACCCAGCATTACCTGTTGCTGGACGAGTTCTACCGCACCGCCATCTGGCTGGCCGGGCGCACGCCGATCTGGTGGCTCGTGCCGGTATACGAAGAGACCCGCTATGCCGAGTTCACCCATACGCTGATTTCCAAGCGCTTTATCCGCGCCGATGAAACCCTCGACCTCGGCCACCTGGCGCACATTCCTCCGGGCGAATTCATCGGCGCCGGGCTGTGGCAGCTGTTCAAGGGCATCGAGTCACCCTACAAGTCGGTGCTCAAGCTGCTGCTGACCGAGGTCTACGCCAGCGAGCACCCGAACGTGCAGTGCCTGAGCCTGCGCTTCAAGCGCGCGGTGTTCGCCAACCAGATGGACCTGGATGAGCTCGACCCGTACATCGTGGTCTACCGTCGCATCGAGGAATACCTCAAGGCCCGTCACGAGCCGGAACGCCTGGAACTGGTACGGCGGGCGCTATATCTGAAAGTCAACCGCAAGCTGACCGTCGGCCAGCGCGCGACCAGCTGGCAGCGACTGTTGCTGGAGCGCCTGGCACATGAGTGGGGCTGGGACCAACGCCAGCTGGCGCTGCTGGACAGCCGCAGCCAGTGGAAAGTACGCCAGGTGGCGTCCGAGCGCCGCGCCCTGGTCAACGAGCTGAACTACAGCTATCGCTTCCTGACTCAGTTTGCCCGCACCGAACAGACCGTCAGCCTGATCAACAAGCGCGACCTCAATGTGCTGGGCCGGCGCCTGTATGCCGCCTTCGAACGCAAGGCCGGCAAGGTCGAATTCATCAACCCCGGCATCGCCCCGGACCTGGCCGAAGACACCCTCACCCTGGTGCAGTCGCCCAATCGCAAGGAGCCGGGCCAGCACCATTGGGGCTTGTACAACGGCAACCTCACGGCCCTGGAATGGGAACACTTCGCGCCGATCAAGCGCAGCCGTGACCTGCTGGAAATGCTCACCTGGTGCCACCGCAACGGCGTGATCGACAGCAGCACCCGCCTGGCGCTGCATCCAGGCGTCAGCGACATGACCGAGTTCGAGCTGTTCAACCTGCTCGGCAGCCTGCAACAGACCATCGCCCTGCCGCTGGCCAGCGTCGATGAGGCACGCCTGCTGCGCTCGGCGGTGCCCGAGGAGGTGTTGTTGCTGATCAACGTCGGCGTCGACCCGCTCAAGCATCACCGCGACCTGAATATCCTGATGACCACCGAGCGTACCGACTCGCTGAGTTATGCCGGGGTGCGCGACAACCTGGTGCTGACCCTGGACCAGGTCACGCTCAATAGCTGGAACGAGGTGATGGTCAGTCGTTACGACGGCCCCCATGCGCTGCTCGACTGCCTGCGCGACTACCTCAACCAACTGCCGGCCGACCATCTGCCGCGGTTGCGGGTGCGCTGCTTCTGTCACAACCGTGCGCAGTTCATTGCCCAGCGTGTCGAAGAAATCTTCGACACCGCGCAGAACCTGCTGCTCGGCCAGGGCAATCACCGCTACCTGCTCCAGGTACAACAGCACTATCACGTGATGGAATTGACGCCGGGCCAGGCCACCCATGTGTCGCTGGCGACCCAGGACGCGCTGATTGCCTACCTCAGCGAAGAACTGGCCAGCTACAGCCCGCTGCACCTGGACGCCATGGCCCTGGAAGACCACGACCTGGCCTTGTTGCTGCCGATGGGCATGGCCGATTGCGTGCAGGTGTTCTACCGGGTCAACGAGGGTTTCGCCGAGCTGTATGTGCTGGATGAGTTCAACGCGCTCTGGCAGCAACGCTTGCCGTTCCATGATGAGCAGAGCTTGTTGGCGCCGTTGCAGCGCTTCCTGCAATCGATCATTTATCGCCGGGATGCGCTGTCACCGCTGGACCCGCAACAACCGCTGGGCGAGGTGCAAGTCTTTTATTACCAGCTGTTGCCGTCGGGCAGCAGTCGCGCCCGCGGCATCGAGCCGCGGCCGGCGCCGCAAAACCCGACAAACAAACCGTTTTATGACGTGCAGGCGATTATTGGCAAGGCGGCGCCCGGCCAAGTGGGCATTACCCTGTACTGCAATCAGCGGGAGTTTTGCGAACTGGAGTTTGGCGACCAGCTGTTTGCAGTGGTCGCACAGGAAATTGTCGGGCAACGTCGGGAAGCCGAACGATACCGCTGCTACATCACCGACCTGGACCTGTCGGGCCTGCTCGGTGATGTACAGAGCCCGAGCAATTTGTACCTGCGCTACAAAGCCGAGCTGGAGCTGTCGCTCAATGCGGCGCTGAGCCAGATTTAGAGAGGAAAGGCGCCGCCATCCTCGGGCTGGCCTTCAACGCTGAGCAATTCCAGCTTGAGCGTCTTGCCGCCTGGCGCTGGCCAGTCGATATGCTGGCCCACCTGCAGGCCGAGCAACGCGCTGCCGACCGGCGCCAGGATCGAGATCTTGCCTTCGTCGGCATTGGCGTCCTTGGGGTAGACCAGGGTCAGGTGGTAGTCCTTGCCGCTGCCTTGCTCACGGCAATGCACGCTGGAGTTCATGGTCACGACACCCGCAGGCACTTCATCGTGACCGACCACCTCTTCGGCGCGGTCGAGTTCGGCTTGCAACGCTTCGACGCCGGGAGACTCGTCGCCCAAGCGGTCGATCAGTTGCTCCAGACGCTGCACGTCAAGACGGGTAAGAATGATGGACGGTGCGGTGGTCATGATTCAGGCAGACTCCTTTTTTCTGCACAAAAAAAGCAAAACCCCGCCAGGAAAAGGCGGGGTTCTCACGGGCCTCGATGAGTTGAGGCGTACCCGGACACTACCACAGCGTCACAAATAAACAAGACGACCTCAGGCGCGCGCCCTGCGCTGCTCGGCATCCAGGCAGATGACCCGGCGCCGGGCATCGTCGGCGGAGCGCCATTCACGGATGTCTTCCACGTGGCGGAAGCAACCAAGGCAGACTTTATGCTCGTCCAGACGACACAAACTGATACAAGGTGACGGCACCGCCGGGCTGACGTTACTGAACAGCGGCTTCGGCGGGCGGACAGGTGCAGGCTGGGTCACGGTCAGATCTCGTCGAAATCCAGCTCGGCGCCGGTATATTCGTGGACCAGGCGCGCGACCATCTCGCCCAACAGCTCTTCACTCTTGTCACACTGCCATTTGCCGCTTTCTTCTTCGTAGTCGAAGTGCACGCCACCGGAGCGCGCCGCCAGCCACAACTGACGCAGCGGCTCCTGGCGGCTGAAGATCAACTGCTGGCCGCTCTCGAACTTGACGGTCAGCACGCCGGCCGAGTTTTCCAGGTCCACGTCCAGGCCGCTGTCGTCGAAAATATCTTCCAGTGCCTGCTGGGTCGAATCCACCAGGTCGTGAAAACGGGCTTCGGTCAAACTCATTGTGGCAACCTCAAAAGTGTCTGGTTTTGCTCAAGCGCCGCACGATACGGGCGAGCCCCGCCGATTGCAAAGGATACCGATTTCATCACGATCGACGGAATGAAATATCCCCATCGAGCGTAGGACGTTTCCCGACTATCTCGGCAAACCCCCGCTGGACGGGTATTCCAGCGCATAGGCAAGCTGGCGGGTGGTCGGTATACTCGGGCGCAATTAATGCATATTCAAGGATTTCGCCATGAAGCGCCTGATCTCTTCCCTTGCTGCGCTCGTCGCGGTCGCCTGCCTCGTTAGTGCCTGTGGTCAAAAAGGCCCGCTGTACCTGCCCGATGACAGCAAAGATCCGAATGAACAGGCGCAATCGTCGCAAAAACCCGCCAAAGCGCATAAGCACGACACCTACTAAGGGAAGATCATGGACGCTTTTAACTACCGGGACGGCGAGCTGTTCGCGGAAGGCGTGGCGTTGTCCGCGATTGCCGAGCGCTTTGGTACCCCGACCTACGTGTACTCGCGCGCGCATATCGAAGCGCAGTACCGCTCGTTCACCGATCCGCTGAACGGCGTGCCGCACCTGGTGTGCTACGCGGTGAA
Source organism: Pseudomonas sp. 13B_2.1_Bac1 (assembly GCF_025466155.1). Taxonomy (NCBI): domain Bacteria; kingdom Pseudomonadati; phylum Pseudomonadota; class Gammaproteobacteria; order Pseudomonadales; family Pseudomonadaceae; genus Pseudomonas; species Pseudomonas sp. 13B_2.1_Bac1. Next base: position 92,623 of record NZ_JANLOH010000049.1, on the reverse strand, counting down.
AGCCAACTCCAACCTCGGCGTACTGAATGTCCTGGCGCGCCTGGGCGCTGGTTTCGACATCGTGTCGCGTGGCGAGCTGGAACGAGTACTGGCCGCTGGCGGCCAGGCTGACAAGATCGTGTTCTCCGGCGTCGGCAAGAGCCGCGAAGACATGCGCCGCGCCCTGGAAGTGGGCGTGCACTGCTTCAACGTCGAATCCACCGATGAGCTGGAACGCCTGCAGACCGTGGCCGCCGAGATGGGCGTTCGCGCGCCGATTTCCCTGCGCGTCAACCCGGACGTCGACGCCGGCACCCACCCGTACATTTCCACCGGTCTCAAAGAGAACAAGTTCGGCATCGCCATTGCCGACGCCGAGGACGTGTACATCCGCGCCGCCCAGCTGCCGAACCTGGAAGTATTGGGTGTCGATTGCCACATCGGTTCGCAACTGACCACCCTGCCGCCGTTCCTGGATGCCCTCGACCGCCTGTTGGCGTTGATCGATCGCCTGGGCGAGTGCGGCATCTACCTGCACCACATCGATCTGGGTGGTGGTGTCGGCGTACGTTATCGCGACGAAGAACCGCCGCTGATTGCCGACTACATCCAGGCCGTGCGCGAACGCACCGAAGGCCGCGACCTGACGCTGATGTTCGAGCCGGGCCGCTACATCGTCGCCAACGCCAGCGTGCTGCTGACCCAGGTCGAGTACCTCAAGCACACCGAGCACAAGGATTTCGCCATCGTCGACGCGGCGATGAACGACCTGATCCGCCCGGCGCTGTACCAGGCCTGGATGGACGTCGCTGCCGTGAAACCTCGCGACAGCGCGCCGCGCACCTACGACATCGTCGGCCCGATCTGCGAGACCGGCGACTTCCTGGCCAAGGACCGCCAGCTCGCACTGGAGGAAGGCGACTTGCTGGCCGTGCATTCGGCCGGTGCCTACGGGTTTGTCATGAGTTCCAACTACAACACCCGCGGCCGTGCCGCCGAGGTGCTGGTGGACGGTGATCAAGCGTTCGAAGTGCGTCGCCGCGAGACGGTAGCCGAGTTGTATGCTGGCGAAAGCCTGCTGCCGGAGTAAGCCATGCTGCTGCGTTTTACCAAGATGCACGGGCTGGGCAATGATTTCATGGTCCTCGACCTGGTCAGCCAGCACGCGCACATCCTGCCCAAGCACGCTAAACAGTGGGGCGACCGGCATACCGGGATTGGCTTCGACCAATTGCTGATCGTCGAGGCACCAAGCAACCCGGAGGTGGACTTCCGTTACCGGATCTTCAACTCCGACGGTTCCGAAGTGGAACAGTGCGGCAACGGGGCGCGCTGCTTCGCCCGCTTTGTGCTGGACAAGCGCCTGACCGCCAAGCGGCAGATTCGCGTCGAGACCAAGAGCGGCGTGATCGAGCTGGATATCCGCAGCGACGGCCAGATCAGCGTCAACATGGGCGCCCCTCGCCTGGTACCGGCGGACATTCCGTTCCAGGCCACCGAGCAGGCCACCAGCTATGCGCTGGACGTGGACGGCAAGACTGTCGATATCGCCGCGGTGTCCATGGGCAACCCCCATGCCGTACTGCGGGTCAACGATATCAACAACGCGCCCGTGCATGAATTGGGGCCGAAGATCGAACACCACCCGCGCTTTCCGGCACGGGTCAACGTGGGCTTCCTGCAGGTGATCGACCGTACCCGCGCGCAATTGCGTGTGTGGGAACGCGGCGCCGGCGAAACCCAGGCCTGCGGTACCGGTGCTTGCGCCGCTGCCGTGGCCGCGATCAGCCAGGGGTGGATGGATTCGCCGCTGCTGATCGACCTGCCCGGTGGACGCCTGTCCATCGAATGGGCAGGCCCTGGCCACCCGGTGATGATGACCGGGCCGGCCTCGCGTGTATACGAAGGACAGGTCCGTCTATGAGTGAGCAAAGCTAATGACCGATAAGCCTCAAGTACCCGCACAAGCTACCCCGAGCGAAAGTCTGGAGGCCGCTGCCGTCGCGGCGTACCTTGAGGCGAATCCGCATTTCTTCGTCGAGCACGAAGAGCTGCTGCCGGCCCTGCGCATCCCTCACCAGCGCGGCGATACCGTGTCGCTGGTGGAGCGGCAGATGAAGATCCTGCGCGAGCGTAATATCGAAATGCGCCATCGTCTCTCGCAGTTGATGGACGTGGCCCGCGACAACGACCGCCTTTTCGACAAGACCCGCCGCCTGATTCTGACCCTGATGGACGCCACCAGCCTGGAAGAAACGGTGATCGCCGTCGAAGACAGCCTGCGCCAGGACTTCCAGGTGCCCTTTGTCAGCCTGATCCTGTTCAGCGACAACCCGATGCCGGTGGGTCGCTGGGTCAGCGGTGGCGATGCGCAAACCGCGATCGGCGGCCTGTTGTCCGAAGGCAAGACCATCAGCGGTACCTTGCGCGAGCACGAACTGGACTTCCTGTTTGGCGCCGAACAGCGCAAGCAGATCGGCTCCACCGCCGTGGTCGCGCTCAGCCATCAAGGCCTGCACGGCGTACTGGCCATCGCCAGCCGTGACCCGCAACACTACAAAAGCTCGGTAGGCACGCTGTTCCTGACCTATATCGCCGAAGTGCTGGGCCGGGTATTACCGCGCTTCACCACCGCCCTGCGCGCGGTGCGCTAGCCATGGAACGGCAACTGGACGCTTATTGCGCTCACCTGCGCAACGAGCGCCAGGTGTCGCCCCATACCCTGGAAGCTTATCGACGGGACTTGAACAAGGTCCTGGCGTACTGCGAAAAACACCAGATCAGCAGCTGGAAAGCCCTGGATATCCAGGGCCTGCGCAGCCTGATCGCGCGCCTGCACCAGCAGGGCCAGTCCTCGCGCAGCCTGTCGCGCCTACTGTCGGCGGTGCGCGGCCTCTATCACTACCTCAACCGCGAAGGCCTGTGCGACCACGATCCGGCCAACGGCCTGTCCCCGCCCAAGGGCGAGCGGCGCCTGCCCAAGACCCTCGACACCGATCGCGCCCTGCAACTGCTGGAGGGTGCGGTAGAGGATGACTTCCTCGCCCACCGCGACCAGGCGATCCTCGAGCTGTTTTATTCCTCTGGCCTGCGCCTGTCGGAGCTGACCGGCCTCAACCTGGATCAACTGGACCTGGCGGACGGCCTGGTGCAAGTGCTTGGCAAAGGCAGCAAGACCCGTGTGCTGCCGGTCGGCAGGAAGGCCCGCGAGGCGCTGCAACTCTGGTTGCCGCTACGCGCCCTGGCCAACCCGGTGGACGACGCCGTGTTTATCAGCCAGCAAGGCCGGCGCCTGGGGCCTCGGGCCATCCAGGTGCGGGTCAAGGCTGCCGGCGAGCGCGAGCTGGGCCAGAACCTGCATCCGCATATGCTGCGGCACTCCTTTGCCAGCCATCTGCTGGAATCGTCCCAGGACCTGCGCGCGGTACAAGAGCTGCTCGGCCACTCCGATATCAAGACTACGCAGATCTATACCCATCTGGACTTCCAGCACCTGGCAACGGTGTACGACAGCGCCCATCCACGGGCCAAACGCATCAAGGGCGGCGACTCATGAGTATCAAGCTGATCACCTTCGACCTGGACGACACACTCTGGGACAACGTACCCGTCATCATCAGCGCCGAGGCGTCGATGCGCGAATGGCTGGCGGTGAACGCCGCCAAGGTCGGCGACTTGCCCCTGGAGCATTTCGCCCAGTTGCGCCAACACGTGCTGGAGCGTCATCCCGAACTGAAATACCGCATCAGCATCCTGCGCCACCGGGTGCTGATGCACGCCTTTGAAGAGGCCGGTTATCCACAGCCCGAGGCCACGGAAATGGCCGATGTGTGCTTCGAGGCATTCATCCACGCACGCCACCAGCTCAGCGTATTCCCGGAAGCCGAGCCGATGCTGCAAGCCTTGCGCCAGCACTTTTTGCTGGGAGTGATCACCAATGGCAATGCTGATGTGCAACGCGTGGGCCTGGCGGACTACTTTCACTTTGCGCTGCGCGCCGAAGATGTCGGCATCGCCAAGCCGGATGCGCGATTGTTTCAGGAAGCGTTGCAGCGCGGTGGCGTGGACGCCAGCAAGGCGGTGCACGTGGGCGACCACCCAGGTGATGACATCGCCGGGGCGCAGCAGGCGGGCCTGCGTGCAGTGTGGTTCAACCCGACAGGCAAGCCATGGGAAGGTGATAAGCGCCCGGATGCCGAGATTCGCAGCTTGACCGAACTGCCGCCACTGCTGCGCAGTTGGCATACACACTGAAGCCAGCGCCCACACAGGAATGCGGTGGGCCAGCCAGTTTGCTGCAGGCATGAAAAAGCCCGCAGCGACGGCGGGCTCTTTCAGCAAGCAGGTGGCAGACCTCAGATAGGTCGGCTGCCGTACTTGTTATCTGGCTTCTTCGGTGGATCTGCCACCACGTTGGCCTCGACTTCCTGCACTTTGCCGCCTTTAGCGAGGAATTCTTCCATCGCACGGGCCAGCGCATCGCGCTCTTTGTTCTTGGCCTCGACGCTCGGCAGTTCGTCTACCGAAACAGCAGCCTTGGCCTTGCCCTTGGCAGCCGGAACAGGCGCATCATCGCCACCGTCGTCGTCAGCAACGTCTTCAGCCGCCGCTTCAAGACCTTCTTCGGTGTCGTCTTCGTCACCTACTTCCAGTTCGTCGTTTTCCAGATCATCGTCGCTCATGTTCTACCTCATGACTTGCGAAAAGCAGATTAGTTATAGCCCAGCTTCACCCTCTGTCGAGGTCGCCGGAAAAAAATCAACATCCACTGGATAACCAGTGGCTTATGCCCCATCACCGTGCAGAGTGGCGAGGACTTTACGAGCACCGCCATGATCACGGTGCTCGCCCAGATAAACACCTTGCCAGGTCCCCATCGCCAAGCGGCCGTTCTTCACCGGCAAACTCAGCTGGCAGCCCAGGAGACTGGCCTTGAAGTGCGCCGGCAGATCGTCCGGGCCTTCGTCGTTGTGCTCGAATCCTGCCCGGCCCTGCGGCACCAGCGAATTGAAGAAACGCTCGAAGTCACGACGAACCGCCGGGTCGGCATTCTCGTTGACGGTCAACGAGGCCGAGGTGTGCTGCAGCCACAGATGCAACAGGCCCACGCGACATGCCTTCAATTCAGGCAGGCCGGCAAGTAACTCGTCGGTTACCAGGTGAAAGCCCCGGGGCTTTGCCCGCAGGGTGATCAGGGTCTGTTGCCACATACAGTTCTCCGCCCATCGGCGCGCATTCTAGCGCGCTCTGGGAAAAAACAAAGTGCCGAATACGCCTACATGCCTGTAAGACATTCGCACGCTGGAAAGTGCCGCGTGCGCCCCATCACAAACTGGGCGCAAAAACCGACACAGCTTGTTATGACTGACAAACGCCAGGCAAAAAAATGCCCGGCAAGCCGGGCATCTTTTTTTCGCGTACTTACAAGTTGTAGCCGCGCTCGTTGTGTTGCGCCAGGTCGAGGCCGACCGCCTCTTCTTCTTCGGTCACACGCAGGCCCATCACCACGTCCAGCACCTTGAGGATGATGAAGGTCACGATGGCTGTGTAGATCACAGTGAAGCCGACGCCTTTGCACTGGATCCAGACTTGCGCCGCGATGTCAGTGGTGGCCGCGTTGAAGCCGCCCAGCGAAGGGGCAGCGAACACGCCGGTCAGGATTGCGCCGAGGATACCGCCGATACCGTGTACGCCGAAGGCGTCCAGGGAGTCGTCGTAGCCCAGCTTGCGTTTCAGCGTCGTGGCGCAGAAGAAGCACACCACACCGGCAGCCAGACCGATCACCAGGGCGCCCATCGGGCCCACGGTGCCAGCGGCTGGCGTGATTGCCACCAGGCCAGCGACCACACCCGAGGCAATGCCCAGTGCGCTTGGCTTACCGTGGGTGACCCACTCGGCGAACATCCAGCCCAGCGCTGCAGCAGCGGTAGCGATCTGGGTGACCAGCATCGCCATGCCGGCAGTGCCGTTGGCTGCCGCTGCGGAGCCGGCGTTGAAGCCGAACCAGCCGACCCACAGCATCGCGGCACCCACCAGGGTGTAACCGAGGTTGTGCGGCGCCATTGGAGTGGTCGGGAAGCCTTTGCGCTTGCCGAGTACCAGGCACGCCACCAGGCCAGCCACACCGGCGTTGATGTGCACCACGGTGCCGCCTGCGAAGTCCAGCACGCCCCAGTCGCCCAGCAACGAACCCGGGCCGCCCCAGACCATGTGGGCAATCGGTGCGTAGACCAGGGTGAACCAGACGCCCATGAAGATCAGCATCGCGGAGAATTTCATACGCTCGGCGAAGGCACCGACGATCAGCGCCGGGGTGATGATCGCGAAGGTCATCTGGAAGGTGACGAACACCGCCTCAGGGAACAGCGCCGCAGGGCCGGTGATGCTCGCAGGGGTCACACCCGACAGGAACAATTTGGACAAGCCGCCGACGAACGAGTTGAAGTTGACGACGCCCGCTTCCATCCCGGTGGTGTCGAACGCCATGCTGTAGCCGTACACGAACCACAGGATGGTGATCAGGCCGGTGATGGCGAAGCACTGCATCATCACGGACAGAATGTTTTTGGAACGCACCATGCCGCCGTAGAACAGCGCCAGGCCTGGAATGGTCATGAACAGCACCAGCGCAGTGGATGTGAGCATCCATGCAGTGTCGCCGGAATTGAGGACTGGAGCAGCCACTTCGTCTGCCGCCATGGCCAGGCTGGGCATTACGATGGACAACAGGGCTCCGAGCCCTGCGAATTTACGCAGAGTCATATTGTTTTCTCCTGGGGCGTTGGGGTTTGGCGGCTTAGATTGCGTCGGTATCGGTTTCGCCGGTACGGATGCGAATAGCCTGTTCCAGATTGACCACGAAGATCTTGCCGTCACCGATCTTGCCGGTGTTGGCGGCCTTGGTTATCGCCTCGATAACCCGGTCAAGATCCTTGTCGTCAATGGCGACATCAATCTTCACCTTCGGCAGGAAATCGACCACGTATTCCGCGCCGCGATACAGCTCGGTGTGACCCTTCTGCCGACCGAAGCCTTTGACCTCAGTAACGGTAATGCCCTGCACGCCGATCTCGGACAACGACTCGCGTACATCGTCCAACTTGAACGGCTTGATGATGGCAGTGACTAGCTTCATGAAAACTCTCTCCCGAATTGGTGGACTTGCCCCAGGAAAACAAACCCGTCTCAAGTCTAAGCGCAGTGCCTGGCTTTGTAACGCGTCGTCGCAAGGGCAATTGCCGTGGCGACGTCAGCGAACCACTGGTGACGAAACCTGTACCCCTGATCCGTCGGCGCACTGCATTCGTCACAGCGACTGCATCAGTGCATGGGTCATGATCGTCTAAGCAGAAACCTTGCCAGCTCCGTAAAAATCACTGAAATCAGTCCTTTGCTCACTTACGCCCACCTGCGGGGCTTTCTGGCGAACGCAATGCGCACAAAAACAGTGCGCAGCCCTACGGCCGGCTGCGCGAAAAGCGTGCGCGGCAGGCCGTGAAAATCACTATAGACGCTGCGTGATACACTGCCGGCCAACAGTTTTCCGGAATATTTCCCATGCTCGCGCCCAAAGATCTCCTCGATGCCCTGAGCGGCCACGCCTCTCGCCTGTTCAGCGGCGACACCCCGCTGCCCCGCAATGAAATCGAAAGCCAGTTCAAGGCTCTGCTGCAGAGCGGCTTCAGCAAACTCGACCTGGTGAGCCGCGAAGAGTTTGATAGCCAGATGGTCGTGCTGGCCCGCACACGTGCACGGTTGGAGAGCCTGGAAGCCAAAGTGGCTGAGCTGGAAGCGCGGTTGACACCCCCGGCCGAGTAACTGACGCAACGGGGTCAAAATGTGGCAGCAGGCTTGCCCGCTCCCACATTTGTTCTGCGTCGTTCTCTGGATACGTTCTGTAAAACCTCCACGCCCCGCTCTATTCCACCTCGTCTACCCTTGAAAAACCGCAGGAAGCGGCCCTCCCTTTCAAGGAACGAGCATGTCCCTCGCCATTGTCCACAGCCGCGCCCAAATTGGCGTCGAAGCCCCTGCCGTCACCGTCGAAGTGCATATGGCCAATGGGTTGCCGTCCCTGACTCTGGTGGGTCTACCGGAAACCGCAGTCAAGGAAAGCAAGGACCGTGTACGCAGTGCCATTCTCAATTCAGCACTGAAATACCCCGACCGCCGGATCACCCTCAACCTCGCACCCGCCGACCTGCCCAAGGACGGCGGGCGTTTTGATCTGGCGATTGCCTTGGGGATCCTGGCGGCCAGCGTGCAGGTGCCGGCGCTGACCCTGGATAACGTGGAATGCCTGGGCGAACTGGCACTGTCCGGCGCGGTGCGAGCGGTGAAAGGCGTGCTGCCCGCGGCGCTGGCAGCACGCAAGGCCGGACGCACCGTGATAGTGCCTCGGGCGAATGCAGAGGAAGCGTGCCTGGCGTCCGGGCTGACGGTCATTGCAGTCGACCATTTGCTCCAAGTGGTGGCACACCTGAATGGGCATGCGCCGATTGAGCCCTACAAGTCCGATGGACTGCTGTACCTGAACAAGCCGTACCCGGACCTGAGCGAAGTGCAAGGCCAGTCAATGGCCAAGCGTGCACTGCTGGTTGCCGCTGCAGGCGCGCACAACCTGTTGCTGAGCGGGCCGCCCGGCACCGGCAAGACCTTGCTCGCCAGCCGCCTGCCTGGGTTATTGCCCCCGCTGAGCGAACAGGAAGCCCTGGAAGTGGCAGCGATTCAGTCAGTGGTCAGCCTCGCGCCGCTGAGCCATTGGCCGCACCGGCCGTTTCGTCAGCCGCACCACTCTGCATCAGGCCCCGCATTGGTGGGTGGCGGCTCGAAGCCGCAGCCCGGGGAGATCACCTTGGCCCATCACGGGGTGTTGTTCCTGGATGAGTTGCCGGAGTTTGATCGCAAGGTCCTGGAGGTGCTGCGCGAGCCCCTTGAATCAGGGCATATCGTGATTTCTCGCGCCCGCGACCGGGTGAGTTTTCCGGCGCGCTTTCAACTGGTGGCGGCGATGAACCCCTGCCCCTGCGGTTACATGGGCGATCCCAGCGGGCGCTGTCGGTGCACACCGGAGCAGATTCAGCGCTATCGCAACAAACTCTCCGGGCCGCTGCTGGACCGGATCGACTTGCACGTCACCGTCGCCCGGGAGACCACCGCGCTGAACCCGGCCCTGCAGGATGGCGATAACACGGCGAAGGCATCGGCGCAGGTTGCCGAATCCCGGGAGCGTCAGCTGAAGCGCCAGGGCTGCGCCAATGCCTTCCTGGATCTACCGGGGCTGCGCAAGCATTGCACGCTGGCAAAGGTCGACGAAAGCTGGCTGGAGACCGCTTGCGAGCGACTGACATTGTCGCTGCGCGCGGCGCACCGGCTGCTCAAGGTAGCGCGCACGCTGGCGGACCTGGAACAAGCAGACACTATCGCTCGCCATCACCTGCAAGAGGCGCTGCAATATCGTCCGGCAGCGATCACCTGAGCCTTGTGAGCATCAGCAGGGCCTGGGCGGGAAGTGTGCGCCAATCCAGTTTCAGCGAAACCGATCCACCTCATGCCGCAAGCTCGCTGCCAGCGTCTCCAACTCCTTGGCCGTAATCGCCAGGTTCGACACCACTTCACGCTGCTCGCTGTTGGCCAGCGCAATGCTTTGCAAGTTGCTGCTGAGCAAGGTCGCGGTGCTGCTCTGCTCCTGGGTGGCGGTGGTGATCGCGGCAAACTGCTGGCCGGCCGAGCGGCTCTGCTCGTCGATCCGCGCCAGGGCCGAGGCCACGTCGGCGTTGCGCGACAGGCCTTCCTGCATCAACACATTGCCGTGCTCCATGGTGCTGATGGCATTGCCGGTTTCCTGCTGGATGCTCTGGATCATCCCGGAAATCTCATCAGTGGCCTGGCGGGTACGCGACGCCAGGTTGCGCACTTCGTCGGCGACCACGGCAAACCCGCGGCCCTGTTCACCGGCCCGCGCGGCTTCGATGGCGGCGTTGAGCGCCAGCAGGTTGGTCTGTTCGGCGATCGAGGTAATCACGCCGACGATCCCGCCGATTTCCTGGGAGCGCTGGCCAAGGGTGTTGATCACCGTGGCGGTGCTGTTCAGCGCAGTGGCGATGTGCTCAAGAGACGACGACGCCTCTTGCATCGAGGTACGGCCAATACGAGTCTGCTGCGCATTTTCCTGCGCCAGGCGCTCGGTATTGCCCATGTTGTCGGCGATGTTCAGCGAGGTGGCGCTGAACTCTTCCACCGCGCCGGCCATGCTGGTGATTTCGCCCGACTGTTGCTCCATGCCCTCATAAGCTCCGCCGGACAAACCGGACAAGGCCTGGGCACGGCTATTAACTTCTTCGGCTGCGCTGCGAATGTGCGAAACCATGGTCGACAGCGCCTCGCCCATCTGGTTGAAGCTGCGTGCCAACTGGCCGATTTCGTCATGGCTGGACACGTTCAAGCGTGCACTCAAATCACCGGCACCCAAGGCCTCGGCCTGACTCACCAGATCACTCAACGGCTGCAGTTTGCTGCGCAACAGCCACACCGCCGCGCCGACCGCGAACAGCATCGCCAGCACGCTGCCGATCACCAGGCGGATACCCACGGCCCAGGTGACTTCGCGGATCTCAGCCTTGGGCATGCTCGCGACCACCGACCACGGGCCGCCTTCGAAGGGCACCGAGACGCTGTAAAAGTCTTCGTTCTTGTCGCTCCAGAAACGGCCCTCGCCCGGCTTATTCGCCAGGTCGAGCATCACCGGGATTGCCTGATCCAGTGCCTGCACACCAGCGGGCGGCACCAGCCAGCGCTTCTGTTCGTCCAGCAACGCAAGGGAGCCGGTCTTGCCGATGCGGAAGCGCTTGAGGTTTTCGAATTGGGCATTCTGCGCGTCGGTGTAGTCGAAGCCGACAAACAGCACCGCGATCACCTTGCCGGCCGCGTCGCGCACCGGTGTGTACTGGGTCATGTAGGAACGTTCGAACAGCACCGCACGGCCCACATAACTCTGCCCGGCAAGCAGGCGCTGATACGCCGGGTGCTGATGATCCAGCACCGTGCCGATGGCGCGACTGCCATCCTGCTTGGTCAAGGACGTGCTGACACGAATGAAGTCTTCGCCACTGCGCACAAATACCGTGGCCACGCCGCCGGAGGTGTCCTTGAATTCATCGACCTCATCGAAATCGTTGTTCAACACGTCATTGCCCAGGTACAGGCCTGGCGTCTGCATCCCGGCGACGGTAACCGGTTGATCCGCATGCACGCTCAACCCGGCGCCGAAGCGCTTTTCAAACAGCCCGCTCAAGCGCTGGGTACTTTCGCGCAAGGTGCTGTGGAAGGTGTTGAGTTGATCGGCGAGCAGCCGCGCCTCGCTGGCCAGGTGCTCTTCGCGGGTGTCGAGGTTGGCGGAGTCCAGGGAACGCAAGGCGAATACCGTACTACCGCTGATGACAACAGCCAGTATCACGGCTAATGCGAGGCCTAACTGTGAGGCAATCCGGGCGCGAGGTTGAGACATGACGGCTCCTGGCCGAGGCCAGGATCATCCTGATCTCATAGCGCTGCTCGGCAAATTATCTAATGGGAAGCGTTGGTGCACGATGGTTCCAACACACCTACTTCGGCGGACGCGGGAAATACTTGAGCGAATCACAGGGGTATCTCGCAAACGGTTGCGCACCCGTGCCTTGGGCCACTCAATCGAGGCGCTCGACCGGCGGTAAAACCATCGCCCGCACTTCTCCCTGTAGGAAGTCTGCCAGCCGGCGTAAACGCTCGCCGCCGGGGCGGGTCTTCGGCCACACCAGGTAATAATTTTCACCACTGGCCACGGCGGTCGGCCACGGCAGGCTCAACCGCCCTTGGGCCACGTCCTCAGCCACCATCAGCAAGTCGCCCATCGACACGCCGTAGCCTCGCGCGGCAGCGATCATGCCCAGCTCGAGGGTATCGAACACCTGCCCGCCCTTGAGCGACACCTGGGATGACAACCCCATGCGCTCCAGCCAATTGCGCCAATCGCGCCGGTCCGGCGTCGGGTGCAGCAACTCGGCGGTGGCCAGCCGGGCGGCATCCCAGGGCCCATCCGCCAACAGGTTCGGGGCGCCGACGGGGATCAACAGTTCAGGAAACAGGTAGCTGGCCTCCCAGTCCGCCGGAAAATGCCCGTAGCTCAGCAGCACCGCGCAGTCGAAGGGCTCCTGGTTGAAGTCCACCTCGTCCACGCTCATCCAGGCACTGGTCAATTGCACTTCGTTGCCCGGCTGTAACGCCCGAAAACGGCTGAGTCGTGCGAGCAGCCAACGCATGGTCAGGGTCGACGGCGCCTTCATGCGCAGGATGTCATCTTCGGCGTTCAGGGTATGGCAGGCACGTTCGAGCGCGGCGAAGCCCTCGCGCACCCCAGGCAACAACAGGCGCGCGGCTTCGGTGAGCTGCAGGTTGCGGCCGCTGCGCTGGAACAGCCGGCAGGCGAAGTGCTCTTCGAGGGTGCGGATATGTCGGCTGACCGCACTTTGGGTAATCGACAGCTCCTCGGCCGCACGGGTGAAGGAGTTGTGTCGGGAAGCGGCCTCAAAGGCACGCAACGCGTAAAGCGGAGGAAGACGACGAGACATAGGGAAAGCTCCGACAGCGCAATGCCAAAACCCTACCAGAATCAAACAGGCATGAGTTTTAATCATGCAAGCGATCGCATTTATCCCTTTGTGCAATGCGCTGAGAGCGCCGAGAATCAACCCTCCCCCAACCCTCTGACTTTTTGAGCGTGATGATCATGCAGCATCCGGCACGTACCGAACTCTGGGCCATTCTGCGGCTGTCAGGGCCGTTGATTGCCTCACAGTTGGCGCACATGCTGATGGTGCTGACCGACACCCTGATGATGGCGCGCCTGAGCCCCGAGGCCCTGGCCGGTGGTGGCCTGGGGGCGGCGAGCTATTCATTTGTGTCGATTTTTTGCATCGGCGTGATTGCCGCCGTGGGCACCCTGGTCGCCATCCGCCACGGCGCGGGCGATATCGAAGGCGCCACCCGCCTGACCCAGGCCGGGCTATGGCTCGCGTGGCTGATGGCCCTGGCGGCCGGTTTGCTGCTGTGGAACCTCAAGCCGCTGTTGCTGATGTTTGGCCAGACCGAAACCAACGTGCACGCCGCAGGGCAGTTCCTGACGATCCTGCCGTTCGCGTTGCCGGGCTTCTTGAGCTTCATGGCCTTGCGCGGTTTCACCAGCGCGATTGGCAAGGCGAAGCCAGTGATGGTCATCAGCCTCGGCGGCGCGGTGGCCAACTACCTGCTCAACCACGCATTGATCGAAGGCATGTTCGGCCTGCCGAAACTGGGCCTGATGGGCATCGGCCTGGTCACGGCCCTCGTCGCCAATGGCATGGCGTTGGCGTTGATGGTCTACATCCACCGCAATCGCACCTATGCCGCCTACCCGCTGAGCACCGGCCTGCTGCGCCTCAACACCCAGTACCTGCGGGAATTGTGGCGCCTCGGCCTGCCGATTGGGGGCACCTATGCGGTGGAAGTCGGGCTGTTTGCCTTCGCCGCACTGTGCATGGGCACGATGGGCAGCACACAGCTGGCCGCGCACCAGGTGGCGTTGCAAATTGTCTCGGTGGCTTTCATGGTGCCGGCGGGGATGTCCTACGCGGTGACCATGCGTATCGGCCAACATTACGGCGCCGGGCAGTTGCTGCATGCACGCCTGGCCGGTCGCGTCGGCATCGGATTTGGCGCAGCGGTGATGTTGGGATTCGCCGCGGTGCTGTGGCTGTTTTCCGTTCCACTGATCGGACTGTTGATCGACCCCAACGACCCGGCGTTCCACGACGTGATCGTTCTGGCCGTCAGCCTGCTGGCCGTGGCCGCGTGGTTTGAACTGTTCGACGGCGTGCAAACCATTGCCATGGGCTGCATTCGCGGACTGAAAGACGCCAAGACCACCTTCCTGATCGGCGCGGGTTGCTATTGGTTGATCGGCGCTCCGTCGGCCTGGCTGATGGCCTTTACCCTGGGCTGGGGGCCGACCGGTGTGTGGTGGGGGCTGGCGCTGGGCCTCGCATGTGCGGCGCTCAGCCTGACCTGGGCGTTTGAGGCGAAGATGAAGCGCATGATTCGGCAGGAGCCGCAGACCTACAGCTCCCTGCAGGCTGTCCAGGCGGACTGAAGGCTGCATGGATCAATGTAGGAACTGGCAAGCCAGCTCCTACCGTTGGTGGGGTTCGAGACTCGATTCAGCCGAGCAAGGCCTGCTGGCCTTTGCCGAAGGTCAGGTACTCCACAAGCTCCGGCAACGGCAGCGGTTTGCTGATCAGGTAACCCTGGGCCTGGTCGCAGCCGAACAAGCGCAGCAGCGCCAGTTGCTCAGGGGTTTCCACGCCTTCAGCCACCACTTCCAGGTTGAGGTTGTGCGCCAGGTTGATCATCGCGTGCACCAGCTTGCGGTTCTCTTCGCGCTCTTCCATGCCGCCGACAAAGCTTTTGTCGATCTTCAGCAAGGCGATCGGCAGGCTGTTGAGGTGCACGAAGGATGAGAAACCGGTGCCGAAATCATCCAGGGAAAACCGCACGCCCAAGCGGCCGAGGGCGTCCATGGTCTGCTTGACCAGATCACTGCGGCGCATCACGGCGGTTTCGGTGAGTTCGAATTCCAGCCACTGCGCTTCCACTCCGCGCTCACTGATCAGCCGGCTGAGGGTTGAGAGCAACTGACTGTCCTGGAACTGGCGAAATGACAGATTGACCGCCATGTGCAACGGCGGCAGGCCGCGTTCACGCAGGTCCTGCATGTCACGCAGGGCCCGGGAAATCACCCAGTAACCCAGTGGCACAATCAACCCGCTCTGCTCGGCGAGCGGTACGAACTCGCTGGGCGGCAACAGGCCGCGCTCGCCGTGGCGCCAGCGCACCAAGGCTTCGAGGCCGACGATATGGCCGTCGTCCAGGTCCAGGCGCGGCTGGTAGTGCAGCTCCAACTCGTCGCGGCGCAAGGCGCGACGCAGCTCGGTTTCCAGGTCGGCCAGGCTGCGCGCGTTGCGGTTGATGCGTTCGTTGAAGATATGAAAGGTGCAGCCCTGGGTGCTCTTGGCTTGTTGCATGGCGATATGCGCGTGCCACATCAGCGGGTCTGCACCGGCGCGTGCGCGGGCATGCGCGACGCCCAGGCTGCAGCCGATCAGCAGGCTTTCGCCATCCACCCAGTAAGGTTCGGCCATCACTTCGGTGATGCGCTCGGCCATCCACTCGGCACGCTGGGGTGCGCGGCGGGTGTCGATCAGCAGGGCGAATTCATCGCTGCCAAGACGCGCGAGCTGGTCGCCCGCCTCGAGCTGGCTCTTGAGCCGCGAGACCACTTGCAGGATCAGGCGGTCACCGGCCTGGTGGCCGAGGGCGTCGTTGGCATGGCGAAAATTATCGAGGTCCAGGTGACCGAGGGCCAGGCCGCGACCTTCATTCTCGGCCAGCCGCGCAGCCAGCAGGGTCTGGAAGCCCTGGCGATTGGCGATACCGGTCAGCGGGTCCTGTTCGGCCAGGCGCTGCAGGGTATTTTCCAGCAAGCCGCGCTCGCGAACGTGGCGCAG
Source organism: Pseudomonas sp. 13B_2.1_Bac1 (assembly GCF_025466155.1). Classification (NCBI taxonomy): domain Bacteria; kingdom Pseudomonadati; phylum Pseudomonadota; class Gammaproteobacteria; order Pseudomonadales; family Pseudomonadaceae; genus Pseudomonas; species Pseudomonas sp. 13B_2.1_Bac1. The sequence continues at coordinate 77,069 of NZ_JANLOH010000049.1, read as the reverse complement.
GCAGCGGCGCAAGGTGTCGGCGTCCAATACCGCACGAACCAGCCAGTCACTGACGCCCAGGGGCGAAACCAGGGGCTCCTGCTCCAGCAACAGCACGCACGGCAGGCTGCAACGGCCAGGGCCGGGTTGCAGGCTGGGCGTGGTCAATAGAACGGCGCTGTGATCGTCATCGAACAGACGACTCACGGACTCCCAGTTTGGTGCGCTGATCAGCACAGCCCCATCGCCCATCGGCGCCAGGCACTCGCGCAACAACGCTGCCCACGCTGGCTCATCGGCCAGTAGCAGCAAACGCAAGGGTTCGACAGGCGTAGACAAGCTAGCTCCCTAGACTCTGCAAAATTTCGTTGGCGGCGGGCATTATGACGTGCGGCCTGATAATCACCAATGATAGGGGTTATCAAATACGCCATCTGTAAAGGTTAGTGGCAGCTAATCACAAAAAGCCTCAGACATCCTGCGGCAAAGTATCAAAACCGGCAAATTTAGATCGAGTGGTACGTCACACTGTCGTTCTGACAGAGCAGAATCCTGCCAGCCTGTTAAAATGCCCGCCCTTTTGAACAACGACTCCCTGAACTCTGTATGTCCCGACTCAATCCCCGGCAGCAAGAAGCCGTGAACTACGTCGGCGGCCCTCTATTGGTGCTCGCCGGCGCAGGCTCCGGCAAGACCAGCGTGATCACCCGCAAGATCGCGCACCTGATCCAGCAGTGCGGCATCCGCGCCCAGTACATCGTCGCCATGACCTTTACCAACAAGGCGGCGCGGGAAATGAAAGAGCGTGTCGGCACCCTGCTCAAGGGTGGCGAAGGCCGTGGCCTCACCGTGTGTACCTTCCACAACCTGGGACTGAACATCATCCGCAAGGAGCATGTGCGGCTGGGCTACAAGCCGGGCTTCTCGATCTTCGACGAGACCGACGTCAAGGCCCTGATGACCGACATCATGCAGAAGGAATACGCGGGCGACGACGGCGTCGACGAGATCAAGAACATGATCGGCGCCTGGAAAAACGACCTGATCCTGCCCGCCGAAGCCCTGGAAGCCGCGCGCAACCCCAAGGAGCAGACCGCCGCCATTGTCTATACCCACTACCAGCGCACGCTCAAGGCGTTCAACGCGGTGGACTTCGACGACCTGATCCTGCTGCCGGTGAAGCTGTTCCAGGAGCACGCCGACATTCTCGAAAAGTGGCAGAACAAGGTGCGTTACCTGCTGGTGGACGAATACCAGGACACCAACGCCAGCCAATACCTGCTGGTGAAGCTGCTGATCGGCACGCGCAACCAGTTCACCGTGGTCGGCGACGATGACCAGTCGATCTACGCCTGGCGCGGCGCCCGCCCGGAAAACCTGATGCTGCTCAAGGACGACTACCCGTCCCTGAAAGTGGTGATGCTGGAGCAGAACTACCGCTCCACCAGCCGCATCCTGCGCTGCGCCAACGTGCTGATCTCGAACAACCCCCACGAGTTTGAAAAACAACTGTGGAGCGAGATGGGTCATGGCGACGAGATCCGCGTGATCCGCTGCCGCAACGAAGACGCCGAAGCCGAGCGCGTGGCCGTCGAGATCCTCAGCCTGCACCTGCGCACCGACCGGCCGTACAGCGACTTCGCGATCCTGTATCGCGGCAACTACCAGGCCAAGCTGATCGAGCTGAAGCTGCAGCACCACCAGGTGCCGTATCGCCTGTCAGGCGGCAACAGCTTCTTCGGACGCCAGGAAGTGAAGGACCTGATGGCCTACTTCCGGCTGATCGTGAACCCGGACGACGACAACGCCTTCCTGCGGGTGATCAACGTCCCACGCCGGGAAATCGGTTCGACTACCCTGGAAAAGCTCGGCAACTACGCCACCGAACGCAAGATTTCGATGTACGCCGCCACCGATGAAATCGGCCTGGGCGAACACTTGGACTCGCGTTTCACCGATCGCCTGTCGCGCTTCAAGCGCTTCATGGACAAGGTGCGCGAGCAGTGCGCCGGCGAAGACCCGATCAGCGCGCTGCGCAGCATGGTCATGGACATCGACTATGAGAACTGGCTGCGCACCAACAGCTCCAGCGACAAGGCTGCGGATTACCGCATGGGCAACGTCTGGTTCTTGATCGAGGCGCTGAAGAACACCCTGGAAAAAGACGAAGACGGCGAGATGACCGTCGAAGACGCCATCGGCAAACTGGTGCTGCGCGACATGCTCGAACGCCAGCAGGAAGAAGAAGACGGCGCCGAAGGTGTGCAGATGATGACCTTGCATGCGTCCAAGGGCCTGGAATTCCCCTACGTGTTCATCATGGGCATGGAAGAGGAAATCCTCCCGCACCGCTCCAGCATCGAAGCCGACACCATCGAGGAAGAACGGCGCCTGGCCTACGTGGGCATTACCCGCGCGCGTCAGACGTTGGCCTTCACCTTTGCCGCCAAGCGCAAGCAATACGGCGAAATTATCGATTGTGCCCCCAGCCGGTTCCTCGATGAGCTGCCACCGGACGACCTGGCCTGGGAAGGCAATGACGACACCCCGACCGAGGTGAAGGCCGTTCGCGGCAACACCGCCCTGGCGGATATACGCGCGATGTTAAAGCGCTAGAATCGACTACTTTTTAATCTACTTTCGGCGCACAACGCGCCATTAGAGGAAGCTTTCCGTGGAAGCACTGCACAAGAAAATTCGCGAAGAAGGCATCGTGCTTTCCGATCAGGTACTCAAGGTCGACGCCTTTCTGAACCACCAGATCGACCCGGCGCTGATGAAACTGATCGGCGACGAATTCGCCGCGCTGTTCAAGGACTCGGGCATCACCAAGATCGTCACCATCGAAGCCTCCGGCATCGCCCCGGCGATCATGACCGGCCTGAACCTCGGCGTACCGGTGATCTTCGCGCGCAAGCAGCAATCGCTGACCTTGACCGAAAACCTGCTGTCGGCGACGGTGTATTCCTTCACCAAGAAAACCGAAAGCACCGTCGCGATCTCGCCGCGTCACCTCACCAGCAGCGACCGCGTGCTGGTGATCGATGACTTCCTGGCCAACGGCAAGGCGTCCCAGGCGCTGATTTCGATCATCAAGCAAGCCGGCGCCACTGTGGCCGGCTTGGGGATTGTGATCGAGAAGTCGTTCCAGGGCGGCCGTGCGGAGCTGGATGCGCAGGGATACCGAGTGGAATCCCTGGCACGGGTCAAATCCCTCGCCGGTGGTGTGGTCACCTTCATCGAATAATCGCAAAACCCTGTAGGAGCCGGCTTGCCGGCTCCTACAGTAGGTTTGTGGCGGGTTTTAATGCGCGGTGGCTTGTAGGCCGGCCAGCAGCAAGCGCTGATACAAATCTTCTTTCAGCCCCTCCGGCTTATCCAGGCGCATCCGCTGCAGATGCTTGGGAAACGCCTCCGGCTCCGGCGCATCCAACGCCGCCTTGCCCAGCTCCAGGATCTCCGTCAGCTTGAATTTGCTCTTGAGCCAATTCAATGCCCGCAGCAGGTCCCGCTCCTCGTCCGTGAAGTCACTGCCCAGCGGATATTCCGGAAACAGCCGACGATGCCGTGCCTGGATGCCCTTGAGGCGCTCCGGCGTGTTATCGCTGAAACGCGGGTCCAGCTCGAAATCCTTGGGCAACTTGCCGGCCTTTTGCGCCTGCTCGATCAAGTCAGCCTGGAAACGTGAGTCAGTGATGTTGAGCAAGGCCTCGATCACCTTGGCATCGGTCTGACCGCGCAGGTCGGCAATGCCGTACTCCGTAATGACGATATCGCGCAGGTGCCGCGGAATCGTGCAGTGGCCATACTCCCAGACGATATTCGAACTGACCTCCCCCGCCGACTCGCGCCAGCTGCGCAGGATCAGGATCGAACGCGCGCCTTCCAGCGCATGCCCCTGGGCCACGAAGTTGTACTGCCCGCCGACGCCGCTGAGCACGCGGCCATCTTCCAACTGGTCCGCCACCCCGGCGCCGAGCAACGTCACCATGATCGCGCTGTTGATAAACCGCGCGTCCTGGCGCTGCAGGCGCTTGAGGTCTTCCTGGCCATACAGCTCGTTGATGTAGCTGATGCGGGTCATGTTGAATTCCAGGCGCTTGGCGTGGGTCATTTCCTGCAGGCGCTGGTAAAAACTGCGCGGCCCGAGGAAGAAACCGCCATGGATCGACACACCGTCGGGCTGCGCGGCATCATCGATCAGGCCGGCATTCGCCTGCTCCTGGGTCGCCACGTCCGGGTACACCTTGCGCCGCACGATCCCCGCGTCTGCCAACACCAGCAAGCCGTTGACGAACATTTCGCTGCAGCCATAAAGGCCACGGGCGAACGGGTCGACACCGCCTTCGTGGCTGATCAGGGGCGCCCACTGGTACACATCCAGATCCGTCAGCAGCAAGCGGTAGGACTCGTTGTCGGCCTGGCGCGCCAACAGCGCAGCTGTCAGCGCATCGCCCATCGAGCCGATGCCGATCTGCAAGGTGCCACCATCACGTACCAGGGTGCTCGCATGCAGGCCGATAAAGTGATCCTGGAACCCCACCGGCATGTTCGGCGTGGAGAACAGCGTGGTGTTGTCCTTTTCGTCGAGCAGGTAGTCAAATTCATCCATGCCCAGCTCGGCATCACCGGGCATGTAGGGCAAATCGCTGTGAACCTGACCGACCACCAGGATGGTTTCCCCGGCGGCGCGGCGCTTGGCGATCATCGGCAACAGGTCGAGGGTGATATCGGGGTTGCAGCTCAGGCTCAGGCGATCAGGGTGTTCGGCGCTGCTCGCCACCAGTTGCGCCACCAGGTTCAGGCCGGCGGCGTTGATGTCGCGGGCCGCATGGCTGTAGTTGCTGCTGACGTAATCCTCCTGAGCCGAGGTGCTGTGAAGCAGGCTGCCGGGCTGCATGAAGAACTGCTGCACGTGGATATTTTTTGGAAGGCTGTCCTTCTGCAGGTCGGCGAGGAAGTCCAACTCGGGGTAATCGCCAAACACGCGTTCGATGAAGGGTTCGAGAAAACGCTTCTGCAGGCCGTCGCCCAAGGTCGGACGGCCCAGGCTCAACGCGGTGTAGATCGTCAGCGCCCGGTCCGGTAACTTGGCGATGCGCCGGTACAAGGCATTGGCAAACAGGTTCGGCTTGCCCAGCCCAAGGGGCATGCCCATGTGGATATGCGCCGGCAAGCGCGCCAGTACGTCGTCAACTGCTTGCTCGATTGAACACAACTGCACCATCCGACCCTCCTGAACATTCCATGATTAGGGGTTGGACAGAGAGTGGCGGGTCTTTGCTGCAAAGACCAGACTCGAAACACAAATTGCAGGCACAAAAAAGCCGCTCGTAAGCGGCATTTTTGCCGAAGATCGGCGGTTACAGGCCGGACATCTTCTTGATCGCGCCCTTCAGATCATCATCCGTGCAATCCGCGCAGGTGCCTTTAGGCGGCATGGCGTTGATGCCGGTGATGGCCTTGGCCAGGATGCCATCAAGGCCGCCCTGGTGATCGGCACGTTCTTTCCAGGCCGCGGTGTCGCCAATCTTCGGCGCGCCCAACAGGCCGGTGCCGTGGCAGGCGTTACAGTGCTTGGCAATGATGTCGTCCGGCGTCTTCGCAGCGCCTCCGCCAGCGGTTACCGCCACTTCCATCCCTTTGCATTCCTGGCCCTGGACGCAGACTTGGCCGACCGGCTCCAGGCGTTTGGCAATTTCATCATTGGTCGCAGCTTGAGCGCTGACAGCCCATAGGGCCAGTACGGTTGCTGGTGCAGCCAGCATTTTCATAATTAGGTTCACGCGTTCACCCTCAATGGTGGCTATTCACGCCTGCGGCCACGGTTTCGCAGGCGGCGAAAGTATAACGGTTAGCCCGTCTGGCCGAAACAACCCTATTAAATAAAGGGAGATTAAGCCTCACGGAATACTGCCACGGGAACCTCTGCAACGCTGGCAGGGCGCCTCTATTGTTAAAAGTTCGCGGGTGTGGCTGCGCTGATTAGTCGCGCCGGCACGTCGAACGGGTTGCGAAAACGATGCGGCTTGGTGCTTTCAAAGTAGTAGCTATCGCCGGCTTCGAGCACAAAAGTTTCAAGACCGACCACCAGTTCCAGGCGACCTTCCACCAGAATCCCGGTTTCTTCGCCTTCGTGGGTGAGCATTTCTTCGCCTGTGTCGGCGCCCGGCGGGTAGATTTCATTGAGAAAGGCAATGGCCCGGCTCGGGTGTGCGCGGCCGACCAGTTTCATGGTGACGGCGCCGTCAGAGATGTCGATCAGCTCATTGGCTTTATAGACGATCTGCGTCGGTATTTCCTGGAGGATCTCCTCGGAAAAGAACTCGACCATCGACATGGGGATGCCGCCCAGCACCTTGCGCAAGGAGCTGATCGAGGGGCTGACACTGTTTTTTTCGATCATCGAAATGGTGCTGTTGGTGACACCCGCGCGCTTGGCGAGCTCACGCTGGGAAAGACCCTTCAGTTTACGGATGGATTGCAGTCGTTCGCCGACGTCCAATGCAGGTGCCTCCTAGGATTCAGGCTTTGTTGTAGTTGAGCGTTATCATGGCGACAGCGTTCAGTATTTACAACACTTGGGCCTAAATCCCGGGCAGCGGTGTTCGTAGCGTGCGATCAAGTGCCGGAATAGAGCCTTGGCACCCGACGCAGGTTGCAGAAGATCTGGTAGGGAATGGTCTCAGCGGCGGTCGCGATATCACTCGCGAGGATGTTTTTACCCCACAACTCCACCGTGGAACCCAGGCCCGCTTGAGGCACGTCGGTGAGGTCGATGCACAGCATGTCCATGGACACGCGCCCCAGCAACTGACTGCGCTGCCCTGCCACCAGCACCGGCGTACCGGTCGGCGCATGACGCGGGTAGCCATCGGCGTAACCCATGGCGACCACGCCGATGCGCATCGGTTTTGGCGTGATGAACTTGGCGCCATAGCCCACCGGCTCGCCAGCCGGCAGCTCGCGCACGCAGATGACTTTGGATTCCAGGGTCATTACCGGCTGCAAACGCGCGGCGATGGCCTGGTCTTCGCCAAACGGCGTCGCGCCGTAGAGCATGATGCCCGGGCGTACCCAATCGCTGGAGACATTCGGCCAGCCCATCACCGCCGGCGAATTGCGCAGGCTGACCTCGGCCGACAAGCCCTGGCGCGCCGCGTCGAACACCGCCACCTGTTCATTGCTGCGCACACAATCGAGTTCATCGGCGCGGGCGAAGTGGCTCATCAATACAATCTTGGCCACTTTGCCGCTGGCCAGCAGCCGCTGGTAGGCCTCGTGGTAATCCTTGGGATGCAGGCCGACGCGGTGCATGCCCGAATCCAGCTTGAGCCACACGGTGAGCGGCTTGCTCAACACGGCCTGTTCGATCGCCTCCAATTGCCACAGCGAATGCACCACGCACCAGAAATCGTGCTCGATGATCAGCGGCAACTCGTCGGCTTCAAAAAAACCTTCGAGCAGCAACACCGGCGCACGAATGCCGCCAGCGCGCAGCTCCAATGCCTCCTCGATGCACGCCACGGCAAACCCATCCGCCTCGGCTTCCAACGCCTGGGCAACGCGAACGGCGCCATGGCCATAGGCATCCGCCTTGACCACGGCGAGGGCTTTTGCCCCGGTCACTTCACGGGCCAATTGGTAGTTGTGGCGCAGGGCTTCAAGGTCGATCAGGGCACGGGCAGGACGCATGGCGGCAGGCTTCTAGGCGGCAGAGTGAAGAAAAAACCGGCACCGACCAACCACTTCGGCACCGGGAGAGGGATCGTTGTTTAAGGCAGCGCGGCCACGACGGACAGCTCGACCAGGATTTGCGGCTCGCACAGCTTCGCCTCGACCGTGGCACGGGCCGGAGCGACGCCTTTGGGCAGCCACTTGTCCCATACCGCATTCATGCCGGCGAAATCGGCGTCGATGTCCTTCAGGTAAATCGTCACCGACAGCAGCTTGGTCTTGTCGGTACCGGCCAGGTCGAGCAGCCGCTCGATATTGGCCAGGGTTTCACGGGTCTGCTGTTCAATCCCGGCATTCATGTCGTCGCCGACTTGCCCGGCCAGATACACGGTACCGCTGTGAACGACGATCTGGCTCATGCGCTCATTGGTGAGCTGGCGCTGGATTGACATGTTTTGCGGACTCCTGGTGGTTGCCATAACGGGAAATATCGAGACCTTCGGCGCTGATTTGCGGTGTTTTCTTCGCCATCAAATCAGCCAGCAAACGACCGGAGCCACAGGCCATGGTCCAGCCGAGGGTGCCGTGGCCGGTATTCAGGAACAGGTTCTTGAACGGGGTGGCACCGACAATCGGCGTGCCGTCGGGGGTGGTCGGGCGCAGGCCGGTCCAGAATGTGGCTTCGGTCAAATCGCCGCCCTGAGGATAAAGGTCGTTGACGATCATCTCCAGGGTTTCGCGCCGACGCGGGTTAAGCGACAGGTCAAAACCGGCTATTTCAGCCATGCCGCCGACGCGAATGCGGTTGTCGAAACGGGTGATCGCGACCTTGTAGGTCTCGTCGAGAATGGTCGACGTCGGGGCCATCGCCGGATTGATGATCGGCACGGTCAGCGAGTAACCCTTGAGCGGGTACACCGGGGCCTTGATCCCCAACGGCTTGAGCAACTTCGGCGAGTAGCTGCCCAGCGCCAGCACGTAGCGGTCGGCCGTTTCCAGCTTGCCGTCGATCCAGACGCCGTTGATGCGGTCGCCGGCGTAGTCGAGGCGCTGGATGTCCTGTTCAAAACGGAACTCCACACCCAACTGCTTGCACATGTCGGCCAAGCGCGTCGTGAACATCTGGCAGTCGCCAGTCTGGTCGTTCGGCAGGCGCAGGGCACCGGCGAGGATATCGGTGACGCTGGCCAGGGCGGGTTCAACGCGGGCAATGCCGGCGCGATCGAGCAGTTCGAACGGAACGCCGGACTCCTTGAGGACCGCGATGTCCTTGGCAGCCCCATCCAACTGGGCCTGGGTGCGGAACAGCTGGGTAGTCCCCAGGCTGCGGCCTTCGTAGGCAATGCCGGTCTCGGCGCGCAATTCGTCGAGGCAGTCGCGGCTGTACTCGGACAGGCGGACCATGCGCTCTTTGTTCACCGCATAACGGCTGGCGGTGCAATTGCGCAGCATCTGCGCCATCCACAGGTATTGATCGATATCGGCGGTGGCCTTGATGGCCAGGGGCGCGTGGCGCTGCAGCAACCACTTGATGGCCTTGAGCGGCACGCCCGGCGCGGCCCATGGCGACGCATAACCTGGGGACACCTGGCCGGCGTTGGCGAAACTGGTCTCCATGGCCGCGGCGGGCTGGCGGTCGACGACAACCACCTCGAAACCGGCCCGAGCCAAATAGTAGGCACTGGTCACACCAATGACGCCGCTACCCAAGACCAGAACGCGCATTTTTATATCCTCATCACGGGCTTAGCCGCTGACGTGTGTTATTCGAGCAATGATGGGCGCAGTATAAAAAGCAATCGCCAGTGCATTTCACTATATAAATGCCTATATTTGGCGACAATTCTCGGCAAAAACCCTTTTCACAGAGGCGTATCCCCTATGCGTACCAACACCCAGACCAAGCGGGAGCTGGACAAGATCGACCGCAATATCCTGCGCATCTTGCAGACCGATGGGCGTATTTCGTTCACGGAGCTGGGAGAAAAGGTCGGGCTGTCGACCACGCCGTGCACCGAGCGGGTCCGTCGGCTGGAGCGTGAAGGGATCATCATGGGCTACAACGCACGGCTCAATCCGCAGCACTTGAAGGGGAGTTTGCTGGTATTTGTCGAGATCAGCCTGGATTACAAGTCCGGCGATACCTTTGAAGAGTTCCGCCGCGCCGTGCTGAAACTGCCCCACGTGCTGGAATGCCACCTGGTGTCAGGCGACTTCGACTACCTGGTGAAGGCGCGGATTTCCGAGATGGCCTCGTACCGCAAATTGCTCGGCGATATCCTGCTCAAGCTGCCCCACGTGCGGGAGTCGAAGAGCTATATCGTGATGGAAGAGGTGAAAGAGAGCCTGAACCTGCCGATCCCGGACTGACCTCACAGCGCAGATCACTGTAGGCGCCGGCTTGCCGGCGCTAGCGATTTTACCGTCGATATCTTCATCGGCAGGCCTGCGTCTACCGCTTGAGCGGGTTACACCAGCACCTGCCGGGTGCTCGCCATGTATTCGTGAATCTGCTTCTCGACCCGCGGGTGAATCAGCTCCACCGGCCGCCGCCCATTCGGGCATGGCAAGGTCTTCGTCGTGCCGAACAGGCGACAGATCAGCGGGCGCTCGTCATACACGGTGCAGCCATTGGGGCCCAGGTGCACACAGTTCAGCTCATCCATGGCCGCGTCCTGCTCGGCGGCAGTCTTGCGTGGCAGGCGCGACATTTCCTCGGGCGAAGTCGTCACCGGCCCACAGCAATCATGGCAACCGGGGACACACTCGAACGAAGGAATCTGTCGACGCAGCGCGCTGATTTTCTGACTGTTGCAACTCATCGAAACACGTACCGAACGGCGAATAGGCGTGGATTCTGACGCAAAACGCTCTGCGCAGACAGCTTCGTCCGACCGCTGTATCCTGCGTCAAATTTTCCAAACAGGGATGCTCCCGATGACTGCCAGCGCCCGGCACACCAATTCCTACTACGCCGCCAGCAGCGTGCCGCAGCCCGATTACCCGGTGTTGACGGGTGATGTGCGCGCCGATGTGTGCGTGGTCGGCGGTGGTTTCTCCGGGCTCAACACCGCCTTGGAGCTGGCCGAGCGCGGCTTCAGCGTGGTGTTGCTGGAAGCGCGCAAGATCGCCTGGGGCGCCAGTGGGCGCAATGGCGGCCAGCTGATTCGCGGCGTCGGCCACGGCCTGGAGCAATTCACCCCGATCATCGGCAGCGACGGCGTGCGACAGATAAAGCTGATGGGCCTGGAAGCCGTGGAGATCGTGCGTGAACGCGTCGAGCGCTACCAGATCCCCTGCGACCTGACCTGGGGCTACTGCGACCTGGCCAACAAACCGCGGGACCTGCAAGGCCTCGCCGAAGACGCCGAAGAACTGCGCAGCCTGGGCTATCGCCATGAGGTGCGCCTGCTGCAAGCCAGCGAAATGGGCAGTGTGATCGGCTCCCAACGCTACGTGGGCGGCATGATCGACATGGGCTCCGGCCATCTGCACCCGTTGAACCTGGCGCTGGGTGAAGCCGCCGCCGCGCAGCAATTGGGCGTGAAGCTGTTCGAACAGTCCGAAGTCACGCGCATCGACTACGGCCCTGAAGTCAACGTACACACCGCCCACGGCAATGTACGCGCCAAGACCCTGGTACTGGCCTGCAATGCCTACCTCAATGGCCTCAACCCCCACTTGAGCGGCAAAGTGTTGCCCGCCGGCAGCTACATCATCGCCACGGAGCCGTTGAGCGAAGCCCAGGCCGCCGAGCTGTTGCCACAGAACATGGCGGTGTGCGACCAACGCGTGACGGTGGATTACTTCCGCCTGTCCGCCGACCGTCGCCTGCTGTTCGGCGGTGCCTGCCACTATTCCGGACGCGATCCCAAGGATATCGGCGCCTATATGCGGCCGAAGATGTTGCAAGTGTTCCCCCAGCTGGCCGAGGCGAACATCGATTACCAGTGGGGCGGCATGATCGGTATCGGCGCCAACCGCCTGCCGCAGATCGGCCGGCTCGCCGATCAACCCAATGTGTATTACGCCCAGGCCTATGCGGGCCACGGCCTCAACGCCACGCACCTGGCGGGCAAGCTATTGGCCGAGGCCATCAGCGGCCAGCAACAGGGGCGTTTCGATCTGTTCGCCCAGGTGCCGCACATCACCTTCCCCGGCGGCAAGCACTTGCGCTCGCCGCTGCTGGCGCTGGGCATGCTCTGGCATCGCTTCAAAGAGCTGCTCTGATCAATCCCGCCAGAACGGTTTCAACCCCTCCTGGCGCGCCTGTTCAGCAGACAATCCGACATCACGCAATTGCTCGCGGGTCAGGTGCAGCAAGGCCTTGCGCGTGTGGCGGCGGTGCCAGAACAGACTCCAGCGACTGATATCGCGCGGCGCCGTCGCCCGCTCCTGCCCTGCCTGCAATTCCTGACTGTGTAACATCAGTCGCACATCGCTCATGCCGTTCATTGTCTTGCCCCTCAATTGCCTGTTGCCATGAGTGACTAGAATGGGTGAGCGGGCAAAACCATTACAGATTCAACCAACTTTTATTAAATCCATACAGACACTGCCTATGCGCGGCTGAATCCTGTATTTTCCCCGTATCTGTACTGGTCTCCCGGGAGCGACCGCCATGACGCTTTACATCAATCTCGCCGAACTGCTGGGCACGCGCATCGAGCAAGGCTTCTATCGCCCCGGTGATCGACTTCCCTCCGTGCGGGCCTTGAGCGTCGAACATGGGGTCAGCCTTAGCACCGTGCAGCAGGCGTATCGGATGCTCGAAGACAACGGTCTGGCCATGCCCAAGCCCAAGTCCGGCTACTTTGTACCGGTCAGCCGTGAGCTGCCGGCCTTGCCCGAGATCGGTCGCCCGGCCCAACGGCCGGTGGAGATTTCCCAGTGGGACCAGGTGCTCGAGCTGATTCGCGCAGTACCGCGCAAAGATGTCATACAGATGGGTCGCGGCATGCCGGATGTATTGTCGCCCACCCTGAAGCCGCTGCTGCGCAGCCTTGCACGCGTCAGCCGGCGCCAGGATCTGCCAGGGCTGTATTACGACAACATCCTTGGCTGTATGGAGCTGCGCGCGCAGATTGCACGGCTGTCATTGGATTCCGGTTGCCAACTCACCGCCGAAGACATCGTGATCACCACCGGCTGCCATGAAGCGCTGTCGGCCAGCATCCACGCGATCTGCGAGCCGGGCGACATCGTCGCAGTGGACTCGCCGAGCTTTCACGGCGCCATGCAGACCCTCAAGGGCCTGGGCATGAAAGCCCTGGAAATCCCCACCGACCCGCTCACCGGGATCAGCCTCGAAGCCCTGGAACTGGCGCTGGAGCAGTGGCCGATCAAGGTCATCCAGCTGACCCCCAACTGCAACAACCCGCTCGGCTACATCATGCCCGAGGTGCGCAAACGGGCGTTGCTGACCCTGGCCCAGCGTTTCGACGTGGCCATCATCGAAGATGATGTGTATGGCGAACTGGCCTACAGCTACCCGCGCCCGCGCACCATCAAATCCTTCGACGAAGACGGCCGCGTGCTGCTGTGCAGCTCGTTCTCGAAAACCCTCGCGCCGGGCCTGCGCATTGGCTGGGTCGCGCCGGGACGCTACCTCGAGCGGGTGCTGCACATGAAATACATCAGCACCGGCTCCACCGCCACCCAGCCGCAGATTGCGATTGCAGAGTTTCTCAAGGGCGGCCATTTCGAACCGCATTTGCGGCGGATGCGCACCCAATACCAGCGCAATCGCGACTTGATGCTTGATTGGGTCAGCCGTTATTTCCCGGCAGGTACCCGCGCCAGCCGCCCGCAAGGCAGTTTCATGCTGTGGGTCGAGCTGCCGGAAGGCTTCGATACCTTGAAGCTCAACCGCGTCCTGATGGAACAAGGTGTACAGGTGGCGGTAGGCAGTATCTTTTCTGCGTCCGGCAAGTACCGCAATTGCCTGCGCATGAACTACGCTGCCAAGCCAACCCCGCAGATCGAAGAAGCGGTACGCAAGGTCGGTGCCGCCGCAATCAAGATGCTGGCCGAGGTTGCAGACTGACCTTTCACCGAAAATAGCCGTCATATACCCACAACCGCCCTGACCTGGAAGCAGTGCCCTTGATGATTCGACGGCTTTTACCGTTTTTACTGCTGGGCGCATTGACGCTGGGCGGCTGCGCAACCATCGATTCCCCACGCATCCCCAGCGATGCCCTGCCCGCTGAGCAGTCTTCCTTCGGTCGCTCGATCCAGGCCCAGGCGGCGCCCTATCAAGGTCGCTCCGGCTTTCGCCTGCTGCCCAACAGCAGCGAAGCGTTCATGGCCCGCGCTGAGCTGATCCGCAATGCCCAGACCAGCCTCGACCTGCAGTACTACATCGTCCACGACGGCATCAGCACGCGGATGCTCGTGGATGAACTGCTCAAGGCCGCCGACCGTGGCGTGCGCGTGCGCATCCTGCTCGACGACACCACCAGCGACGGTCTCGACCAGATCATCGCCACCCTCGCCGCTCATCCCAAGATCGAGATCCGCCTGTTCAACCCCCTGCACCTGGGGCGCAGCACCGGCGTGACGCGGGCCATGGGGCGACTGTTCAACCTGTCGCTGCAACACCGGCGCATGCACAACAAACTGTGGCTGGCAGATAACAGCGTGGCCATCGTTGGCGGGCGCAACCTGGGCGATGAGTATTTCGATGCCGAGCCCAACCTGAACTTCACCGACATCGACATGCTCAGCGTCGGGCCGGTGGCCGAGCAACTCGGCCACAGCTTCGACCAGTACTGGAACAGCGCGCTGAGCAAGCCCATCGACGACTTTGTCGCCAACACGCCGTCCAAAGGCGACCTGGCCGCTGCCCGTGTACGCCTGCAAGACTCCCTGGCCGAGTCGCGCCAGCAGAATCACGCGCTGTACAACCGCTTGCGCACCTACCAGACCCAACCGCGCATGGACACTTGGCGCCGCGAGCTGATCTGGGCCTGGAACCAGGCGCTGTGGGACGCACCGAGCAAGGTATTGGCCAAAGCCGATCCGGACCCGCGATTGCTGCTCACCACACAGCTGGCGCCGGAACTTGAGGGCGTCAATCACGAGCTGATGATGATTTCGGCGTACTTCGTGCCGGGGCAACCGGGCCTGGTGTACCTGACCGGGCGCGCCGACGCCGGTGTGTCGGTGAGCCTGCTCACCAACTCCCTGGAAGCCACCGACGTGCCCGCCGTGCATGGCGGCTACGCGCCCTACCGCAAGGCGCTGCTGGAGCATGGGGTGAAACTCTATGAACTGCGCCGCCAACCGGGCGACCCCAGCGCAGGCAGTGGGCCGCACCTGTTCCGACGCGGCACCTTTCGCGGCTCGGACTCCAGCCTGCACAGCAAGGCGATGATCTTCGATCGCGCGAAATCGTTTATCGGCTCGTTCAATTTCGACCCGCGCTCAGTGCTGTGGAACACCGAAGTCGGCGTGCTGGTCGACAGCCCCGAACTGGCGGAACACGTGCGCAACCTGGCGCTGCAAGGCATGGCCCCAGCCTTGAGCTATGAGGCGAAACTGCAGGACGGCAACGTGGTGTGGGTGACCGAAGATAACGGCCAGTTACACACAATCACCGAAGAACCCGGCAGTTGGTGGCGTCGCTTCAATGCCTGGTTCGCCACCTCGGTGGGGCTGGAACGCATGCTCTAAAACGACACAAATCAACTGTGGGCGCTGGCAAGCCAGCGCCTACGGTGAATGCATTTCAAGTCAGGCCGGTTGTGCGGCGCCGAATGCGCCTTGACGCAGCAACAGCACAACCAGGCCCAGCGAGCCCGCCGCCATCAGCAACGGCAGTGCATGCCCGCTGATCCACTGGCTGCCGGCACCGGCCACCAGAGGGCCGATCAGGCATCCGATCCCCCACAGCTGCGCCACGTGGGCATTGGCGCGCACCAGCGCGTCATCGCGGTAGCGCTCGCCGATCAGGATCAGCGACAGCGTGAACAACCCACCGGCACTCGCCCCGAACAGCACCCACACCGGCCAGATCAGCGGCGTGTGCATCAACAGCGGAATCGCCAGGCTCGAGACCAGCAACAGCAGCGCACAACCCAGGAACAGCGTGCGCCGTGGCAGGTAATCGGCCAACGCGCCGATGGGCAACTGCAGCAACGCATCGCCGACCACCACTGTGCTGACCATCGCCAGGGCAATCTCGGCAGTGAAGCCCTGTTGCAGGCAATACACCGGCAGCAGGGTGAGAATCATCGCCTCGAAGGCGGCGAACAGTGCCACCGCCCAGGCAATCGCCGGCAGGCTCAGGCAGAAGCGCCACAGGTCGCCGAAGGTCACGCTGAACGACTCGGCAGTCGGCGCGCCGGAGCGCCCCAGCAACAGCAACGGTGCGACCATCAACAAGCCGACGCCGACCCAGAAACCGTAGTCATGGTCTGTGCCAATCAGGCCCAGCAGCAACGGCCCCGACAGCTGGCTCAAGGCGTAGCTGCAGCCATACAGGGCCACCAGGCGGCCGCGCCACTGCTCCACCACCAACTGGTTGATCCAGCTTTCACCGAGAATGAACACGATGGTCAGGATCACCCCGATCATCAGGCGCAGCACCAGCCACACCGGATAGCTGGGCAGTATCGCCAGCAAGCCGATAGACACCGCGCCGGCCCACAGGCACAGGCGCATGAGGTTGGCGGTGCCCAGCCACGCGGCCAGCCGGCTGGAGACTTTCGCACCCAGCAGCACGCCGAAGGCCGGCATCGCCGCCATCACGCCGATGGCAAAACTGCCATAGCCCCAGCCCTCCAGGCGCAGCGATACCAACGGCATGCTCACGCCCAGCGCCAGGCCGACGCTGAGCACCGAGGCCAGCACGGCGAAGTAAGTCGCCCAACGCATGTCCACGCTCCTGTGGATAATTTTCGAGTTCACACAAAACAGCGTGGGAGCGGGCTTATGTGGGAGCCGGGCTCGCCCGCGATGCAGGCACCTCGGTTTTTCAGTTGCACCGAGGTGATGCTATCGCCGGCAAGCCAGCTCCTACACAAGCCGGCTCCCACATTTGGCCGGCGGTGTTGCCTACAGGCTTACAGCTTGATCCAGGTCGCCTTCAGCTCGGTGTACTTGTCGAACGCGTGCAGCGACTTGTCGCGACCATTGCCCGACTGCTTGAAGCCACCAAACGGCGCAGTCATGTCGCCGCCATCGTACTGGTTGACCCACACACTACCGGCGCGCAGGGCTTTGGCAGTCAGGTGCGCCTTGGAGATATCCGCCGTCCACACCGCTGCGGCCAGGCCGTATTGGGTGTCGTTGGCGATGGCGATCGCCTCTTCAGCGCTGTCGAAGGTGATCACCGAGAGCACCGGGCCGAAAATTTCTTCCTGGGCGATCTTCATAGCGTTGGTCACACCGTCGAAAATCGTCGGCTCGACGTAGGTGCCGCCGGTCTCTTCCAGGGTGCGCTTGCCGCCCGCCACCAGCTTGGCGCCGTCAGCATGGCCAGCTTCGATGTACGAGAGCACGGTGTTCATCTGCTGGGTGTCCACCAATGCGCCGACGTTGGTCGCCGGGTCCAGCGGATTGCCCGGCTTCCAGCCTTTGAGGGCCTCGATCACCAGCGGCAGGAATTTATCCTTGATGGAGCGCTCGACGAGCAGGCGCGAACCCGCAGTGCAGACTTCGCCCTGGTTGAAGGCGATCGCCCCGGCGGCGGATTCGGCGGCGGCTTGCAGGTCCGGCGCATCGGCAAACACGATGTTCGGGCTCTTGCCACCGGCTTCCAGCCACACGCGCTTCATGTTCGACTCGCCGGAGCGGATCAACAGCTGCTTGGCGATCTTGGTGGAACCGGTGAACACCAGGGTGTCGACGTCCATGTGCAGCGCCAGCGCGTTGCCCACGGTATGGCCGTAGCCCGGCAGCACGTTGAAAACGCCTTTCGGGATACCGGCTTCAACAGCCAGGGCCGCGATGCGAATGGCGGTCAGCGGGGATTTTTCAGACGGCTTGAGGATGACCGAGTTACCGGTGGACAGCGCCGGGCCGAGTTTCCAGCAGGCCATCATCAGCGGGAAGTTCCACGGCACGATGGCACCGACAACACCCACTGGCTCGCGGGTCACCAGGCCCAGTTGATCGTGTGGGGTGGCGGCGACTTCGTCGTAGATCTTGTCGATCGCCTCGCCGCTCCAGCTCAGCGCGTTGGCAGCGCCGGGCACGTCGATGCCGAGGGAGTCACTGATGGGCTTGCCCATGTCGAGGGTTTCGAGCAGCGCCAACTCTTCGGCATTGTCCTTGAGCAGCGCGGCGAAACGAATCATCGTGGCTTTGCGCTTGGCCGGCGCAAGGCGCGACCACACACCGGAATTGAAGGTGGCGCGGGCATTTTCTACCGCACGCTGGGCGTCGGCGACGTCACAGCTGGCAACGGTGGCCAGCAGGCGACCATCGACCGGGCTGATGCATTCGAAGGTGTCGCCGGAAGCGGCGGCGGTGTATTCGCCGTTGATGTAGGCGCGACCTTCGATCTTCAGATCCTTGGCGCGTTGTTCCCAGTCGGCACGGGTCAGGGTGGTCATGCGAGTGTCCTCCTCTTATTGAATACAAGGGCCAGGTGATGTCCCCCGGCAGCCTCAAAGAATTCTTGCCCGGCCAGCCTGCTGTTCGGCTCAAGGCGGCTACCACCCTAAACCAGCGGCTGGGGATGTTTCAATATATTTGACATAACGCCGGTAAACACCCTTGCGATGTTCATTTTAATAAACATAGACTTTGGGCTCTCCAACCGCAGGCCAGACGGGACACGCACATGAGCATCCAGGACATCGTCGACTTCAGCCAGGCCAACACCGCCCCAGACCGCTACCGCCCCGCCGCGGAAAAAATCCTCAAGGGCGACCCCGAGCAAACGATCTACAACCACTACAACAGTCCATGCGGCCAGATGAGTGCCGGGGTTTGGGAAGGTGAAGTCGGGCAATGGAAGGTCAATTACACCGAGCACGAGTACTGCGAGATCGTGCAGGGTGTTTCCGTGCTGCGCGATGCCGAGGGCAACGCCAAGACCTTGCGCGCCGGCGACCGATTCGTGATCCCCGCCGGCTTCAGCGGCACCTGGGAAGTGCTGGAGCCGTGCCGCAAGATCTACGTGGTGTTCGAGCAGAAAGCCTGATCAGGCAAATCCGAGGCAAAAAAAAGCCCGTATCGTGAGATACGGGCTTTTTCACAAGGAGGAAAATCAATTACTTGATTTTGCCTTCTTTGTAGATCACGTGCTTGCGAACGCGCGGGTCGAACATTTTCTTTTCGAGCTTGTCCGGGGTAGTACGCTTGTTCTTGTCGGTAGTGTAGAAGTGACCAGTACCGGCGCTAGAGATCATTCGAATCAATTCACGCATGATAGAGCTCCTTAGATCTTGCCAGCGGCGCGGATTTCGGCCAGCACGACAGTAATGCCACGCTTGTCGATGATGCGCATGCCTTTGGCGGATACACGCAGGCGTACAAAACGTTTCTCTTCTTCAACCCAGAAGCGGTGATGCTGCAGGTTCGGCAGGAAACGACGACGGGTTTTGTTATTTGCGTGGGAAATGTTATTCCCAGTCACCGGACCCTTACCGGTAACTTGACAGACTCTCGACATGCCTCAGCCCTCTAAAACCACATGCCCAACCCGGCATGGGTTGGCCGCTTAATCTCTCAGTCATTTGGCGCCAGGCGCCGCGTTTCTTTAGGGTCTTACCGGCTACACCTACAAGCGAAGGAACCGGGCCCCTAGAAAAGAGCGCTGCTTTATACCAGAAAGACCCCAGTGCAACAACAGCCCGTGTGTTTTTCACGGCGTAAATCTCGGCGACAGACGCCCGAACCGTTGCCAGGAGGGGCCGCTGCAACAGCCGACCGCTCGTCGCACAGAATGATTTACAGCGGCATTGCGCGCGGCAAAGCGCACGACGAAACGCGCTGAGGCGCCATCAAAACAGCATTTGAGGCAAAAGCACAGGCAAAAATGGGCTAGTCATTTATCCGGCAGACCACTACGGTAGGACTTTTCCAGACTGCACTCGCAGATGGGCCTTCGATCTGCAAAGGAAACCGAACATGCGCCTCGCTGCCCTACCGCTATTGCTAGCCCCTCTATTTATCGCGCCGCTGGCATCTGCCGCCAGCAACCTGAGCGTCTGCACCGAGGCCAGCCCCGAAGGGTTCGATGTGGTGCAATACAACTCGTTGACCACCACCAACGCTTCGGCCGACGTGCTGATGAACCGCCTGGTGGACTACGACGCCGCCAGCGGCAAACTGGTGCCCAGCCTGGCGGACAGCTGGGAAGTCTCGCCAGACGGGCTGACCTACACGTTCAAGCTGCACCCGGAGGTGAAATTCCATCGCACCGACTACTTCACCCCAAGCCGCACACTGACCGCCGAAGACGTGCGTTTCAGCTTCGAACGCATGCTCGACCCGGCCAACCCATGGCACCAGATCGCCCAGAGCGGTTTCCCGCATGCGCAGTCCCTGCAATTGCCCACCCTGGTCAAGAAGATCGACGCCCTCGACCCGCTGACCGTGCGCTTTACCCTGGACCACGCCGACTCCACCTTCCTCGCCGCCCTGAGCATGGGCTTTGCCTCTATCTACCCGGCCGAATACGCCGACAAACTGCTCAAGGCCGGCACCCCGGAAAAACTAAACAGCCAGCCAATCGGTACCGGCCCGTTTATCTTCAGCCGTTTCCAGAAAGACGCCGTGGTGCGCTACAAGGCCAACCCGGACTACTTCGCCGGCAAACCGGCTGTGGATAACTTGATCTTCGCCATTACCCCTGACGCCAACGTGCGCCTGCAGAAATTGCATCGCGATGAATGCCAGATCGCCCTGTCGCCCAAGCCCCTGGATGTCGGCGAGGCCGAGAAGGACCCCGCACTCAAGGTAGAAAAGACTGCCGCGTTCATGACCGCCTTCGTCGCCATCAACAGCCAGCACCCACCACTGGACAAGCCCGAAGTGCGCCAGGCGATCAACCTGGCCTTCGACAAGGCCAGCTACCTCAAGGCCGTGTTTGAGGGCACCGCCGAAGCCGCCAACGGCCCCTACCCGCCCAACACCTGGAGCTACGCCAAGGACCTGCCGGGTTATCCACAGGACCTCGCCAAGGCCAAGGCACTGCTGGACCGCGCCGGCCTCAAGGACGGCTTCAAGACCACGATCTGGACACGCCCCACCGGCAGCCTGCTGAACCCCAACCCTAACCTCGGCGCGCAATTGCTGCAGGCTGACCTGGCCAAGGTCGGCATCCAGGCCGAGATTCGCGTGATCGAATGGGGCGAATTGATTCGCCGCGCCAAGGCCGGCGAGCACGACCTGCTGTTCATGGGCTGGGCCGGCGACAACGGCGACCCGGATAACTTCCTGACCCCGCAGTTCTCGTGCGCGGCGGTAAAATCCGGCACCAACTTCGCCCGTTACTGCGACCCGGCGCTGGACAAGCTGATCAGCGCCGGCAAGACCACCAACGAGCAAGGCGTGCGCAGCAAGCTGTATCAGCAGGCCCAGGCACAGATCCAGCAGCAGGCACTGTGGCTACCGCTGGCATACCCGACGGCGTTTGCCCTGGCGCGCAAGAACGTCGAGGGATACCAGGTGAGCCCGTTCGGGCGCCAGGATTTCTCCAAGGTCAGCGTGAAACCTTGACCATCCTCTTGTAGAAGCCGAGTTGCCGACGATGGCGTCCGTTAAATCCCTGGTGATTTTGCGGATGTCATCGCCAGCACGCCGGCTCCTGCTGAAAGCCCTTACATCCATCCATATTCGGCCATCGACAGTGGGTCACCATCGCCCACGATGATGTGATCCAGCACCCGCACATCCACCACTTCCAGGGCTTTTTGCAGCAGCTTGGTCAATTTTCGATCAGCCGCGCTGGGCTCCACGCTCCCCGATGGATGGTTGTGGCACAAGATCAAGGCCGCAGCGTTGTACGCCAAGGCGCGCTTCACCACCTGCCGGGGATAAACGGTCGCGGCGTCGATAGTGCCCTGGGACAGCGCCTCGAAACCCAGCACCCGGTGCTTTGAATCCAGGAACAGGCAGCCGAAGATCTCGTGGGGTTCATGGCGCAACAGGGCCTTGAGGTAATCGCGCACCGCCACCGGATTTTCCAACACCGAGTCGCTGCGCAGCCGCTCGGCCAGATGCCGTCGGGACATTTCCAGCACGGCCTGCAATTGCGCAAACTTCGCCGGGCCGAGGCCCAGATGCTGACTGAACAGCGTCTGGCTGGCTTCCAGCAGCGGGCGCAGGCCGCCAAATTGCGCCAACAGATGGCGCGCCAGGTCCACTGCACTCCTGCCGGAAACCCCGGTCCGCAGGAAGATTGCTAGCAACTCGGCGTCGGACAGACTCGCCGCCCCCCACTCCAGAAGTTTCTCCCGCGGCCGTTCTGCCAATGGCCAATCGCGAATACTCATCTCACCTCCCTCTCCCTGTGCGCCACATGTACGCCGCTGTTGCACGGCAGGCGCTGTGTTATCGTAGGCCCTCTTTTTTGCATGCGATTTCACCTGGGGAGGGGGCATCGCACGCGTCACTGAACTGGCATCACTGAACTGGAAAGGCAAACCAATGCAGCGTCTGTATCGGAAACGCATCGTTCTCGGCGTCGGCGGCGGCATTGCCGCCTACAAGAGCGCAGAGCTGGTCCGCCGGCTCCTGGACCAGGGCGCCGAAGTGCGCGTGGTCATGACCCGCGGCGGCAGTGAGTTCATCACCCCGCTGACCATGCAGGCCTTGTCCGGGCACCCGGTTCACCTGGACCTGCTGGACCCGGCGGCCGAAGCTGCCATGGGCCATATCGAGCTGGCCAAATGGGCCGACCTGGTACTGATCGCCCCGGCCACTGCCGACCTGATCGCCCGCCTGGCCCAGGGCATCGCCGATGACCTGCTGACCACCCTGGTATTGGCCACCGACGCCACCGTCGCCATCGCCCCAGCCATGAACCAGGCCATGTGGCGCGACCCGGCCACCCAAGCCAATACTCAACTCCTGCAAAGCCGTGGCCTCAAGGTGTTCGGCCCGGCCTCCGGCAGCCAGGCCTGCGGCGACGTCGGCATGGGCCGCATGCTCGAAGCCACTGACCTGGCGCTGTGCGCCGCCGAGTGCTTTCAGCACCTGGCCCTGACCGGCAAGCACGTGCTGATCACCGCCGGCCCGACCCAGGAAAACATCGACCCGGTGCGCTACATCACCAACCATAGCTCAGGAAAAATGGGCTTCGCATTGGCCGAAGCCGCGGTCGAGGCAGGCGCACGCGTCACCCTGATCACCGGCCCGGTGCATTTGCCGACCCCCGATCGCGTCACGCGAATCGACGTAGTCAGCGCGCGGGACATGCTGGCGGCCTGCGAGGCGGCTATTCCCTGTGATTTGTTTATCGCGTCCGCTGCGGTTGCAGACTACCGCCCGGAAGTCGTCGCCCCGCAAAAGCTCAAGAAAGACCCTACGAGCGGCGACGGCCTGCTCCTGCAAATGGTGCGTAACCCGGACATCCTGGCCACCATCGCCACGCGTGCGGACCGTCCGTTCAGCGTCGGCTTTGCCGCCGAGACCGAGCACCTGCTGGACTACGCCGCACGCAAACTGAAAGACAAAAACCTCGACCTGATCGTTGCCAATGATGTCGCCAACCCGAGCATCGGCTTCAACAGCGAGGAAAATGCCATCAGCGTGATCGACCGCGAGTTGCACGCCACCGTTTTCGCCCAGACCAGCAAGGGCAAGATTGCCCGCCAACTGATCTCTTTTATCGCCCAACGGCTGAACCAGGTTTAATTTCCATGCACGCTTTGCAAGCCAAGATCCTCGACCCACGCATCGGCACCGACTTCCCACTGCCGGCTTATGCCACCCCGGGCTCCGCCGGCCTGGACCTGCGCGCCATGCTCAAGGAAGACACCGTCCTCGAGCCGGGCCAGACCATCCTGATTCCCACCGGCCTGTCGATCTACGTCGGCGACCCAGGCCTGGCGGCGCTGATCCTGCCGCGTTCCGGCCTGGGCCACAAACACGGGATCGTGCTGGGTAACCTGGTGGGCCTGATCGACTCCGACTACCAGGGCGAGCTGATGGTGTCGTGCTGGAACCGTGGCCAGACCGCGTTCAACATCGCAGTCGGCGAGCGCATTGCCCAACTGGTGCTGGTGCCCGTGGTGCAGGCGCATTTCGAACTGGTTGAGCAATTCGATGAAACACAACGTGGCGCAGGGGGGTTTGGGCATTCCGGCAGTCACTGACTAAGCTGATTCTGGCCGGGCGTCACTGCCCGGCTCGACGCCCACCGCAAGGCTTTTCAGGACGAAGAATGCGCGGACTTAATCATCAAGATTTCCCCTTTGAAATCAATGCATTACAGCGCGTAACAGTCGGATCGCAAGCGCCGATGGCATTTTTGCACCACGAACTCTCTGCCGAAAACACCGTCATACCCTTCAGTTTGAGCCTGCCGGTCCGCCACTTTAAGGCCAGCCTTGCCCCCTTCAGATGGAGTTTCCCCCCGCGATGAGTACCGCAGCCCGAGTAGCCCCGACATTCCCCGACAGCATCTTTCGCGCCTATGACATCCGTGGCGTGGTGCCCAAGACCCTGACCGCCGAAACCGCCTACTGGATCGGCCGCGCCATCGGCTCCCAGAGCCAGGCCCAGGGTGAGCCCAATGTTTCGGTCGGCCGTGACGGTCGCCTGTCCGGCCCGGAGCTGGTGGAGCAACTGATCCAGGGCCTGGCCGACAGCGGCTGCCATGTCAGCGACGTCGGCCTGGTGCCTACGCCTGCGCTGTACTACGCCGCCAACGTGCTGGCCGGCAAGTCCGGCGTGATGCTGACCGGGAGCCATAACCCGTCTGACTACAACGGTTTCAAAATCGTCATCGCGGGCGACACCCTCGCCAACGAACAGATCCAGGCCTTGCATCAGCGCCTGAAGACCAACGACCTGACCAGCGGCAAAGGCAGCATCACCCGGGTCGACATCCTCCAGCGCTACTCCGATGAAATCACCCGCGACGTCAAACTCGCGCGCCGCCTGAAAGTCGTGGTGGACTGCGGCAACGGTGCAGCCGGCGTGATCGCCCCGCAACTGCTCGAAGCCCTGAACTGCGAAGTGATCCCGCTGTTCTGCGATGTCGACGGCCACTTCCCCAACCACCACCCGGACCCCGGCAAGCCTGAAAACCTGGTCGACCTGATCGCCAAGGTCAAGGAAACCGGCGCCGACGTCGGCCTGGCCTTCGACGGCGACGGCGACCGCGTGGGCGTGGTGACCGAAACCGGCGAGATCGTGTTCCCGGACCGCCTGCTGATGCTGTTCGCCCGTGACGTGGTGGCGCGCAATCCCAACGCCGAGATCATTTTCGACGTCAAGTGCACCCGCCGTCTCACCCCGCTGATCAAGGAATATGGCGGCCGCCCGCTAATGTGGAAGACCGGTCACTCGTTGATCAAAAAGAAAATGAAGGAAACCGGCGCCCTGTTGGCCGGCGAAATGAGCGGTCACGTATTCTTCAAGGAACGCTGGTTCGGCTTTGACGACGGCATTTACAGTGCTGCGCGCCTGCTGGAGATCCTCAGCAAGGAAAAATCCACCGCGCAAGGGCTGTTTGAGACCTTCCCGAACGATATTTCTACGCCAGAGATCAATATCCATGTGACCGAGGAGAGCAAATTCAGCATCATTGACGCACTGCACGATGCGCAATGGGGTGAAGGCGCCAACCTGACCACCATTGATGGTGTGCGAGTCGATTACGCCAAAGGCTGGGGCCTGGTGCGCGCATCCAACACCACACCGGTGCTGGTGTTGCGCTTCGAGGCGGATACCGAGGCTGAGTTGCAGCGCATCAAGGACGTGTTCCACGCCCAGTTGAAACGTGTTGCCCCTGATCTCCAATTACCGTTCTGATTTTTTACCGGAGCCCTGAATGACCCTCGAACGCGAAGCCGCTGCCAATACTGCCAAGGTCCTGTCCGAAGCGTTGCCTTACATCCGACGCTATGTCGGCAAGACGCTGGTGATCAAGTACGGCGGCAATGCCATGGAAAGCGACGAGCTGAAAACCGGCTTTGCCCGCGACATCGTGTTGATGAAAGCCGTGGGGATCAACCCGGTAGTGGTCCACGGCGGCGGCCCGCAAATCGGCGACCTGCTCAAGCGCTTGTCGATCGAGAGTCACTTCATCGATGGCATGCGTGTCACTGACGCGCAGACCATGGACGTGGTGGAGATGGTCCTCGGTGGCCAGGTCAACAAGGACATCGTCAACCTGATCAACCGCCACGGCGGCAGCGCCATCGGCCTGACCGGCAAGGACGCGGAGCTGATCCGCGCGAAAAAACTGACGGTGACCCGCCAGACGCCGGAAATGACCCAGCCGGAAATCATCGACATCGGCCAAGTGGGCGAAGTGATCGGCATCAACACCGACCTGCTGAACCTGCTGGTCAAGGGCGACTTCATTCCGGTGATCGCACCGATCGGTGTGGGCGCCAATGGCGAGTCCTACAACATCAACGCCGACCTGGTAGCCGGTAAAGTGGCAGAGGCACTCAAGGCTGAAAAGCTGATGCTGCTGACCAACATCGCCGGCCTGCTGGATAAGGAAGGCAAGGTATTGACCGGCCTGACCACCCAACAGGTCGACGACCTGATCGCTGACGGCACCATCTACGGCGGCATGCTGCCGAAGATCCGCTGCGCACTGGAAGCGGTGCAAGGCGGCGTGGGCAGCTCGTTGATCATCGATGGCCGGGTTCCGAACGCGGTACTGCTGGAAATCTTCACCGATACCGGAATGGGCACGCTGATCAGCAACCGCAAGCGTCCTTAAGCAAAAACAAAAAAGCCCCGCTCAATCGAATTGAGCGGGGCTTTTTTATGCATGCGATCGCAATCCAACTGCTAAATGCATCCCCCTGTGGGAGCGGGCTTGCTCGCGAAAGCGGTCTGTCAGTGACACATGCGCTAACTGACCTGACGCTTTCGCGAGCAAGCCCGCTCCCACACAAGCCAGCTCCTATAGGCCCGGTATCAGACGCCGTATTGCTCGCGGTACGCACGTACAGCCGGCAGATGCTGCTTGAGCTGTGGATCATCTTCCAGGAACTGCAGCACCTGGTTCAGCGACACGATGCTGACCACGGGAATGCCGAAATCACGTTCCACTTCCTGGATTGCCGACAACTCACCGTTGCCGCGTTCCTGGCGGTTCAGCGCGATCAGCACACCCGCGGCCTTGGCGCCGTCCTGGGAAGCGATGATCTGCATCACTTCACGGATCGCAGTACCAGCGGTGATCACGTCGTCGATGATCAGCACGTCGCCTTTGAGCGCAGCCCCGACGAGGCTGCCGCCTTCGCCATGAGCCTTGGCTTCTTTGCGATTGAAGCACCACGGCAGATCCAGCTCATGATGTTCAGCCAACGCCACGGCGGTCGCGGCCGCCAGGGGAATGCCCTTATAGGCCGGGCCAAACAGCACGTCGAAGGAAATGCCGCTGTCAACGATGGCTGCCGCGTAGAAACGACCCAGCTGAGCCAGGGCCGAACCCGAGTTGAACAAGCCCGCGTTGAAGAAGTACGGGCTGGTGCGCCCGGACTTCAGGGTGAACTCACCGAAGCGCAAAACCCCGCGATCGATGGCAAAACGAATGAAATCGCGTTGATACGCCTGCATGAAAAAAGCCTCAGATACCACGGATTTAGCTAATTAGGTAGACGGCGTGTATCATACACGCACGCGATTTTTGGGGCCATTTATGCGGATCATCAGTGTGAACGTTAATGGTATTCAGGCTGCAGTCGAGCGTGGTTTGCTCAGTTGGCTGCAAGCCCAGAATGCCGACGTCATCTGCCTGCAGGATACCCGCGCCTCCGCCTTTGAACTGGACGACCCAGCCTTCCAACTGGATGGCTACTTCCTTTATGCCTGCGATGCCGAAGTGCCCACCCAAGGTGGCGTGGCTTTGTATTCGCGGTTGCAACCCAAGGCGGTCATCAGCGGCCTCGGCTTCGAGACAGCCGACCGCTACGGGCGCTACCTGCAAGCCGATTTCGACAAGGTCAGCATCGCGACCTTGCTGCTTCCTTCGGGGCAGAACGGCGATGAAGACTTGAACCAGAAGTTCAAGCTAATGGACGATTTCGCCCGTTACCTGGATAAACAGCGACGCAAACGTCGCGAGTACATTTATTGTGGCTCGCTGTACGTGGCGCAACAGAAGCTGGATATCAAGAACTGGCGCGACAGCCAGCAATCCCCGGGCTTCCTGGCGCCGGAACGGGCCTGGATGGACGAGATTGTCGGCAACATGGGCTATGTGGATGCCCTGCGCGAAGTCAGTCGCGAAGGCGACCAGTACAGTTGGTGGCCGGACAACGAACAGGCGGAGATGCTCAACCTGGGTTGGCGTTTCGACTATCAGTTGCTGACTCCGGGCCTGCGTCGATTCGTGCGCAGTGCACGCTTGCCGCGCCAGCCGCGCTTCTCGCAGCACGCGCCACTGATCGTGGACTACGACTGGACACTGACCATCTGAGGTCTTTTGCCAGGCACAAAAAAACCGACATCACTGTCGGTTTTTTTGTGGGCGCTCATTATTTGATCACACGCCAGGTCAAGGGGTAGCGATAGACGATCCCCTTGTTGGCCTTGATGCTGCCAATGATGGTCAGCACCACGGTGGCGATCGCCAGGGCAAACATCAGGAAAAACCCGACCACCGCGAAGGCCAGCACGATGCAGGCTATCCAGGCGATGGCCACGGTGATCTGGAAGTTCAAGGCTTCCTTGCCCTGGTCATCAATGAACGGGTCCACTTCCTTCTTCATCTGCCACAGGATCAGCGGCCCGACGACGCTGCCGAAGGGGAACACAAACCCGAGAAACGCCGCGAGATGGCACAGCATTGCCGCCTGGCGCACTTCGTAGGAAGGCGTGGGCACCAGCATCTGGTTGTCATTCATGGCGCTTCTCCTTGAGGCGGGTTCAGTCAGCCAAGGCGGCGTTCTGCAGTTCGAAGATTTCGGTCATGCCTTTCTGGGCCAGGGCGAGCATGGCGTTCAGGTCGGCCGGCTGGAATGGCGCACCTTCGGCGGTGCCCTGCACTTCGATGAAACCACCGGTGCTGGTCATGACCACGTTCAGGTCGGTCTCGGCGGCCGAGTCTTCCAGGTAGTCCAGGTCCAGCACTGGCTCGCCCTGGTACATGCCCACCGAGACAGCGGCAATCATCTGCTTGAGCGGGTCGCCGGCTTTCAGGCCGCCGCGCTTCTTGATCACTTTCAGCGCATCGACCAGGGCCACCATGGCGCCGGTGATGGACGCGGTACGGGTACCGCCGTCGGCCTGGATCACGTCGCAATCGACGTAGAGGGTCACGTCGCCCAGCTTGGACATGTCCAGGGCGGCGCGCAGCGAGCGACCGATCAGGCGCTGGATTTCCAGGGTACGCCCGCCTTGCTTGCCACGGCTGGCTTCACGCTGGTTACGCTCGCCAGTGGCGCGCGGCAGCATGCCGTATTCGGCAGTCAACCAGCCCTGGCCCTGGCCCTTGAGGAAACGTGGTACGCCATTTTCGACGCTGACGGTGCAGATCACCTTGGTATCGCCAAACTCGACCAGTACGGATCCCTCGGCGTGTTTGGTGTAGTTGCGGGTGATGCGGATCGAGCGGAGCTGATCGGCAGCGCGACCACTTGGACGTTTCATAGGGGATACCTGTACTGAGGACGAAAAACTGCCGAGCATTATAGAGCCGCGAGCCGATTCGGGGCACTTCTTAAAATTCGGTTACGAATGGGCGGTTTGTCATGCTTTGTTAACGCCAGCGTTTGGGGCCTCCCACGCCGTTGCGCTACACTCCTGCGCCTTCGCAGCCGGTCGGCTGCAACCCATCCACCAGCCCGTTATGCGGGACTGCATCGCGAGGTACCTCCATGGTGCACAGCATGACCGCCTTCGCCCGCGTCGAAAAAGCCGGCGTACAAGGCACCCTGAGCTGGGAACTGCGCTCGGTCAACAGCCGTTACCTGGAACCGCACCTGCGCCTGCCCGAATCATTTCGCGACCTCGAAGGGGCCGTGCGTGAAGCGCTGCGCCAGGGCATCTCCCGCGGCAAGCTGGAATGCACCCTGCGCTTCACCGAGGAAACCACCGGCAAGCCGCTGCAGGTCGACCGCGAGCGCGCTGCGCAACTGGTTGCCGCTGCCGAAACCATCGCCAGCCTGATCAAGCAGCCGGCCGCGCTCAACCCCCTGGAAGTGCTGGCGTGGCCTGGCGTGCTGGTGGCCGACGCCACCGATCCGCAAGCCCTCAATGCCGAAGCCCTTGCCCTGTTCAACCAGGGTCTGAAGGAGCTCAAGGCTGGCCGCGAACGCGAAGGCGCCGAACTGGCCCGCCTGATCAACGAGCGCCTGACCTCGATCGAAGCAGACGTGGTGACCCTGCGCGAACTGGTGCCACAGATGCTTGCCACCCAGCGCCAGAAGGTCCTCGACCGCTTCACCGACATGAAGGCAGACCTGGACCCGGTTCGCCTGGAACAGGAAATGGTGCTGCTCGCGCAAAAAAGCGACGTCGCCGAAGAACTGGACCGCCTGAGCACCCACATCCTCGAAGTGCGCCGCGTCCTCAAGTCCGGCGGTGCCGCCGGTCGGCGCCTGGACTTCCTGATGCAGGAACTCAACCGCGAAGCCAATACACTGGGCTCCAAGGCATTCGATCCGCGCAGCACGCAGGCAGCGGTCAACCTCAAGGTGTTGATCGAGCAGATGCGCGAACAAGTACAGAATATTGAGTAAGGCAACCTCCATGACCCACAGTACCGGCACCCTCTACATCATTTCCGCCCCCTCGGGCGCGGGCAAAAGCAGCCTGGTCAAGGCCCTGACCGACGCCGACGAGCAGATCCGCATTTCGGTCTCCCACACCACCCGTGCCATGCGCCCGGGCGAAGTGAACGGCGTGCACTATCACTTCGTCGAGCGCACCGAGTTCGTCAAGATGATCGAGCACGGCGACTTCCTCGAGCGCGCCGAAGTGTTCGGCAACCTCTATGGCACCTCGCAAAGCCACCTGCAGCAGACCCTGGATGAAGGCCACGACCTGATCCTGGAAATCGACTGGCAGGGCGCCGAGCAAGTGCGCCAACTGATGCCCAAGGCGCGCTCGATCTTCATCCTGCCGCCGTCGCTTGAGGCTTTGCACCAGCGCCTGACCAACCGTGGCCAGGACAGCGACGAGATCATCGAAGGCCGCATGCGTGAAGCCGTCAGCGAAATGAGCCACTACGTCGACTACGACTATCTGATCATCAACGACGATTTTGCCCACGCGCTGGATGATTTGAAGGCGATTTTCCGCACCAATCAACTCCAGCAAAAGCGCCAACAGCAACGTTTCGGCAAATTACTCGCCGAACTGCTCGGCTGAATGGCTCTTCCCAAAACCGCTGCAAGGGCTTTACATTGGCACTTGTAGCGGTTTTGCGAGGACGCGGGAAAAATCAGCGCTTCCCTAAACGCTGGTGATTTTTTAAACTGTTTAGTCCGCTCGCCCAACCGGGCAGCGCGCATCTTGCATTCGCTCCGAGGAATACCATGGCCCGCGTAACCGTTGAAGACTGCCTAGAACACGTGGATAACCGCTTTGAGCTGGTCATGCTCTCTACCAAGCGTGCCCGTCAACTGGCCACTGGCGGCAAAGAGCCCCTGGTCCAGTGGGAAAACGACAAGCCTACCGTTGTAGCGCTGCGTGAAATCGCTGAAGGCCTGATGAGCTACGAGTTCATCGCCAACGCCGAAATCGTTGAAGACGAACCGCTGTTTGCAGCGTTCGAGGACGAGTCCAACGAGGCCGTCTAAGCCTATGCCTGGTCGACGTAGCACGGCGCAGGGTCACAGCCAACGGCAGGAGCCATTCCTATGCCGAGCATAGACGCCCTCGCCGATCGCTTATCGACCTACCTCGGCCCAGACCAGGTCAACCTGGTCCGCCGAGCGTATTTCTACGCCGAACAAGCCCACGACGGCCAACGCCGCCGCAGCGGCGAGGCGTATGTCACCCATCCCCTTGCGGTGGCAAATATTCTTGCCGACATGCACATGGACCATCAGAGCCTGATGGCCGCGATGCTGCATGACGTGATCGAAGACACCGGCATTGCCAAGGAAGCGCTCAGCGCGCAATTTGGCGAAACCGTGGCCGAACTGGTCGACGGGGTCAGCAAACTGACCCAGATGAACTTCGAGACCAAGGCCGAAGCCCAGGCGGAAAACTTCCAGAAGATGGCCATGGCCATGGCCCGGGACATCCGGGTGATCCTGGTCAAGCTGGCCGACCGGCTGCACAACATGCGCACGCTGGAAGTGCTGTCCGGCGAAAAGCGCCGGCGCATCGCCAAGGAAACCCTGGAAATCTACGCGCCCATCGCCAACCGGCTGGGCATGCACGCCATTCGTATCGAGTTCGAAGACCTCGGCTTCAAGGCCATGCACCCGATGCGCTCGGCGCGCATTTACCAGGCGGTCAAGCGCGCCCGGGGCAACCGCAAGGAAATCGTCAACAAGATCGAAGAGTCGCTGAGCCATTGCCTGGCGATCGACGAGATCGAAGGCGAAGTCAGCGGCCGGCAGAAACACATCTATGGCATCTACAAGAAGATGCGCGGCAAGCGCCGGGCCTTCAACGAGATCATGGATGTGTACGCGTTCCGGATCATCGTCGACAAGGTCGACACCTGCTACCGCGTGCTCGGCGCTGTACATAATTTGTACAAACCCCTGCCGGGGCGCTTCAAGGACTACATCGCGATTCCCAAGGCCAACGGCTACCAGTCGCTGCATACCACGCTGTTCGGTATGCACGGAGTGCCGATCGAGATCCAGATCCGCACCCGCGAAATGGAAGAGATGGCCAACAACGGCATTGCCGCCCATTGGCTGTACAAGTCCACCGGCGACGAGCAGCCAAAAGGCACGCATGCCCGCGCCCGCCAGTGGGTAAAGGGCGTGCTGGAGATGCAGCAACGTGCTGGCAACTCCCTGGAATTCATCGAAAGCGTGAAGATCGACCTGTTCCCGGACGAGGTCTACGTGTTCACGCCAAAAGGCCGGATCATGGAGCTGCCCAAAGGCTCCACGGCTGTCGACTTTGCCTACGCGGTGCATACCGACGTGGGCAACAGCTGCATTGCCTGTCGGATCAATCGTCGTCTCGCGCCGCTGTCCGAACCGCTGCAAAGCGGCTCCACGGTCGAGATCGTCAGCGCTCCAGGCGCTCGCCCGAACCCGGCCTGGCTCAATTTCGTGGTCACCGGCAAGGCGCGTACGCATATTCGCCACGCCCTGAAACTGCAACGCCGTTCCGAATCCATCAGCCTCGGCGAACGCCTGCTGAACAAAGTGCTCAACGGTTTCGACAGCGCCCTGGACAAGATTCCTGCAGAGCGCGTGCAAGCGATGCTGCATGAGTATCGCCAGGAAACCATCGAAGACCTGCTGGAAGATATCGGCCTGGGTAACCGCATGGCCTACGTGGTCGCCCGCCGCCTGCTCGGCGAAGGCGAACAGCTCCCAAGCCCGGAAGGCCCACTGGCGATTCGCGGCACCGAGGGCCTGGTGCTCAGCTACGCCAAGTGCTGTACGCCGATCCCGGGCGACCCGATTGTCGGCCACCTGTCGGCGGGCAAAGGCATGGTGGTGCACCTGGACAACTGCCGCAATATCAGCGAAATCCGCCACAACCCGGAAAAATGCATCCAGCTCTCTTGGGCCAAGGATGTCACCGGCGAATTCAATGTCGAGCTGCGGGTAGAGCTGGAGCACCAGCGTGGCCTGATCGCCCTGCTGGCCAGCAGCGTCAACGCGGCCGACGGCAATATCGAGAAAATCAGCATGGACGAGCGTGATGGTCGCATCAGCGTGGTCCAACTGGTGGTCAGCGTGCACGACCGCGTGCACCTGGCCCGCGTGATCAAGAAACTGCGCGCCTTGACCGGTGTGATCCGCATCACCCGTATGCGTGCATAACCCACCTCTTACAAGGAGTCACTCATGACCAAGACCGTTATCACCAGCGACAAGGCCCCGGCCGCCATCGGCACCTACTCCCAGGCCATCAAGGCGGGCAACACCGTCTACATGTCCGGCCAGATCCCGCTGGACCCAAAGACCATGGAACTGGTTGAAGGCTTCGAAGCACAGACTGTACAGGTCTTCGAAAACCTCAAGTCGGTGGCCGAGGCGGCTGGCGGTTCGTTCAAGGACATCGTCAAGCTGAACATCTTCCTCACCGACCTGAGCCACTTCGCCAAGGTCAACGAGATCATGGGCAAGTACTTCGAACAGCCGTACCCAGCCCGCGCCGCCATTGGCGTTGCCGCCCTGCCAAAGGGTGCGCAGGTTGAGATGGACGCGATCCTGGTCATCGAGTAAAACACCCGGCGCAGCTTCCCCAGCTGCGCCGACTTCGTTTCAGAAGGATTTCATGATGCGCAAAGCGCTTGTAGCCCTATCAACGCTCGCCCTGTTGCTCGGCGGCTGCGCCAGCAACCCTGCCGATGTGGATGTGAGCGGTACCTGGATCAACCAGGCCGCCATCGACGCGGCGTCCAAGGGCGGCCCTTTGCGTGAAGCGCTGCAAAGCTACGGCCCGAACCTTGAGTGGGAAATCAACACCAAGGCTTCGCAGGCGCGCTACTACAACGGTTTCGAAGTCGCCGAGGGCAAGTTGCTCGGCGAAAAATCCGGTGCCTGGAGCGTGGACTTCTACGGCAGCTCCGCGACCGAACTCAAGCGCAAAGGCAAGCAATTGCTGCAGGTGGCCAACGATAACGAGCCCGAGCAACTGTTCGCCCGCGCCAAAGACCCGGCCCCGGAGGGTGCGCCCCTGGGCGCCAACTTCGAGCGGGCACTGTATGCGGCCTACATGGGCGGCGACTGGAAGATCACGGACGGCTTCGGCAACGGCGCCATCGTGCAGTTCCAGGCCAACGGCAAGGTCGCGGGCCTGCCCAATGTGGATCAGTACTCACTGTGCCTGGCGGGCGATTGCGCCTCCATGAGCGGCGGCTACGACAGTATCTGGCTGCAGCTCAACGGCCAGGGCAACCCGTGGATCTTCGTGCGCAAGGGCAAGCAGCTGGAAATCTTCCAGGCCATCAACACTGCCCAGACAGACGAAGTGCCCTCGTTCACCCCAGGCCCTCGCCAGTGGTTGCTGGAAAAGCAATAAGTGGCCGAGCGCTGAACTGAATGCAGGAGCGGGCTTGCTCGCGAAAGCGGTGCGTCAGAAACATATTCAGTGACTGACACTGCGCATTCGCGAGCAAGCCCGCTCCCACATTTTCACCGCGTTTCAATCCTCGAGGATCGCCGCGTAGCCTCTCGGTAAGTCGGCTTCCAGCCCTGCGCATTGGCTGGAGCACCGCGGCCCCGATGTGGGAGCTGGCTTGCCTGCGATAGCGGTTTACCAGTCACCCGCTTTGCTGGATGTGCCACCGTCATCGCAGGCAAGCCAGAGTCCACATTCTCTGGCCGTGTTTCAGCCTTTGAGAATCGACGCGTAGCCTTCTCGATAGGTTGGGTAGGCCGGCTTCCAGCCCAGCGCCTTGGCGCGGGCATTGCTGCACTGCTTGCTGCCGGCACGACGCACACTGGCGTCGGCGGCCCACTCGGTCACGCCCAGGTATTCACGCAACCAGCCCACCACTTCCGCCAATGGCGCAGGCGCGTCGTCGACGCCGATGTAGACCTTGTCCAGCGAACCGCCCTGCTCCACGTGCCGCAGCAAAAAAGCCAACAGGCCCGCGGCATCGTCCGCGTGAATCCGGTTGCCATATAAAGGCGGGTCGATCGCCACGCGGTAACCCTGCCGGACCTGGCTCAACAGCCACTCACGGCCCGGGCCGTAGATGCCGGTCAGGCGCACGATGCTGGCGGGGATACCGCTGTTGAGCGCGACTTGCTCGGCCTCCAGCATTACCTGGCCGGAATAGCCCTTCGCCTGGGTCTCGGATGTTTCGTCGACCCACTCGCCGTTCTGCTGCCCGTAGACGCTGCTGCTGGACACAAACAGCAGGTGTTTCGGCACCTGGCCGTAGTCGCCCAGCCACTCCAGCACGTGCTGCAAACCTTGTACGTAGGCTGCGCGATAGCCGGCCTCATCGTGATCCGTTGCGGCGGCGCAATACACCAGGTAATCCACCCCGCCGATCGGCCAGGTGTCAGGGCAATCCTTTTTGAACAGGTCGCCGGCGATGCCGATCACCCCGTCGGGCAGGCGTGAAATATCACGTCGCAGGCCATAAACCTCCCATTCCGAGGCAAGCAATTGGCTAGCCAGCCGACTACCCACATCGCCACAACCGGCAATCACAACAGAAGGCGCAGACATCAGAAAACTCCGTACAGAAAGGTCTAGGTTAGCCTTCACACATGACAGGCGGCCACAAAAAGGACAAATAAAGTAACTGTATTACTTCTGTTAACAAGAATTACTTGCAATAATAACCGCCCATTTGTCCTCGGCCCCCAGGCCTGGAAGGACGCTCAACTCATTTTCTTTACTCAGGTCCGGCCAGCATGACACGTAATACAAACCCCGCTTCGCCAACCAAGCTTCACAGCCCATCCCGCGCCTGGCGCGCGATTGCTGCGCTGCTGTTCAGCGTACTGCTGGCACCGACCGCCGCATTCGCTGACGCCACCGCACCCGCCACGACCCCGGCAGCCGAGCACAGCACGGCTGCTCCAGCCGCTGCGCCAGCCGCCACCGACCCGGCCCAGGCTGCAGATCCAGCCGCTCCCGCTGACGATACCGGTGTGGTCCTGGAAGAAGACAACACCCTGGGCATGGCCCACGACTTGTCGCCGTGGGGCATGTACCAGAACGCTGACGTGGTGGTGAAAGCCGTGATGATCGGCCTGGCCATCGCCTCGATCATCACCTGGACCATCTGGATCGCCAAGGGCTTCGAGCTGCTGGGCGCCAAGCGTCGCCTGCGCACCGAGATCGTCCACCTGAAGAAAGCCACCACCCTCAAGGAAGCCAGCGAGACGGCAACCAAGAAGGGCACCCTGGCCAACACCCTGGTGCACGACGCGCTGGAAGAAATGCGCCTGTCGGCCAACACCCGCGAAAAAGAAGGTATCAAGGAGCGCGTGGCCTTCCGCCTGGAGCGCCTGGTAGCCGCCTGCGGTCGTAACATGAGCAGCGGCACCGGCGTGCTGGCGACCATCGGTTCCACCGCGCCTTTCGTCGGCCTGTTCGGTACCGTATGGGGCATCATGAACAGCTTCATCGGCATCGCCAAAACCCAGACCACCAACCTCGCCGTCGTTGCCCCGGGCATCGCCGAAGCCCTGCTGGCAACCGCCCTGGGCCTGGTTGCGGCAATTCCTGCGGTGGTGATCTACAACGTCTTCGCCCGTTCGATCGCCGGCTACAAGGCCCAGGTGTCGGACGCGTCGGCAGAAGTCCTGCTGCTGGTCAGCCGCGACCTCGATCACCTGCCTACCGAGCGCAGCTCGCAACCGCACATGGTGAAAGTGGGGTAATCGGCCATGGGCCTGCATTTGAATCAAGGCGACGACGAACTCGTCGAGAACCACGAAATCAACGTCACGCCATTTATCGACGTGATGCTGGTGCTGCTGATCATCTTCATGGTGGCAGCACCGTTGGCCACCGTGGACATCAAGGTTGACCTGCCCGCCTCCAGCGCCAAGCCGGCGCCGCGGCCAGAGAAACCGATCTTCCTCAGCGTCAAGGCGGACCAACGCCTGTTCCTGGGCGAAGAAGAAGTCAAGGCTGAAACCCTGGGGCCGGTGCTCGACGCCAAGACCCAAGGCAAGAAAGACACGACGATCTTCTTCCAGGCTGACAAGGGCGTGGACTACGGCGACCTGATGAGCGTGATGGATGCCCTGCGGGCAGCCGGCTACCTCAAGGTGGGCCTGGTCGGACTCGAGACGGCAGCCAAAAAATGATCACGACGCGCCACAAACTGACGCGTTATGGCACCAGCCTCGCCGTCGTGCTGGGCGTGCATGCCGTCGCGATTGCCATCGCGCTCCACTGGTCGGCGCCGCATACCGTGCAGTTGCCACCGGCCGCCATGGTCATCGACCTGTCACCGATGCCTGCACCGCCGCCGCCGGCTCCGCCCAAAGTCGTAACGCCGCCGCAACCACCGGCGCCGGTGGAAGAGCTGCCGCTGCCGAAACTGGCCGAGGCACCCAAGCCGACGATCCAGGTGCCCAAGCCGGTCAAGCCCAAGCCCAAGCCACAACCGCCCAAGCCGGTGGAGAAAAAGCCCGAGCCGCCCAAGGAGAAACCGTCCGAAGAGCCGCCGAGCGACGCTCCGCCGACCAACGCGCCGGCTGAGAAATCGGCCCAGCCGGTTCCAGGCCCGTCGCCGCAGCAAGTCGCGGCCAAGGCGTCCTGGGAAGGCACCTTGCTGGCTCACTTGCAGAAATACAAGAAGTACCCGCCAGGTGCCCAGGCGCGTGGCAAGGAAGGCCTGAACCGCTTGCGCTTTGTGGTCGACGCCGACGGCAATGTGCTGTCCTACGAGTTGGTGGGCCGCTCCGGCAACGCCGACCTGGACCGCGCCACCCTGGACATGATCCGTCGTGCCCAGCCGCTGCCCAAGCCTCCGGCCGACATGCTCAAGGGCGGCAGCATCGAGATCGTTGCACCGTTCGTGTACAACATCGAGAAACGCCGCCGCTAAGGATTGCGGGAGTCAACTTGTGTGGGCGCTGGCTTGCCTGCGATAGCATCACCTCGGTGCAACGGATAGACCGAGGTGTGTGCATCGCGGGCAAGCCCAGATTGTTTTTGTCACTTCAGCAAAATCCGCCCCACTCCCCGCTCAATCCCCTCCAAAGTTCTGATAACGTGCGTCTATCGATTGCAGCCGGTATGCTTGGCTCGCAACCTCATGGACGCCCGCTATGACTCTTACAGAATTACGCTACATCGTTACCCTCGCCCAAGAGCAGCACTTCGGCCATGCGGCCGAGCGTTGCCACGTCAGCCAGCCGACGCTGTCGGTGGGCGTGAAGAAGCTTGAAGACGAACTCGGTGTGCTGATTTTCGAGCGCAGCAAGAGCGCCGTGCGCCTCACCCCCGTGGGCGAAGGTATCGTGGCCCAGGCCCAGAAGGTGCTGGAGCAAGCGCAAAGCATTCGCGAACTGGCCCAGGCCGGCAAGAACCAGCTGACCGCACCGCTGAAAGTCGGCGCCATCTACACGGTCGGCCCGTACCTGTTCCCGCACCTGATCCCGCAACTGCATCGCGTCGCGCCGCAGATGCCGCTCTATATCGAAGAAAACTTCACCCACATCCTGCGCGACAAGCTGCGCAACGGTGAACTGGACGCGATCATCATCGCCCTGCCGTTCAATGAAGCGGATGTGTTGACCCTGCCGCTCTACGACGAGCCGTTCTACGTGCTGATGCCGGCCTCCCACCCGTGGACGAAAAAAGACACCATCGACGCCGGCCTGCTCAATGACAAGAGCCTGCTGCTGCTCGGCGAAGGGCACTGCTTCCGCGACCAGGTCCTGGAAGCCTGCCCGACCCTGACCAAAGGCAACGACGGCGCCAAGCACACCACCGTGGAATCCAGCTCCCTGGAAACCATCCGCCACATGGTCGCCTCCGGCCTGGGCATTTCGATCCTGCCGCTGTCGGCGGTGGACAGCCATCACTACGCCCCCGGCGTGATCGAAGTACGCCCACTGACGCCACCGGTGCCGTTTCGTACCGTGGCGATCGCCTGGCGCGCGAGCTTCCCACGGCCCAAGGCCATTGAGATCCTCGCGGACTCGATCCGCCTGTGTTCGGTGGCCAAGCCGCCTGCTGCGAGCTGATTAACGGTATGACTGAGCTGTCGCAGGTGTCGGTGACGGCACTCAAGGGTGTCGGTGAGGCCATGGCTGAAAAGCTGGCCAAGGTCGGCCTGGAAAACCTCCAGGACGTGCTGTTCCACCTGCCCCTGCGTTACCAGGATCGTACCCGCGTGGTGCCGATTGGCCATTTGCGCCCTGGGCAGGATGCAGTGGTCGAGGGCACCGTCAGCGGCGCCGACGTGGTGATGGGCAAGCGCCGCAGTCTGGTCGTGCGCCTGCAGGACGGCACCGGCGGCTTGAGCCTGCGCTTCTACCATTTCAGCAACGCCCAGAAAGAAGGCCTCAAGCGCGGGACCCGCGTGCGCTGCTACGGTGAAGCTCGCCCCGGCGCGTCCGGCCTGGAGATCTACCACCCGGAATACCGCGCCATCACCGGCGACGAGCCGCCACCGGTGGACACCACGCTCACCCCGATCTACCCGCTGACCGAAGGCCTGACCCAACAGCGCCTGCGCCAGCTGTGCATGCAAACCCTGACCCTGCTCGGCCCCAAGAGCCTGCCCGACTGGCTGCCCCTGGAGCTGGCCCGCGACTACCAACTGGCGCCGCTGGACGATGCGATTCGCTACCTGCATCACCCGCCGGCCGACGCCGACGTCGACGAGTTGGCCCTCGGTCATCATTGGGCCCAGCACCGCCTGGCTTTCGAAGAGTTGCTGACCCACCAACTGTCCCAGCAACGCCTGCGCGAAAGCATGCGTTCGTTGCGCGCGCCAGCCATGCCCAAGGCCACGCGCCTGCCTGCGCAATACCTGGCCAACCTCGGTTTTGCGCCGACTGGTGCCCAGCAGCGCGTAGGCAATGAAATCGCCTACGACCTGAGCCAGAAAGAACCCATGCTGCGCCTGATCCAGGGCGACGTGGGCGCAGGCAAGACCGTGGTCGCGGCCCTCGCGGCCCTGCAGGCCCTGGAGGCCGGTTACCAAGTGGCGCTGATGGCGCCCACCGAGATTCTCGCCGAGCAGCACTTCATCACGTTCAAGCGCTGGCTTGAACCGCTGGGCCTGGAAGTGGCCTGGCTGGCTGGCAAGCTCAAGGGCAAGAACCGCGCAGCAGCGCTGGAGCAAATCGCCGGCGGCGCGCCCATGGTGGTGGGCACGCACGCGCTGTTTCAGGACGAAGTGCGATTCAAGAACCTGGCCTTGGTGATCATCGACGAACAGCACCGCTTCGGCGTGCAACAACGCCTGGCGCTGCGCCAGAAAGGCGTGGGCGGACGCATGAGCCCGCACCAGTTGATCATGACCGCCACCCCGATCCCGCGCACCCTGGCCATGAGCGCTTACGCCGACCTCGACACGTCGATCCTCGACGAACTGCCCCCCGGCCGTACCCCGGTCAACACCGTGCTGGTCACCGACACCCGCCGCGTCGAAGTCATCGAGCGCGTGCGCGGAGCCTGCGCCGAGGGCCGCCAGGCCTATTGGGTGTGCACACTGATCGAGGAGTCCGAGGAGCTGACCTGCCAGGCCGCCGAAACCACCTATGAAGACCTCACCAGCGCCTTGGGCGAACTCAAGGTCGGGCTGATCCACGGCCGCATGAAACCCGTGGAAAAGGCCGCGGTGATGGCCGAGTTCAAGGCTGGCAACCTGCAACTGTTGGTCGCCACGACCGTCATTGAAGTCGGCGTGGACGTGCCCAATGCCAGCCTGATGATCATCGAAAACCCCGAACGCCTGGGCCTGGCGCAGCTGCACCAATTGCGCGGCCGCGTCGGCCGGGGCAGCGCGGCCAGCCACTGCGTGCTGCTCTACCACCCACCGCTGTCGCAGATCGGCCGCCAGCGCCTGGGCATCATGCGCGAAACCAACGACGGTTTTGTCATCGCCGAGAAAGACCTCGAACTGCGCGGCCCCGGCGAAATGCTCGGCACGCGCCAGACCGGCCTGCTGCAATTCAAGGTCGCCGACCTGATGCGCGACGCCGACCTGCTGCCCGCCGTACGCGATGCCGCGCAGGCGCTGCTCGAGCGCTGGCCGGACCACGTCAGCCCGCTGCTGGATCGCTGGTTGCGCCACGGCCAACAATACGGCCAGGTCTGACCCTCCCTGCCGGCGATAGCGCCAGAACGCCCGGCCCCTTCGCTAACCGCGTCACAAACCGCAGTTAGTCGACCAACATATGTATCAAGCTGGTTATACTTCGGTGACTGTAGGAAATTGGATCAGGCCATGTCAGAAGTTGCCCTCGCCACAGCCCCACTGACCGCCCCGCCGGTCATTCGGGCTCTGCTCGCTAAGCTCGCCGTCAGCTACACGGAAGTTGCCGACCAACCGGGCCTGAATCCTGCGCGAAAGGTCCAGGCCGTGCTGCTGGAAGATGCGGTGGGCGCACTGATGGTGCTGTTCCCGCAGAACCAGTTGCTCGATCTCAACCGCCTCGCCGAACTCACCGGGCGCCGCCTCACCGCCGTGTCGCCGGACCGCGTTGAACGCATGCTGGGCAAGCATGACCTGAGCCTGCTGCCGGGCCTGCCGCCACTCACCAGTTCGCCGTGCCTGTATGAAGGCAGCCTGCTCGACGAGCCGAGCCTGCTGGTGCATTCGGGCGAAGCCGGGCTGCTGCTGGAAATCACCAGCGACGCATTCAAGACGATGCTCACCAAGGCCAGCGCCGGCCACTTCGGCGAGCCGCTGAGTAATATTCGCCCCAACCTCGATCGTCCCAATGATGACCGCGAGGAAATCACCCAGGCGATGCAGGCGTTCACTGCCCGCCGGATCCAGCAGCGCCTGGAAGCGACCATCGAGATTCCACCGCTGGCCGATACCGCGCAGAAAATCATCAAGCTGCGGGTCGACCCCAACGCCACCATCGACGACATCACCGGTGTGGTGGAGACCGACCCGGCCTTGGCCGCGCAGGTAGTGAGCTGGGCCGCATCGCCGTACTACGCGTCGCCGGGCAAGATCCGTTCGGTGGAAGACGCCATCGTGCGCGTGCTGGGCTTTGACCTGGTGATCAACCTCGCGCTGGGCCTGGCCCTGGGCAAGACCCTGAGCCTGCCCAAGGACCACCCGCACCAGTCGACGCCGTACTGGCACCAGTCGATCTACACCGCCGCCGTGATCGAAGGCCTGACCCGCGCCATGCCGCGCGCCCAGCGCCCGGAAGCCGGCCTGACCTACCTGGCCGGCTTGCTGCACAACTTCGGCTACCTGTTGCTGGCCCACGTGTTCCCGCCGCACTTTTCGCTGATCTGCCGGCACCTGGAGGTCAACCCGCACCTGTGCCACAGCTATGTCGAACAGCACTTGCTGGGCATCAGCCGTGAGCAGATCGGCGCCTGGTTGATGCGCTACTGGGACATGCCGGACGAACTGTCCACCGCCTTGCGCTTCCAGCACGACCCGACCTACGACGGCCAATACGCCGAGTACCCGAACCTGGTGTGCCTGGCCGTGCGCCTGCTGCGCAGCCGTGGGATCGGTTCCGGGCCGGACGAGGCGATTCCGGACGCGCTGCTTGAGCGCCTGGGACTGACGCGCGACAAGGCTGAAGAAGTTGTCGGCAAGGTACTGGATGCCGAGGTGCTGTTGCGTGAGCTGGCTTCGCAGTTCAGCCAGGCCTAACCCTCAAGCGCAATTGTGGCGAGCGGGCTTGTCCCGCGTTGGGCCGCGAAGCGGCTCTAAAACCTGACACCCCACTCTGATGAAATGACGCGGTGGCCTTAATAGAGGGCTGCTGCGCAGCCCAACGCGGGGCAAGCCCGCTCGCCACAAAAAGGATCGCCTGCCAAAAAGGTGGCTTCAGGTTTTCTTCTTTTTCTTCGGCTTCAAATACTTGGTCAGCCCCTGGAACCAGATCACCAGCGCCGGGTTGCCCTTGATCTGGATCGACTTGTCCTGAATCCCCGTCATGAACGCCAGTTGCTTGTTCTTCGCCTGCATCGTGGCGAAGCCATAGGCGGCATCCTTGAACGCGATGGCAAACGCCGGCGTCGGATGAACACCCGAGTGGCTGGTAATGCGCTGGTCTTTGACGATGAAGTGACGGGCAACCTTGCCGTCCAGTGTCTGCAACTGGAACGCCAGGTCTTTGTCACCCAGCTGTTGCTGGAAAGCAGGATTGGTGCGGCTGGCTTTGCCCATCAGCAGGCCCAGCACCCACAGCAGAAGACGAAATTTCATGCACACGGCCTCGGTGTAATTATTGAGTGGCCGCAGCAGTGTAACGATTTGATCGAGGAACGCCACCGATCTCGCACTTTAGACGGAGATCGGCTGGCGTTTAACGCTTATAGCAACATGTTGCTTAA
The DNA here is from genome assembly GCF_025466155.1 of Pseudomonas sp. 13B_2.1_Bac1. NCBI lineage: Bacteria > Pseudomonadati > Pseudomonadota > Gammaproteobacteria > Pseudomonadales > Pseudomonadaceae > Pseudomonas > Pseudomonas sp. 13B_2.1_Bac1. The sequence goes on along the minus strand of NZ_JANLOH010000049.1, from coordinate 33,200 downwards.
ACGTTAGGGCAAGGCACCGGTGCCCAGTCGGCCAGGTTTGGATCGCGGCAGGTGCCTTCGATCTGCGCCTTGCCGGCGCTGGCGACCTGCTTGCTTTCAGCTTGCTTGGCCTGCACGGTCTGGATGCTCTTCTCGGTGGTTACCGCTTCTTTAGGCACCACTGGCAGCGCAGGCTTCTTCGCTGGCTTCACGGCTTTCTTGCCTTTGGCAGGGGCCACGGGCGGCGTAGTGTCGGCGGTGGCCACGGTGACCACGTCGGCGCGCTGCACGCCTACCTGCTGCAGGTCTTGCTCGTAGGCCTGGGTGTAGTTGTTCAGGTCTTCGCTGGCTTTGCCGTTGACCGCGACGATCAGGTCATTGGACTCCTTCAGGCCCGCGACGATTTCTGCCAGGCGCTTGCGGCCTTCGGTGTCGTTGACGGTCTTGGCCTTGCGGTCGGCCACCAGCTTGGTGAACGCGCTCTGGTAGCACTGCTGGGACGCCTTGGCGTAGGCGGTGCTGCGGTCGATGTCGGAGGCGCTTTTGTTGAAGTCGGTGGAGTACGACGCGATGCGCTGGTTGTCATCGGTGATCTGCTTCTGACGCTCGGTGTAGTAACCCGCCGCGCCGCCGGCCAGGGCGCCGCCCGCTGCGCCGATCGCCGCGTTGCGGCCGCGCTTGTCGGAGTCGCCGGTCAAGGCGCCAAGCAGTGCACCGCCGGCCGCGCCGAGGGCGGCACCGGTGACGACCGACTTGGTCATGTCCGAATCGGTGGCGCGCAGGTGCTGCACCGGCTCGTAGCAGTTGGGGTAGTACTCGACCTTGGTGCTCGACGCGACCTTGGACGCCGGCGACGTGGCGCAGCCAGTCAGCACGGTACTGAAACCGGCCGCGATCAGCAGCAAGTGACGCTTGGAAACCGCCTTACGGGAAAAAAGCATAGATGTGTTCTCTTTTAAGTTTGACTTGCCCAGCACGGCCCACCGCCGCCTGAGTCCCTTCCAAGCTCGCCATACAGCCAACGATCAAGACCGCTGACCGCTCGCTGCGAGCAATTCCTTCAAGATCGTCGCCGGGTCGGCCCGCTGTTGCTTGCGGTAGTTGCCGACATGGCGGACGAACAGTGTTGCGCGCGTCACCAGGCTCTTGCCGAGCACGGGTTTGCGATCCAACTCTTCCTTGATTCGTTGAAACTGTGCCTGGATCACCGCGTCGGTGTAGCGCGTGCCGGTGGCCAGGTTGTCGATGTAGATCGCCACCGCGCCGTCGAGGGCACTGCGTCCGTTGTCGATGGCGGTGGCGAACAGCTGCGCGCTGGCCTCGTCCTTGTTGTCCAGGGCCTGCTGGCGACTCTTCTGCAGGTTGGCCAGGCGGATGTTGTAGTTACTGATGGTCTCGGCCACCAACGCGGCCGACTGGATCAGGTTGCCCGCCGCCTCTTCGCGTTGCTGGGCGATCAGCGAGACATTGCGCTTGAGCTCTTCGTTGACCAGCCCCAGCTCGGCCTGCAGCTTGGGGTCGGCGCTGGCGGCGATGATGCTGTCCAGGCGCTTGGTCGGGTCCTGGGCATCGTCGATGGCGTCGGTCAGCGAGGCCAGTCGACCTTCTTTCTGCCACTGCGCGAACAGTTCCTTGTAGCGCGAGCGCGGCGCCGACAAGGCCCCCATCGCCACGCGAAACCCCGTGGTTTCGTTGCTCTGCTCGGTGCCATCGGCAGCGAACAGCGGATATTCGCGACGCATGCCGGTGAACAGCGTGCCCTCACCTTCCAGGTAGTTGCCGCCCTTGACCACAAAGCCGCCGTAGGTGCCCTGGCGACGCCCGGCGTGCACCAGCTGGAAAGACTCCTGAACCATTTCCGCGGCGTTGCCGATCACATCGAACATACCGATCGGGTTGGGCAATTTAGTGCCGATGGGCATCAGCCGCGCCGCCTGCCCGGTGCCACCGGCGACCTGGTTGAAGACTGCGTAATCACCTAGCGGGCCGTCGCTGTCACTGCCGTCAGTGCGGCGCGGGAACAGGCGCCCTTCCAGATCCTGGCGGCTCACCGCGTGGCCGCCGCGCGCGGCGAACTCCCACTCCACTTCGGTGGGCAGGCGCACAAACCCCAGGCCGCCGTCATCCGCCGACGAACCGCGCCCGCTGACCGGCAGCAAGTCGCGGTGGTATTTCATCAGCCAGGCGCTGTACACCGCCGAGAAGCGCTCGGCCTCAAAGCGCGAGAGCTTGACCTTGGGCAAACGCCCGGCCATGCCGCTGGGAACATCGCAGGCCGGCGCCGGCTCGCCGCTAGCCAGCGACTGCGCCTGGGACATCACCTGGGCGTACTGGCGGGCAGTCACTTCGTACTTGCCGATGAAGTAGAGCATGGGCTTGAGCGGGGTCTTGGCGTCGGTCTTCGGCATCAGTGGCGCGATGACTTTGTTCCACTCCTTCGGCAGGTCCTTGAGGGTGAACTGGCCGTTGATGAAGTCGCGGCGGTAACCGGAAATAAACGACTGCTGGTAGCCGGCTTCACCTTCGGCAAAGGGATAGCCGAGGCTGATCTCGCGATCGTCCAGGGTGCCCTGGGCCAGGACGTAGGCGTAGCGAAACAGCATATTGCCTTCGCACGGCAGCGGCAGGCTGACGTCGCCGGGCAACGGCTTGGGGTTGTCGAGCTTGTCGCTTGCCTCATCGGCCCAGGCCATCGAGGCCAGGCTCAGCGCCACACAGGCGCCCAGTAACTTATACATCTCTGATTCCTTCAGAAGCCTGGATACGCGCCACTCGCCAACCGCCACAGGCCGCCGCCACGGCGCTGACGCCAAGGACTGCAACCAGGGCCAGGGCGTAATGACGCGCCAGCAGGTGGCTGGCGTGTTCGCCCGGCACCTGCACGAATAATTGATTCAACCCCGCCTCGGCCAGTGCATACAGCCCGGCACTCAGCACGGCGGCGAAACCTGCGCTGTACAGCGCCTGCATCACCACAAACAGCAACAGCGCGCCGGTGGAAAAGCCCAGCAGGCGCAGCACCGACAATTCCCGACGCTTGCGCGCCACCGCAGCCAACGCCCCGGCGAAGATCGCCGCGAACGCCCCCGCCAACGCCAACCCGGCGATGATCCAGAACACAATCGACAGGTTGCGGCTCAACGACTGCACCTGGGCGATGGTGTGCGCCTGGGTCGACACCAGCAGGTTCTGCCCGGCGAAATACACCCGCAGCGGCTCTACGTCGACCAGGCTGCGCGCATACAAGCGAAACGCCGGGTACACGCGCTGCTCGCTCACGCCCACGGCTTCACCGTCCCAACCCAATGCCGGTACGGCGCGGCCATCGCGGTAATCCTCGGCCGCTTCCAGCAAACTCAAATCAGCAAACAACCCGTCGCGCGCGAAGGCTTCCAGCGGCACTACCGCCAGCACCTGCAGGCGTGTGCGCCGAGCCTCGACGCGCCCCGCCACTTGCCGTGCAAAGCTGGTTTCCAGCCAATCGCCTGGCCGCGCCGCGAGCTTTTCGGCGGCGGTGTGGCTCAGCACGATCTGGTCCAGCCCGCGCGGCATCGGCACGCCCGCCAGCAACGGATCGCCCGACGCTGTCGGCAGCATTTCCAGGGTCAGCGTGCCCACTTGCGCGGTGGCTGCAATCTGCCGCGTACGTGGCAGTGCAAACGTCACATCCGGGCGCTGGCCCAGCTGCTCGACAAATGCGCTGCTGAATCGACCACCGCCCAACGGAATAATTTCACGGGTCGCGGGGTCGGTCTCCAAACGTTCGGTCAAACTGCTAACCAGTCCAAATTTCAGGCCGAATAACACCAGCAACGGCGCGATCACGGCGACCAGTGCCAGCACCGAGCAGGCCGACAGCCACGCGTCGTTGCGGTAATCCTGCCAAGCCAGGGAAGCCACCAGAGGGATGCGCATCAGCTCGCCTCCCCGAGCGTCGCGGTGACACCGCCGTCGGTGTCACGACGACAACTGATGCGCCGCACCTGCAAGCCGCTGGCACGCGCCAGGGCCTCGTCATGGGTGGCAATCACACAGGCAGCGCGATGCTCGCGGGCCTGGGCCAGCAGCGCGTGCATCACGCGCTCGGCGTTCAGCGGGTCAAGCGAGGCGGTCGGCTCGTCCGCCAGCACCAGCTGCGGCGCATGGGCCAGCGCGCGGGCGCAGCTCACACGCTGGCGTTGCCCCACCGACAGCGCTGCCGGCTTCTTCATCAACTGATCACTGATTTCCAACTGCGCGGCCAGGCGCGCCACGCTGCCGTCATCCTTCAGGCCCAGCAGTTGCCGCGACAGCGCGATATTGCTGCGCACATCCAGAAACCCCAGCAGCCCGCCCGTTTGCAGCACATAACCCAGGTGCCTGCTGCGCAGCTCGGCCAGGGTGGATTGCTGATCGGCGCGCCACAACGCGGCGATATCCTGCTGATGGAAGTCAAACTGACCGACTTGATCCGGCGCCAATACCAGCGCGAGCAAATCCAGCAAGGTGCTTTTGCCACAGCCGCTCGGACCGACGATTGCCACTTGCTCACCGGCACGCAGCGCCAGCGCCGGAATCACCAGGCTGTAACGCTGGCTACCGACACCCCGGCTCTTGTGCACCGCGCTCAGGTTCAGCATCAAGGCAGCGTCGACAGCGGCACACGGTACAACGCATCGCCCGGCTCGGCATCGCCGAAACGGACCCAGTTGGCCACGTCATTGTGGAAGGTTTCGTAGAGACGGATCTTCGAGTCCAGCTCGTCGATAAAGTCTTCCTGCTCGGCCACGCTCAACGACAACCACAAGTCCTGGGTCATGTTCAGCGACTTGCTGCGGTACGGCAGGCCTTCCAGGTATTCGCCGAGAATGCCGCCGTCGGCCAGGTTGCCGCCCTTGCGCAGGGCTTGCGGGTCGCGGCTCATATAAGCCGAGGCGCTGGCAATTTCCTGGAAGAAATCCTTGGGCGAGGTCTGGGTCTTGCGCGCCGCGTCGACAATCAGTTTCAGCGACTGCTGCAGGTCATTGAGCTGCAACTTGGTCAGCATCACACACACCTGGAACGCCGGCAGCGCCGGGTTGGTCAGGTCGCGGTCGGCGGTCCAGGCGCTGACCAGCTGCGGCGCCTGACTCGCGGTTTTGCGCCCAAGGAAATCCATGTGCATCGCGTAGCCGACCGCCGCCGATTTGTCCGCCAGGCTCGGCGCACTGCTCAACTGCGGTACCGGCTGCGGCGTATTGCTGCGCACCTGGTGGACAAGGTTGGCGAACACCGTGCCGATCTCGTCGACACGCTCACCCAACTTGCGCACATCGCCACCCGGCACCGCCGTGTACAGATCGGCGATCTGCGGGTTGGCGTCGGCCGTGAGGATGCGGTACTGGCTCTCGGCACCGGCGTGGGTTTTCTTGCCGGCGTCGGTGCGCAGGTGCAGCGCGTAGATCTTGATCTGCTTGCCCAGCGCAGCCTGGCGTACTTCGGCTTCGTTCATCTGGGTGGCCGCGAAAGGGTCGTTCTTGCGCAGTGCGCCGGCATCGGTGACCAGCAGGATGAGGCGACCGCCATAGCCGGACCAGTCCATGCCGTCCACGGCCTGCATCACGCCGGCGAACGCGTCCTCGTTGAACGAGTGGCTGGACACGGTGGACGCCTTGACCTGGCGCGCCATGTCGAGAAAACGCTGCGGGTCGCGGCCCTGGTCGAGGGTGATCAGGGTCTTGGCCACGTATTCCAGTCCCGGGGTTTTCTTGATGCTGCTGCGAAAACCGACCATGCCGAAGCTGACACTGTCTAACTCGCCACGCTCGGCGATGCGGGTTTGCAGCTCGTGCACCACATCGCGGATCTGGTCGATATAGGGCTGCATGGACACGGTGGTATCGACCACCAGCACCACGGCGGTACGGAAGGCGTCCGCGTTGGCATTGAGCACCGGCGTGGCCGGCTTGGCAGCGGCGGTGCCGGGGTCGATGGAGGCCACGTTGAGCAACTGCACCGGCTGGCCGTTTTCGTCGAAACTCTCTTTGGAATCGAAGATCGGCAGCAGGTAGAACTGGTTCTGCGGCACTGCACTGGCGGTCGGTTCAAGGGCCAGCACCTGGCCGTTGTCGTCGCTGTTTTTCTGCGCCTTGGCCAACGCGCCCTTGGCGGCGGCGGGGTCGGCCAGCAGCTTCTCGACTTCGCTGGACTGGCGCAGGAACATCACCGGCGCCCGGCCCGAGCGCTCGGTGAACTTGAGCACCAGGCTCTGCTTCCAGTCACTGACTTGCGCGGCCGGCAACCAGCCATCGCTGCGGCCATCGGTGGCGGCGCCGACGCGGACCCACGGGCGGCCATCGACGTCCTTGCGCTGATAAACGTAGAGCACGGAAAACGCCGGCAGTCCTTCGCCTGGCGCGCCACCGGCATCATGCGAGAGCTTGGCGCCCGGCTTGCTGAGCACGCGCTGGAACAAGGTCTTCTTGCCGGCCATCAGCAGCGGGCGCTGACCGCCGTCCACCTCGGCCACTGCCGGTGTCGCCTCAGCCGGCGGCGCCTTGGGCAGCACGGCAGCCGGCGGCTTTGCGGACTCATCGTTGCCACTCAGCCACCAGTAGCTCGCGCCACCAATGGCCAACGCGACCGCCACGGCCACGGCGGCCAATGCCAACACCGGCCCACGGCGCTGCTCGGACACGGCGTTGTGCTGGGTCGGCGTGACCACCGGCTGACGCACCGGCTGCGGCTGGGGTTTATCGGTCGGGATGTCGATGGTCACCGGTGTCATGCCCGCCAGGTCGAAGCTCAGCGGGATCGGCAACGGCCGCACCAGGGTGGCTTCCAATGACTCCGCTGGCAGGTTGTCCAGCGCTGCCAGCAACGCCGCCGCATCCGGGAAACGCTCCGCCGGGTCCTTGGCCAACAGCTTGCGCAGCACGTCCTGATAACGCCCGTGGTGCACCGGCAGCTCCGGCAAAGGCTCGGTCAGGTGCGCCAGCGCCGTGGACAGCGCATCAGTGCCGTTGTACGGCAGCTTGCCGACGAGGATTTCATACAACACCACGCCCAACGCATACAGGTCGGCGCGGCCATCGATCTCCTGGCCCCGCGCCTGCTCCGGGCTCATGTAGCTCGGCGTGCCCACGGCAAACCCGGCCTGGGTGAACTGGGTGCGGTCGTCCAGGGACTTGGCGATGCCGAAGTCCGACAGTACCGCCGTGCCATCGGCGCGAAACAGAATGTTCGCCGGCTTGACGTCGCGGTGCACCAGGCCCTGGGCATGCGCATAGCCAAGTGCCGAGGCGATCTGGCGAATCAGTGTCACGCCCTGCTCCGGCGTCAGGCCGGCGGCGATGCGCTCTTTCAGCGTGCCGTTGGGCAGGTATTCCATGGCCATGTAATACAGCTCACCGACATTGCCGATGTCATGGATGGTCACCGTGTGCGGGTGCGACAAACGCGCCAGGGTCTTGCCCTCGCGCAGGAAGCGTTCGCAGAAGCTCGGGTCGGCCGCCAGTGCCGCCGCCATCACCTTCAACGCGACCTTGCGCTCCAGCGAACGCTGGGTCGCCAGGTACACGCTGGCCATGGCGCCTTCGCCGATTTCGCCTTCGATGTCATAGCCGGGAATCAGGATGTTCATGCCGATACCTTCACGACGATGGCGGTGATGTTGTCCGGCGCACCCCGGTTAAGCCCCAGGTGCACCAGGCTGCGCACGATTTCATCCGGCGCATCGTGGCTGAGCACTTCGCGGATTTCATGGTCTTCGACGGTTTTGTTCAGGCCGTCGCTGCACAACAGGTAGCTGTCGCCAGGGGCGATCAGCAGGTCGATCACCGCCAGCTCCAACTGGGCTTCCACGCCAATCGCGCGGGTGACAATGTTGGCGCGCGGGTGCACACGGGCGTCGGCTTCGCTGAGCAGGCCGCTGTCTTGCAGGTCCTGGACGTAGCTGTGGTCGCGGGAGATGCCTTCGAGCACGCCGTCGCGCAGGCGGTACAGGCGACTGTCGCCCGCCCACAGGCATACGCCGCGCAAGCCGCGCGCGGCCAGCACGACCACGGTGCTGCCCATCATCGTCACGCCACGGTTGGCGGTTTCTTCACGCACGGCCGCGTTAATGCGGATCAAGTCATTGCGCAGCGCCGCCGAGTATTCGTCGAGGGAACGCCCCACGGGGAGGCTGCGCAGGCTGTCGACGATCAGGCTGCTGACGTAGTCCCCCGCCGCATGCCCGCCCATGCCATCGGCGACCACCCACAGGCGATTCTCCGGCAGGTCCAGGCACGCGTCTTCGTTGACCTGGCGGACCATGCCCACATGGCTTTTGCTCGCGGATTTGTACGTCGACCCCATCTACACCACACCTTCTTGTCCGAGCAAAAACTGCGCAAAATCGCCGGTGGCAGGCAGGCCCTGACACCGCAATAAACCAGGGGAAATCGTCTGCGAACCACGGCCCCACCACAGGCTCGCCCCGTCGCAGGCCTGTTCGGCGAGCGCATTCATGCGCTGCTCGGGCTCGCTGGCCGCCACGCGTTGCAGGCCGGCGAAACGACTGTCCACCGCGCGCAACGCGCTTGCCGGCACGCCCAGGCTGTCGAGGCCAGCATTGAAGCTTTCGAACGAGGCGCCGGGATCCAGGGTGCTGAGCAACAGCTCTTCGGCGTGCTCGAACCAGGTGTCCGGCCCGCCCACCAGCGAGGCAGGATTGGTGTCGTGATCCAGCAAGGCCACCACCGCCAGCGGGAAATAGCGCCCGACCCGGTCGATGCTCGGCATCACCACGCCCGCCGCCGCGTCCGGCCCGCACACGCCCGGCGCCAGTACAAAGCGCCACAGCGGGCTGACCAGATACACGTTGAGCCAGTCGGCGCCAAGGCTGTGCTGGCTGGCGAGCAGACCCGCCGCCAGCCAGCTGTCCCACGGGCCGATAAAGCTCTGCGGCAAGGCGCGGCTGACAAAGTCGCCGCGACTGGCCAGCTTGCCGTAGAAACCCAGGGTCGTCATAGCCGCTCCGGCAGGCTGAAGCCACTGAGCACACGGCTCTTGAACGGGTTGAAAGCGCTGTTGGCGCGCAGCTCGTAGGCAATGCTCGCGCCGTCGACCCGCAGGCGCAGATTGAAGCGATCCGGCGAGTTGCCGGCGGTCAGGTCCGATTGTTCCAGCAGGCGGAACCATGCCCACGGCCCGTCCAACGTCACCCCGGAACGCCCGCTGGCCGACGGCGGCATGATCGAAATACGCACCACGCCAATGCTGCCGGGGTTCGGCCATTGCATCGCCACCGGGCGGCTCGGGCCATGGTCGTAACTCAATTGCTGGCCGTCGAGGTCAAGCAGGAACTGAGTGATGGTCGGGTCCATCGACACCGGCTTGAGTTCAAACCGCACGATCGGCTGGGTGCCGCCGGCGCGGAAGAACGCATCGCGAATCGTCGCGGCGCGCTGGAAGGTCTGCAGCACGCCCGGCGCAATGCCGAGCTTCTGCGCCGCGCCCGGCTGCCAGCGCCAGGTCTGCGCGGAGGTGTCCACGTACGGCTGCAGGTATTTGCGGAAGTAGTTGTCCATCACCCCGCCCACGCCGAAGAACTGGCCGAAGTCATCCAGGGTGGCATCCCGCGCGCTGCCCGGCGCCATCGGGTAGCGCCCGGCCAGGGACTGGCGGTACACGTTGACCACTTCACTGACCCAGGCCGCGTTCAGCTGGTTGCGCACGCCGCCCATCATGCTGTTGGTAGTGGAATTGACCACCGACTTGACCATGCCCTGCACCAGCGGCGGTTGGCGTTCGGCATTCAGGCTGACCCGCGTGGCTGCCGCCGCTGCCTGGTTCTTCGCCTCGCCGAGCAAGGCATCACCGCTGGCGCCGACCATGGCGCTGACCTGCACATACAGCGCGTTCATGTCCGCCAGCAGGCCATCGATAGCTGCCGGCTCGCCTTCGTTCTTGCTGACGATGCTGTTGAGTTCGGCAAAGTGCGCGGTCACCGGATCGTCTGCCGCCTGCGGTGCATTGGCGACAGGTTGCTCCTGGCCGAGCAGGCTGCCGAGGCGCTCCTTGAGCTTGTCGACGCCGCCTTCCACCGGTACGCCCTTGGCCGCCAGTTGGCGCTCTTCCGCCTGCAGATCGGTTTCCCTGGCCACCGCCACCAGCAGTTTTTTCAGCGGCGAGGTCGGGCCGGAAATCACCCGCAGCACGTCGGCGGCCTGGGCCACGCTGGTGATCGGCACAAAGTCGATATCGGCGAGCAAGGCATCCCACTGGCGCTGGTAATCCTGGAAATACAGGCGCCGCACATCGGCGGCCAGGCTCACCACGTTTTGCTGGTCGGCCTGCTCATGGCCGAGCACCCATTGCTCCTCGGCCAGGGTGCCGGTCTGATTCAGGCTGCTCAGCAGGAACGCCTGGCGATAGCCCTTGGCGGTGAAGAACCCACTCAACGGCTCGCCCAGCGGCTTGCCGCTCTTGCGGCTGAACACCAGCGCCGCGTCACGCCCAGCGGCTTCGTTGAGGCGAAAGTCCGGGATGCCTTCGGGCAGCTTCTGACGCTTGACCCGGTCGTAGACGCGCTGCGCCACCGGCAGTTGCTGCAACTGGCGACGCAGGTCGTCGATCAGGCGCGGGTCGAGCCGCGCGCTCGGCGGATGGCGTTCGAACAGGGCCTGCAAGTGCCCGGTCAAGGCCTGGCGCTGGTCGGCCGGCAAGTCGCGCGGCAGGTTGCGATCCCAGTCCAGGGCGATCCAGGCCTTGATGAAGTCCGGGTCGTAGTGCTCGGTGTCGGCGAGCATCAGGTAAGCCTTGAGCCCCTCGTAGAGGAAGTCCGAATTGCCGCCGCCGTGCAGTTGCTCTTCGATGCGCGTCACCAGGCGTGGCGCGAAGACGGCGATCAACAGCTTGCGATAGACGCTCGCGGACTCGGCTTCAAGCATGTCGCCCTGATACAGGCCCAACCCTTCGGACCAGCTCGGCGAGTCGCCCGCCAGGTTCTTAACCGCGTTGAGCAGCGGCAGCACCGCGAGCACATCACGCTGCGCCGGGCTGAGGTTCTGCACGGTCTGGCCGAGGGGCGCGACCTTCTGGTCGACCTGGGCGATATACGCCTGGTTGGCGCGATAGCTCACCCACCACAGGCCGCTGACCACCACCACCAACGCCACGGTGGCCGCAAGCACGCCGCGCGCGATCCACTTGCGCCGGCGCTCGACCTTCGGGTTCACCCCCACCAGCCCGCGCTCGGCGAAGGCCACGGCGGTGAAGAGTTTTTCGATGAAGTAACTGCGCCCGGTGCCACTCTGGCGCGCCAGGTGCTGGCGGTCCAGGTTCATGCTCTGGGCCATCGCGCCGATCAGGCGGTCGATCGGGCTGCCTTCCTGGGTGCCGCTGGTGAAGTACACGCCGCGCAGCAGCACGCGCTCTTCAAAGGCATTGGGCTTGAACACGCCCTCGAGAAAGCTCTGCAGGCAATCCTTCAAGGCGCCGAACTGCTGCGGGAAGCCATAGATCAGGTCGCGCCGCGCCGGGTCGCGTTCCTGTTGCAGACGTTCGACCAGGCGCTCGTTGAGGCGCTGCTCCAGGCCGGCGAATTCGCTTTGCAAGTGCGCCAGCGGGCTGTCGCTGTTCTTGCCGTCATCGAGGGCAAAGGTCATGCCCCACACCTGGGCGCGCTCTTCCTTGCTCAGGTTGTCGAAGAACTCCATGAAGCCCGGCACCAGGTCGAGCTTGGTCAGCATCAGGTAGATCGGGAAGCGCACGCCCAGCTGGGTGTACAGCTCCTGGATCCGCAGGCGAATCGCGGCGGCGTGGGCAGCGCGTTCCTCGTCACTGCCCAGCAGCAGGTCCGACAGGCTGATGGCGATAAAGGCGCCATCGATCGGGCGGCGCGAACGCTGCTTTTTCAGCAGGTCGAGAAAGCCCAGCCACGCAGCCTTGTCCACCGTGGAGTTGCTGTCCTGGGTGGTGTAGCGGCCGGCGGTGTCGAGCAAAACGGCCTGGTCGGTAAACCACCAGTCACAGTTGCGCGTACCACCGACACCGCGCACCGCTCCGGCGCCCAACTGGGCGGCGAGAGGAAAGTGCAGCCCGGAATTGACCAGCGCAGTGGTCTTGCCCGAACCCGGCGGGCCGATGATCACGTACCACGGCAGCTCGTAAAGGTTGCGCCGCTCATCACCGCCCAGCTTGGCCTTTTTCAGCAGCGCCAGGGCTTCGTCCATGCGCTGGCGCAGGGTGGTGAGTTCTTCGGCGGTGGCCACGCTGTTGGGGTCTGCCGGGGTTTCCGCCGCCAGGCTGCGCATCACTTCGGCGGCCTGGCGCCGGGCCTGCAGGATGCGGAACACGCGGTAGGCGATCCACAGCGCAAACACCAGGATGATCAGCGCCCAGCGTCGTCCTTCGGGCACCAGCACGTCGAGCAATGGCCCGACAAACCAGATGATCAGGCTCAGGGCGATCAGGCCCAGGACGGGGATCACCCAGCGAATCATGAAACTGAAAAACGCCTTCACTCGACGCCCTCCGCCAATACGGTGATTTCAACCCGACGATTGCGGGCACGGCCTTCGGCAGTGGCGTTGGTCGCCACCGGCTCGGTGTCGCTTCTGCCTTCGGCACTGAAGCGATCGGCCTGGCCGGTCTTGGCCGCCAGGATTTCCAGCACCGACTTGGCGCGTGCTTCGGACAGCGCCCAGTTCGATGGGAAGCGCAGCGTGGCAATCGGGCGGTTGTCGCTGTGCCCGGTCACGTGCACCTGGCCCTTGACCTTGCGGATGGCATCGGCAATGCGCAGCATCAGCGGCTGGTAGTCATCGACAATGCTGGAGCTGGCGGAGGCGAACAGTTCATCGCCGCGGATCGTCACCACGGAACGGTCGACGGCATCCTCCACCGCAACGCGACCGGCCTTGATGTCTTCCACCAGGAAACCCGCCAGGCGCGGCCGTTCGATGACTTTGGGCTGCGCCACCGGACGGTCGATGGCCTGCACCGGGATTTCGCCCAGGGCATGGATATTCTTGAACACCGGCTCGGCGTCCGCGGCCAGCTTCATGCGCAAACCAAACAGCAGCGCCAGCAGCAGCGCCAGGCCGATGGCCACGGCGATCCATGGTGGCATGAACTGCGCCAACCGGTCGCGTGCCACCGTCACGCCGCGCCAATGCGGCGACAGCTCGCGCTCGTGCTCGCCACGCGCACTGCGAATGGCTGCGGCGGTGCGCTCGCGCAGGGCTTCCAACTGGCTGCGACCGTCGTTCATCACGCGGTAGCGGCCTTCGAAACCCAGGCACATGCACAGGTACAACAGCTCCAACAGGTACAGGCGTTCCCGTGGGCTTTGCAGGCAGTGGTCGAGCAGCTGGAAGACCTTTTCGCCGCCCCAGGCCTCGTTGTGCACAGTGATCAGCAGGCTCTGCTTGCCCCAGTCGCTGATGCTGCCCCACGGCGTGCTCAGCACTGCTTCGTCAAGGGCGGTGCACAGCGCGTAACGCGCCAGCAGCACTTCGTTGCGCGCCACACCGGCGGCTTCGGCACGTTCTTCGAACTGGCGCAGGTAGGCCAGCAATTGCGCGCGCAGACTCGCCGGCGCCGGATGGGCGATGGTGCTGCGCAGGCGCGTGAGCAGTGCCAGCAGCGGGCCGGCGGCGCTTTCAAGCGGGTTGAGGCCCTGGCTCTTGCCGGTCAGGATCGGCGCCGCCGGCATCGACAGCGGAGCCGGTTGTGCACGCACCGGCTCCGGCGCCCGGCCACCCGGGCGCGGCATGAACTGGGTGCGGTCATCGTCATTGGGATGCATCGCGGATTATCCTCGGATCGCCCAGAAGGCCAGGTTCAAGCCCGGGAATTGCCCGGCGATATGGAAGGCAAAACCACCGGAGTTGCTCAACTGCTGCCAGTGCTCGCTGCCACGGTCCAGCTCGTAGTAAGTGGAGCCTGCGTGGTACGGGATCTGGCGCGGCGCCACCGGCAGCGGCAGCAGGCCGATGCCCGGCAGTTGCAGGTTGACCAGGTCGCGGATGTGCTCCACCGAGCCGACCTTGCTCTGCTGGCCGAAGCGCCCGCGCAGGGTTTCGCCCGGCACATCGGCGCGCACCACGAGGATGAAACTGGCGCTGTCGAGCAGGGTTTTGTCCGCCAGCATCGCCACGTGGACGCCATAGGCTTTCTCGACGATCGGGATCGGCGTGGCCTTGCTGTCGATCAGCATCGACAGGGCCTCACGCAGGGCCGCCATCACCGGGGCGAAGCTCAGGGCCAGGTCGTCGTGCTGGTATTGCGGGTATTCCTGCGGACGTCGGCCGGCAGTGGAAAAGGTCGAGAACTCACCGGCCAGGCTCACCAGTTCGCTGAAGAAGCGCTCCGGGTGCAGCGGGCTCAATTGGCTGAAATGCTGGAGCAGCGGCTGCGCCCGGTTGACCAGTTGCAGCAGCATGAAATCGGCAATCTCCGAGGCGCCTCCCGCGCCCGAGGCGACCACGCGGCCGGCCAGGGCTTCGCCACGCTGGTGCAGCAGGCCGAGCAGTTCGCTGCGAAACGCGGTCAGCGGTTTGCTCGCGGCCACATCGAGGACTGGCGGGATGTAGCCGTCATCGAGCACGAGTGCGCGGTCGGCACGCTTTTCCTTGATGCGCACCAGGCCGATGGCGGCGTAGTCGCTGATGCCATCCTGCGCGGTCAACAGACGCAAGGCGCGCGAACCGACGGCCACCGGCGCGCGGTTCTCGAACGGCGCGTTGTCGTCGCGCACTTCGCGTACCTGGCTCACATAGCGCGCAGCGCCCAAGTCTTCGCCGTCATCAACGGTATCACGGGCACCCGCACGCTTGAGCGGCAAGGCCAGGTACACCAGGCCGTCGCGCAGGGAGTCATCGATATTCAGCGGGCTTGGCGCCAGGTCATCCTGGGGGATGTTGAACGGCGTGCCGTCGGGCAACAGGCCGCGCGCCGAGACGATCGCCAGCTTGCCCTGGGCCAGCAGACCCTGGTCGATCAGCAGCTCGGAGAACCCCCAGGCGCCCACGGACAACGGGCGGCTGCGGGCGTCGATCAGGTTTTCCAGGTAACGGTCATGCTGCTGGAAGTGCTGCGTTCCGATGAACATGCCTTCCGACCAGACCACGCGATTGTTCCAGGACATGGGGGCTCCGATTGCGTTATTGGGCAGGGCTGGATGGGGCAACCACGACGTCGGCGCGCACCGCGCGCACATCGAGGCTGATCTGGTATTCGGTGTATTGGCGCGCTGGCACGTTGATCACCGTGCGCCACTGCGCGCGGTCCAATTCGCGATAGCCGACCAATAGCCCGATCTGGCGCGTGGACGGGTCGAGGTCGCGCTGGATGCTCAGTTGCTCGCCGGGCTGCACCATGACTTCATCCTGGTCCAGCAGGTCCAGGCCGAGGGTGGATTGCGCGCGGTCAGCCAGGGCGAAGTAATCGGAGCGCGCGAAGGTGGCGGCGTTTTTCAGTTCGAAGATGCGCACCCGTACCGGGGCGGCCTGGCCGTTGGCGCCGGGGTTGAGCCCGGCAATCGCGTGAAAGTGCAGCTCCACGGCGGCGGTGTCCGCTGGTGCCTCGGTGGCGGCGTCGGGTTTGGCGGCATCCTTGGCACACGCCGTCAGCAGAAGCAGTGTGGCGACTGCGAATAAAAACCTGGGAATCATCCTGCGTCCTCAATGACGTACTTAGCTATCCGTTAATCCATGTGTTGCGGGTCAGCGACGCTGGCGTGCGCTGTGTTCCTCATAGGCTCGGCTGAATTCGCGGCCGAACAGGTCCTGGAAGTCTTCCTGGGCCTCGCGGGAAATGTTGCTGTAGAGCTCGGTGAACTGCTGCCAGTACTGGGCCTGGCGTGAGCCGTTGAAAAGACTCGAGAGCCCGCCGGGCTTGCCCATGCGCTCTTCCAGCTGCGCCGGCTCGAAACGCCCGAGCAGGTGTTTGATCGCTGCTTCCACACCGGCCATCACCGCCAACTGGTGGGCACGCAGGTCGTCGAAACTGTCGCGCACGGCAGCATCGGGCGCCATAAACGCCTGGTTGCCATGGCGAAGCAGCAGCAGTAACGCTTCGTCGGCATTCGGTGCGAATTTCAACGGATTGTTTTCAGCGGGCTGGATCATCGTCTGCTGCATGCGGAACTCGCCCTTGAGACTGGCGCGGGCGCGCAGCACATCGATCAAGCCTTCGACCATCAGCCGGTAGCTGCGGCCGATACTTTCCATCTGCGCGCAGGCATCGGCCCGGTCCAGGCGCAACTGGTCCAGGCCGGCACCGCGCAGGAAGGCTTGCAACAGATCCGGCTGTTGGCTGTCGGCCACGGGGAGCACGGGCTCGACCACGGGCGGCGGCGGGGTAATGGGCGCAGGCGGAGGTGACGGCGGAGGTGGCGGTGCGCTGACGACCGGTGCGGGCGCGTCGCCAAACAGGTCCCAGTCTTCGGGAATGACCGAACTCGGCACCACGGGTTTCTCGACGACCACAGGGGTCGGGGGGCGGAAGTCATGCTGCTCGGACGGCACGTGGTCCGGTACCGTCGGGGGCGGCACGGCAGTGGGGCTGAGGAAGTCGAACAGGTCCGGCAGCGTGTCCATCGACGATGCCCCATGGAACTGCGGCGCGATCACCGGCGTCGGCGTGGGGGTGCTCACCACGGCGCCCATCAGCGCTTCAAAACTGTTCGGTGAATCCCCGGCAAACGGCTGGCTGTCGACGGCCTGCACGTTGAAGTCGATACGCGCCTGGATCTCGTAATCGCCGATGCGGATCAACTCGCCATTTTGCAGGGGTTCGCTGTTACCCCGGCGCATCCGAATACCGGCGTTGACCAACTCCACGCCATTGGTGCTGTTATCGGTTAAATAATAACGGCCTTCTTTGTATTGAATAACGCAGTGTTGTGAAGACACCAGCCGCTCAGGGTCAGGCAACACCCAGTCATTGTCCGCGCTGCGGCCGATAGCCATCGAGCCCTGATTCATGGACTTTTCCGAGCATTGCCCAGGGGTGATCTTGTGATAACTAGTGATAGTCAAACACAGCGACATCTTGCCTCCTTGCTGATACTTCGCGCGCAGTCGATTCCCGGGCCGAGCGGTTCCCGGGAGATCCCCATCTGGTCGTGCAATCGACCGTCCACAACCTGCCGATACCAGCATGATCGCTGATCTTAACTGGGCTCCATGACAAAAATCCTGTCCGGGTACGCCGTTCGACCCACCAGTCGTGCAGGTTGTTAAGCACCGCACATCTGTCACAGAGGGCGAATAGCTTACCTTGACAAGCCCTAAGTACTACACCAAAAATGCACAACTTCTTGAATACCAGTGATGGCACATTAGTGGCATCTTGCTTATATGACCAAGAAAACATGCAAAGTTCCTCGCGCAACTAATGCATGCATTGCCCGCCATCTAACGGGCTGATAGGGAGATCAATTTCAGTGGATGTGCCGTTGCTGCTCACCGCCGTTTCCGCAACTTCGCCGTGTGGCGAAGACATGGAATATGACGCGGACTTTCTCCAACTGGAGCGTGATGCCAAGGGCCAACCCGAGCGCAGCATGGGCGATTCGATTTTGCCCGCTGAACCGCCGGAATGGCGCAGCATCCAGCAGCAAAGCCTCGACTTGTTGCAGCGCAGCAAGGACCTGCGAATCACCCATTTCCTGTTGCAAAGCTCGCTCGCCCTGCAAGGCGTGGCCGGGCTCGCAGAAGTGCTCACGCTGATCAACGCGCTGCTGCGCGAATACTGGGCCGACCTGCACCCGCGCCTGGATGCCGACGACGATAACGACCCCACGGTTCGCATCAACGCACTGTCCGGCCTGACCAGCGACGCGACCATTCGCCTGCTGCGCGAAAGCATCCTCACCCGCTCGCGCACCTTCGGCCCGGTCAGCCTGCGAGCCGCGCTGAACGCCAGCGGCCTGATGAATTTCCCCGATGAGCAGCTCGGCGCGCAGCAACTCAACGCCGCGTTCCTGGACAGCGACCCCGAGCAATTACAGGCCACCCGCGATGCCCTGGGCGCCGCGCGCGCCGCTTGCGAAGCCATCGAACAACAGGTCAGCGACCAGGTCGGTTCGGCCCAGGGCGTCGACCTCAGCCTGTTGAAGCAACCGCTCAAGCAGGCCCTGCAAATCCTCAACCAATTCGTACCGAACAGCGACACCCGCAGCGAACCCGAGGCCGTCAGTGACGACAATGCCCCCTCGGTCGACTTCGCTGCAGCCCCCGCAGCACCGCGCCCCACTGGCGACATCGCCAGCCGCGATGACGTGCTGCGCAGCCTCGACAAAATCCTTGCGTACTACACCCGGCACGAGCCTTCGAGCCCGCTGCCGGTGTTGTTGAACCGGGCCAAGAATCTGGTGCACGCCGACTTCGCGGCCATCGTGCGCAACCTGATTCCCGACGGCATGTCCCAATTTGAAAACCTGCGCGGTCCGGACGGCGAGTAAGCCGCCCGAGCGTGCAGTAACAACACCGTCGCTCAAGCGACCAGGAGCAGCAACGTGGCGAAGCAAAGTTCTCAGAAATTCATCGCGCGCAACCGCGCGCCTCGAGTGCAGATCGAGTACGACGTCGAGCTCTACGGCGCCGAGAAAAAGGTCCAGCTGCCCTTCGTGATGGGCGTGATGGCCGACCTCGCCGGCAAGCCAGCCGAGCCTCTGGCGCCCGTGGCCGACCGCAAGTTCCTTGAAGTCGATGTCGACAATTTCGACTCGCGCCTCAAGGCCATGCAGCCGCGCGTGGCATTCCACGTCCCCAACGAGCTGACCGGCGAAGGCAACCTGAGCCTGGACATCACCTTCGAAAGCATGGACGACTTCAGCCCGGCGGCCGTGGCCCGCAAGGTCGATTCGCTGAACCAGCTGCTCGAAGCCCGTACCCAGCTGGCCAACCTGCTGACCTACATGGACGGCAAGACTGGCGCTGAAGAAATCATCATGAAGGCGATCAAGGACCCGGCATTGCTCCAGGCACTTGCCAGCGCACCCAAGCCTGCAGGGGACCAATAATCATGACGGACAATACCGCCCGCGAAGGCTCCCAGATCCTGGGGGCTACCGAAGAAGCCAGCGAGTTCGCGAACCTGCTGCTGCAAGAATTCAAGCCCAAGACCGAGCGTGCCCGCGAAGCCGTGGAAACCGCCGTGCGCACCCTGGCCGAGCAGGCCCTGGCGCAAACCGACCTGGTGTCCAATGACGCGATCAAGTCGATCGAATCGATCATCGCCGCCATCGACGCCAAGCTCACCGCCCAGGTCAACCAGATCATCCACCACCAGGATTTCCAGCAGCTGGAAAGCGCCTGGCGTGGCCTGCACTACCTGGTCAACAACACCGAGAGCGATGAGCAGCTCAAGATCCGCGTGCTCAACATCTCCAAGCCGGACCTGCACAAGACCCTGAAGAAATTCAAGGGCACTGCCTGGGACCAGAGCCCGATCTTCAAGAAGATGTACGAAGAAGAATACGGCCAGTTCGGCGGCGAACCGTACGGTTGCCTGGTCGGCGACTACTACTTCGACCAGTCACCACCCGACGTCGAGCTGCTGGGCGAGCTGTCGAAAGTCTGCGCCGCCATGCACTCGCCGTTCATCGCTGCGGCGTCGCCGACCGTGATGGGCATGGGCTCGTGGCAGGAACTGTCGAACCCGCGCGACCTGACCAAGATCTTCACCACCCCGGAATACGCCGGCTGGCGCTCGCTGCGCGAATCGGAAGACTCGCGCTACATCGGCCTGACCATGCCGCGCTTCCTGGCGCGCCTGCCGTATGGCGCCAAGACCGACCCGGTGGAAGCCTTCGCCTTCGAAGAAAACACCGACGGCGCCGACAGCTCCAAATACACCTGGGCCAACGCCGCCTACGCGATGGCCGTGAACATCAACCGTTCGTTCAAGCACTACGGCTGGTGCTCGCGCATCCGTGGCGTGGAGTCCGGCGGTGAAGTGGAAAACCTGCCGGCCCACACGTTCCCGACCGATGACGGTGGCGTGGACATGAAGTGCCCGACCGAAATCGCCATCAGCGACCGCCGCGAAGCGGAACTGGCGAAGAACGGTTTCATGCCGCTGCTGCACAAGAAAAACACCGACTTCGCCGCATTCATTGGCGCGCAGTCGCTGCAGAAACCGGCCGAATACGACGACCCGGACGCCACCGCCAACGCCAACCTGGCCGCACGCCTGCCGTACCTGTTCGCCACCTGCCGTTTCGCCCACTACTTGAAGTGCATCGTGCGCGACAAGATCGGCTCCTTCAAAGAGAAGGACGAGATGCAGCGCTGGTTGCAGGACTGGATCCTCAACTACGTCGACGGCGACCCGGCGCACTCCACCGAAACCACCAAGGCCCAGCACCCGTTGGCGGCAGCCGAAGTGATCGTGGAAGACGTCGAAGGCAACCCGGGGTACTACAACTCCAAGTTCTACCTGCGCCCGCACTACCAGCTCGAAGGGCTGACGGTGTCGCTGCGCCTGGTATCGAAGCTGCCTTCGGCGAAAAGCGCGTAATAACGATCCGCCGGGATCGGGCTTTTTGTGGGAGCCGGGCTTGCCCGCGATGCAGGCGACGCGGTCTGTCAGTCAGACCGCAGTGATGCCATCGCGGGCAAGCCCGGCTCCCACAGAAAAGCACCGCCCTTGGGTTAACCAAATATCGTGGCTGAGACCACACAGGGAGAAAACATGGCTGTTGATATTTTCATCAAGATCGGCGACATCAAGGGCGAGTCCATGGACAAGGCCCACAAGGACGAAATCGACGTGCTGAACTGGAGCTGGGGCATGGCCCAGTCCGGCAACATGCACGTGGGCGGTGGCGGCGGTGCGGGCAAGGTGAATATCCAGGACCTGTCGCTGACCAAGTACGTCGACAAGGCGTCGCCGAACCTGATGATGCACTGCGCCAGCGGCAAGCACATCGACAAGGTCAAGCTGACCGTGCGCAAGGCCGGTGGCGAGAGCCAGGTCGAGTACATGGTGATCAACCTGGAAGAAGTGCTGGTCACCTCGCTGAGCACCGGCGGTTCGGGCACCGATGACCGCCTGACCGAAAACGTCACCCTGAACTTCGCCCAAGTGATGGTCGACTACCAGCCGCAGAAAGCCGACGGCACCAAAGACGGCGGCGCGATCAAGTTTGGCTGGAATATCCGTTCCAACACCAAGCGCTGATAACCCTTGTGGCCGTGGCCCGGCGCCACGGCCCAAGGCTTTGTGTTCCTCTCGCAACCCGTCCGTGGAGCTGCTTTGGTGGTAACTGAAATCGCTTCCCGCGACCGTCTGCAACCGTCCCTGCTGGACCGGTTGACCGACGACGACCCGACCAATCCCAAGGAAAGCGCCGACAAACGCGTGCTGTCCCTGACCCAATTGAAAGCCTCGGTTCTGCGCGACCTGGCGTGGCTGCTCAACACCACGTCGTTGCTGGATGCCGATGCCACCCTGCACACCCCGGCCGGTACTTCGGTGGTCAACTACGGCCTGCCGGCACTGGCGGGCAACAGTGTATCCAGCGTCGATATCAAGGCCCTGGAAGCCCTGATCTACCAGGCCATCGCCACGTTTGAGCCGCGTATCCTGCGCCACACCTTGCGGGTCAAAGCCCGCGTCGGCCATGGCGAGATGAACCACAACGCGCTGAGTTTCGAGATCGAAGGCGACCTGTGGGCACAACCGGTGCCGTTGCGCCTGCTGCTGCAAACCGACCTCGACCTGGAGTCTGGCCACGTGCGCGTGGTGAATGCCGACCAGCGGAGGCGCACATGAACCCGCGCCTGCTGGAGCTGTACAACCAGGAACTGCACCACGTGCGCGAAAGCGCCGCCGAGTTCGCCAAGGAATACCCGAAGATCGCCAGTCGGCTGACCCTGTCCGGCATGGACTGCGCCGACCCGTACGTCGAACGCCTGCTCGAAGGCTTTGCCTACCTGACGGCCCGCGTACAGCTCAAGCTCGACGCCGAGTACCCGACCTTCACCCACAACCTGCTGGAAATCGCCTACCCGCACTACCTGGCACCGACACCGTCGATGACCGTGGTGCAATTGCAGACCGATCCCGATGAAGGCTCCCTGGCCAGTGGCTTCCCGCTGCCGCGCGACACGGTGTTGCGTGCCGCGCTGGGCCGCGAGACCCAGACCTGCTGCGAGTACCGCACCGCACACCCGGTGACGTTGTGGCCGTTGCAAGTCAGCGGCGCCGAGTACTTCGGCAACCCCGCCGCCGTGCTCGGCCGCCTGGCCGCCAGCGAGCCGAAAGCCAAGGCCGGCCTGCGCCTGACCCTGCGCACCGGCGCCGAATTGCCGTTCAACAGCCTCGACCTCGATAACCTGCCGCTGTACCTGAGCGGCGCCGACGAGCAACCGTTCCGTCTCTACGAGCAATTGCTCGGCAATGCCTGCGCGGTGTTCGCGCGCAAGCCGGGTGGCGACTGGGTCGAACGCCTGCCTCAAGGCGCGTTGCGCTCGCGGGGGTTTGACGACGCCGACGCGGCGATGCCCGTGGTCGCGCGGGCATTCCAGGGCTATCGCCTGTTGCAGGAATACTTCGCCCTGCCCCACCGTTTCCTGTTCGTCGAATTCGCCGAGCTGGGCCGCGCGGTCAAACGCTGCGACGGCCAGGAGCTGGAGCTGATCGTCCTGTTCGACCGTCACGAGCCGAGCCTGGAAGGCAGTGTCGGCGCCGCGCAGTTCATGCCGTTCTGCACGCCGGCCATCAACCTATTTCCGAAACGGGTGGACCGCATCCACTTGTCCGACCGGGTCAACGAACACCATGTGATCGCCGACCGCACCCGGCCGATGGACTTCGAGATTCATTCGTTGAGCGGCATCACCGGCCACGGCACGGGGCCGGAACAGCCGTTTTTGCCGTTCTACGCCGTACGCGATCCGTCGCGTTATGGCCGTGACCAGGCGTACTACACCGTGCGGCGCGAGCCGCGTGTGCTGTCCAGCGATCAGCGCCGCAACGGCCCGCGCTCCACGTATGTGGGCAGTGAAACCTTCGTCAGCCTGGTCGACAGCCAGCAGGCGCCGTACCGCCACGACCTGCGCCAGCTCGGCGTGACCGCGCTGTGCACCAACCGCGATTTGCCGCTGTTCATGAGTGTGGGCAACGGCAAGACCGACTTCACCCTGGCCGACAGCGCCCCGGTATTGGCCGTGCGTTGCGTTGCCGGCCCGAGCCGCCCACGCGCCAGCCACGCCCATGATGCCAAGGCCTGGCGCCTGATCAGCCAGTTGTCGCTCAACTACCTGTCGCTAAGCGAACAAGGCCAGGGCGCCGGTGCCTTGCGCGAACTGCTGCGCCTGTACGGCGACAGCAACGATGCCGCCCTGCAATTGCAGATCGAAGGCCTGCGCGAAGTCAGCAGCAAAGCGGTGACCCGACGCTTGCCGATGCCCGGCCCGATCGTGTTTGGTCGCGGCCTGGAAATCACCTTGGAATTCGATGAAAACGCGTTTCGCGGCACTGGCGTGTTCCTGCTCGGTGCAGTGCTGGAGCGCTTCCTGGCACGCTACGTGTCGATCAACAGTTTTACCGAGACGGTGATCCGTACCACCGAACGCGGCGAGATCATGCGATGGAAAGCCAAGCCCGGGCGGCGTCCGACCCTGTGAATACACTGGATGCGATGCATCAGGAGCCCTGGGAATACGATTTTTTCCAGGCATTGCGGCGTATCGAGTGTGAATCGCCGGAGCTGCCACGCCTGGGCCATTCCCTGCGCCTGGCGGATGACCCGCTGCGCCTCGGGCAACAGGCCGACTGCACCTTCGCCCCGGCGACCCTGGCCTCGGTCGATCCGGGTGGCGACGGCAAGCCGGCGCGGCTGGAGCAGTTTTTCTTCGGCCTCGGCGGCCCCAACGGCCCGTTGCCGCTGCACATCACCGAGTACGTGCGCGAGCGTCAGCGCAACAACGCCGACAGCACCAGCAAACAGTTCCTGGATATTTTCCACCACCGACTGTTGAGCCTGTTCTACCGGGCCTGGGCCGAGGCGCGGCCGACCGTCAGCCACGACCGTCCGGACGACGACTACTGGTCCGCACGCCTGGCGGCCTTGAGTGGCCGCGGCATGCCGAGCCTGCTCAACCAGGGCCTGATTCCGGACACCGCGAAGCTGCACTACAGCGGTCACCTGTCGGCGCAAACCCGCTATCCGGACGGCTTGAAGGCGATCCTCGGCGAGTACTTCGGCCTGCCCGTGGAGATCGAGGAATACGTCGGTCAATGGCTCGAGCTGCCCGAGCGCAGCCGCGTCAGCGTGAGCGCCAATCAACTGGGCGTGGACTTTTGCCTGGGCAGCCACGTGTGGGACCGCCAGCATAAATTTCGCATCCGCCTCGGCCCGCTCAAGCTCGATGACTACATGGGCATGCTGCCCGGCAGCCAGCCGTTCAATGAGCTGGTGGCGTGGGTGGCCGAGTACCTGGGCCATGAATTGGACTGGGACCTGAACCTGGTTTTGCAACAACCCGAAGTGCCGACGCTGCAACTCAACGGCCAGTTCCGCCTGGGCTTCAACACCTGGCTCGGCAAACCTGCACAAGACGCCAACGACCTAATCCTGGCCCGGCACTACGCCGATCACGCCACCACCTCAAGGAATCCAGAGCATGGGTGAAATCAGTCGCGCCGCACTGTTCGGCAAACTCAACAGCGTGGCCTACAAGGCCATCGAAGCCGCCACCGTGTTCTGCAAACTGCGGGGCAACCCGTACGTGGAACTGGCCCACTGGTTTCACCAGTTGCTGCAGCTGCAGGACTCGGACCTGCACCGCATCATTCGCCAGTTCAACGTCGAGCCGGCACGCCTGGCCCGCGACCTGACCGAAGCGCTGGACCGCCTGCCGCGCGGCTCGACTTCGATCACTGACCTGTCATCCCACGTCGAAGAAGCCGTAGAACGCGGCTGGGTCTACGGCAGCCTGATGTTCGGCGAAAGCCAGGTGCGCACCGGTTACCTGGTGCTCGGTATTCTCAAGACCCCGAGCCTGCGCCACGCGTTGCTGGGCTTGTCTTCCGAGTTCGACAAGATCAAGGCCGAAGCCCTGAGCGAACGTTTTGATGAATACGTCGGCGACTCGCCCGAAAATGCCTTGAGCGCCAGCGACGGTTTCAATGCCGGTGCGGTACCAGGCGAAGCCAGCGGCGCGATGGCACCGAGTGCGATGGGCAAGCAGGAAGCCCTCAAGCGCTTCACCGTCGACCTCACCGAACAGGCCCGCAGCGGCAAGCTCGACCCGATCGTGGGCCGTGACGAAGAGATCCGCCAGTTGGTGGATATCCTGATGCGTCGGCGCCAGAACAACCCGATTCTCACCGGTGAAGCCGGGGTGGGCAAGACCGCCGTGGTCGAAGGTTTCGCCCTGCGCATCGTCGCCGGCGATGTGCCGCCTGCGCTCAAAGACGTGGAACTGCGCAGCCTCGACGTGGGCCTGCTGCAAGCCGGCGCGAGCATGAAAGGCGAGTTCGAACAGCGCCTGCGCCAGGTCATCGAAGACGTCCAGGCTTCGCCCAAGCCGATCATCCTCTTCATCGACGAAGCCCACACGCTGGTAGGTGCCGGTGGCGCCGCCGGCACCGGTGACGCCGCCAACCTGCTCAAGCCTGCCCTCGCCCGTGGCACCTTGCGTACCGTGGCCGCGACGACGTGGGCCGAGTACAAAAAGCACATCGAGAAGGACCCGGCGCTGACCCGGCGTTTCCAGGTTGTGCAAGTGGCCGAGCCGTCGGAAGACAAGGCACTGTTGATGATGCGTGGCGTGGCCTCGACCATGGAAAAACACCATCAGGTGCAGATTCTCGACGAAGCCCTGGAAGCCTCGGTGAAGTTGTCGCACCGCTACATTCCTGCCCGCCAGCTGCCGGACAAATCCGTGAGTTTGCTGGACACCGCCTGCGCCCGTGTCGCCATCAGCCTGCACGCCGTGCCGGCTGAAGTCGATGACAGCCGCCGCCGCATCGAAGCGCTGGAAACCGAGTTGCAGATCATCGCCCGCGAACACGCGATCGGCGTCGCCATCGGTACACGCCAGGCCAACAGCGAAGCCTTGCTGAGTGCCGAGCGTGAACGCCTGGCCACCTTGGAAAACCGCTGGGCCGAAGAGAAAACCTTGGTCGACGAACTGCTGGCGACCCGCGCAACCTTGCGTGAAAAAGCCGGCGTGGTGGACAGCGGCAACGATGAGCTGCGCGCCCAATTGGTCGACCTGCAATATCGCCTCACGGCCCTGCAAGGCGAAACCCCGCTGATCCTGCCGACCGTGGATTACCAGGCCGTGGCCTCGGTAGTCGCCGACTGGACCGGCATCCCGGTGGGCCGTATGGCGCGCAATGAGCTGGAGACCGTGCTCAACCTCGACCAGCACCTGAAGAAGCGCATCATTGGCCAGGACCACGCGTTGCAGATGATCGCCAAGCGCATCCAGACCTCCCGCGCCGGCCTCGACAACCCGAGCAAGCCGATTGGCGTGTTCATGCTGGCCGGCACGTCGGGCGTGGGCAAGACCGAAACCGCCCTGGCCCTGGCCGAAGCCATGTACGGCGGCGAGCAGAACGTGATCACCATCAACATGAGCGAGTTCCAGGAAGCCCACACGGTGTCGACCCTCAAGGGCGCGCCACCGGGCTACATCGGCTACGGCGAAGGCGGCGTGCTGACCGAAGCAGTGCGGCGCAAACCCTACAGCGTGGTGCTGCTGGACGAGGTGGAAAAAGCCCACCCGGACGTGCACGAGATCTTCTTCCAGGTGTTCGACAAGGGCGTGATGGAAGACGGCGAAGGCCGGGTGATCGACTTCAAGAACACCCTGATCCTGCTGACCACCAACGCCGGCACCGAGCTGATTTCGCATGTCTGCAAAGACCCTGCGAACACGCCCGAACCGGAAGAAATCGCCAAGGCCCTGCGCCAGCCGTTGCTGGAGATTTTCCCGCCGGCGCTGCTCGGCCGCCTGGTGACCATTCCTTACTACCCGCTGAGCGACACGATGCTCAAGGCGATCACTCGCCTGCAACTGGACCGCATCAAGAAGCGCGTGGAGAGCACCCACAAGGTCGCCTTCGACTACGACGACGCGGTGGTCGACCTGATCGTCTCGCGCTGCACCGAAACCGAAAGCGGCGGGCGCATGATCGACACCATTCTGACCAACAGCCTGCTACCGGACATGAGCCGTGAATTCCTCACGCGCATGCTCGAAGGCAAGGCGCTGGCGGGCGTGCGTATCAGCACGAGGGATAACGAATTGCACTACGACTTCAACGATTGACCTGACGGAATGCGATAAAAACTGTGGGAGTTGCCTTGTGTGGGAGCTGGCTTGCCTGCTCCCACACAAGGCAACTCCCACATTGGATTCGGTTTCTTCAGTTATTAAGTCATTTACGGGTTAACCGATGCTATTCAACCAAGCCACACGCCTGGCCAAGATCACCAGCCCCCTGGGGCCGGATGTGCTGCTGCTCAATGAAATGGGCGGCGGTGAAGAGTTGGGCCGGTTGTTCAACTACGAGCTGCAACTGACCTCGCTGGACGCCAACATCGACCTCAACCAGTTGCTGGGCAAGCCGATGAGCGTCGGCCTGCAGTTGGCGGACGGTGGCGAGCGGCACTTTCACGGCATCGTCGCGCGCTGCAGCCAGAATATCGACCAGGGCCAGTTCGCCAGCTACCAGGTGACGTTGCGCCCATGGCTGTGGCTGCTGAGCCGCACTTCAGACTGCCGGATTTTCCAGAACCTGAGCATCCCGCAGATCATCAAGCAGGTGTTTCGCGACCTGGGTTTTTCCGACTTCGAGGACGCCCTGAGCCGGCCGTACCGCGAGTGGGAATACTGCGTGCAGTACCGCGAGACCAGTTTCGATTTCGTCAGCCGCCTGATGGAACAGGAAGGCATCTACTACTTCTTCCGCCACGAACAGGACCGCCACGTGCTGGTGCTGGCCGACGCCTACGGCGCCCACGCCACGGTGCCCGGCTACGCGTCGATCCCGTACTACCCCAAGGACGAGCAGCAGCGCGAACGCGACCATATGCACAACTGGCACCTGGCGCAGGAAGTACAACCGGGCTCGCTGGAGCTCAACGACTACGACTTCCAGCGCCCCAGCGCCAGCATCGACGTGCGCTCGGCAATGCCGCGCCCGCACACCGCCGGCGACTACCCGTTGTATGACTATCCCGGCACCTACGTGCAAAGCGCAGACGGCGAACACTACGCCCGCACCCGGATCGAAGCCCTGCAAACCCTGCATGAGCAGATCGAGTTCAGCGGCAATGCCCGCGGCCTGGGTTCGGGTCACCTGTTCAGCCTTACCGGCTTCAGCCGCCAGGACCAGAACCGCGAATACCTGATCGTCGGCTGCCGTTACTACATCGTCCAGGAAAGCCTGGAAAGCGGCGGCGGCTCGGGGTCTGCACAGTTCGAAAGCAGCCTGACCTGCATCGACGCGCAACAAAGCTTCCGGCCACTGGCCAACACCCACCGCCCAATCGTCAAGGGCCCGCAAACCGCGCTGGTGGTCGGCCCCAAAGGCGAAGAAATCTGGACCGACCAGTACGGTCGCGTGAAGGTGCATTTCTACTGGGACCGCCACGACCAATCCAACGAAAACAGCTCGTGCTGGATTCGTGTGTCGCAATCCTGGGCCGGCAAGAATTGGGGCTCGATGCAGATCCCAAGGATCGGCCAGGAAGTGATTGTGAGCTTTCTGGAAGGTGACCCGGACCGGCCGATCATTACCGGACGCGTCTACAACGCCGAGCAGACGGTGCCTTACGACCTGCCGGAAAACGCGACCCAGAGCGGCATGAAAAGCCGCTCGAGCAAGGGCGGCACGCCGGCCAACTTCAATGAAATCCGTATGGAGGACAAGAAGGGCCTGGAGCAGCTGTACATCCATGCCGAGCGTAACCAGGACATCGTGGTGGAGGTGGATGAAAGCCACTCGGTGGGGCATGACCGTAATAAGACTATCGGCCACGATGAAGTGGTAAAAGTCGGCAACGACCGCGTGCGTGCAGTCAAGCATGACGACATGCTCATGGTGGGGTTCAGCAAGACCGACGCCATCAGCAAAAGCTACTTGATTGAGGTGGGCGAAAACCTGCGCCTGGTCTGTGGCAAGAGCGTCCTGGAGCTCAATGCAAGCGGGCAGATTAACCTCACAGGCGTGCAGATCAATGTGTATTCCGAAGGCAGCTCCGAGATCAACACCGGGGGCAATCTGCATTTGAACATTGGTGGCAAAGGCGGCACCACGCCCATGGGCCAAGGGATCAAGGGCGAAATCGACGCGGCCGTCAACTCCATGTTTCCCAAGCCACCTTCCGGCCAATAACGAGATTCTGTTTCATGACCTATCAACTCAATGAACTGCAATTCACGCTGCCCAGCGATGACGTTCAGGATGCTTCCATCAATATCCTGAAGTTCGCCGCTCTGGGTACTTCGTTGATCGTCAGCCGTAGCCTTCTAGGAGATGGTGAGACGCTGCAAAGTAACTTCGAAGAGCAACTGGCGAAGCTAGAGAAGCAGGTGCAGGACTTGCGCTACCAACCGGCGCAGGTACTTCGTGTAGGTGCGGCGCAGGACATAGAAGCCATCGAAGTGCATAACCAGTTCAGCAAGGGCACCGAGCGTATCCATCAATACCAGTTAGCGCTTGTGATACCCGGCACTCGGCAGATGCTCGCCCTGAGTTATGTCAAAGCCCAACCCCTGGGCGATGCTGAACGCGCCCATTGGGCAACCATCAAAAGCACGCTGCTGCTGAATCCCAAGTCTTGAAGCCACTATTCCATGTCTGACGCACTCTGGGCGGCACGTCTAGGTGACGGCCTGCTGCATACCTCGGCGATGGCCGACATCTTGGGCGGTGTGCTGGAAATTGCGGCCAATATCGCTATTACGGCCGTTGCCACTGCTGCGATTGTGGCCGCCACCGGAATTACGGTCGTAACCGGCGGGCTGGGCTGCTTCGTACTGGGCGCGGTGGTGGGCATCATCGTCGGCATAGGCATGAGCAAGACGGGGGCTGACAAGGGACTGACAAAAGTTTGTGACTGGATAGGCAATGCGTTATTCCCGCCGGTGGTGATGGCAACCATCGCCACCGGCTCCCACAACACTTTCACCAACGGCATACCTTCTGCACGTGCCGCAGGCGCTATCGGCCCGGTTAGTTCACAACCCGCCGAAGGTGGCAGCCCCGAAGAAGCCAGTTACCTGGACATGGCCAAGGGTTTTTTCTCGCAGATGTGGCGCCCCACGGTGGCAGTGCCTGCGCCAGGTGCAGTGCCCAAACCGCTGGATATCGTGATCTGCACTAAGCATCCGCCGATGCCGCCGCAGTTTATTGCCGAAGGCTCCAGCAAGGTCACTATCAACGGTCAGCCGGCTGCGCGTAGTGGCGACCGCAGCACCTGCGACGCATCGATTGTCGAGTCTGGGGTGATATCCAGCAACGTGCGCATAGGTGGTAGCCCGGTGGTGGTCCGCGAGATTCGCAGCGGCAAGACGCCGGGTGTCGGTCTGGCGGTAACGGCACTGTTGATGCTGCGCGGCGGTGGTTCGAAGTTCTTCAGCAAGCTGCCGTGCATGGTGGTAGGCGGGCTGGTGTCGTGGGGCACCAGCCAGGTTACCAATGCAATTACCTCTGCAGTGGTCGGCTCGCCCAACCCGGTGCATAGCTCCACGGGCGCAAAAATATTGGATGGCGAGGACGACCTGGACTTCGCCCTGCCCGGCTTGCTCCCCATCGAATGGCAGCGCTACTACAGCAGTCGAGACGAGCGCAGAAATGGTTTGTTCGGCGCCAGCTGGAGCGTGATCTACGAAGTGTTTGTCGAGATTGGCGCACACCCCGAAGGTGGCGAGCGACTGGTCTATACCGATGAGCAAGCGCGCCAGATCGATATGGGCGTGATCCCGCTCGGTGGTGCTGTGTTCAGCGCAGGTGAAGGCTTGAGCGTGCGGCGCAATACCAATGGCCAACTACTGATTGAAAGCGTTGATGGGCTCTATCGACTGTTCGAGCCAACGCAAGGCGCCCCTTCGCACTTGCGCCTCAGCCAGTTAGGGGATCGCAATGACAACCGCATTTTTCTCGACTATGACGCCCAGGGTCGGCTGAGCCGTTTGCGAGATACTTTCGATCATGTGCGCGTCGAGCTGAGCTACAGCCAACAATGGCCGGCGCGGGTAGAGCAAGTCGATCGCGTTTACCCGGATCACAGTCGGGAAACCCTCGTCAGCTATGCCTACGACATTCGCGGCGACCTGGCCGAAGTTCGCGACGCCGCCGCAAATGTGCAACGACGCTTCGCCTATGACGCCGGCCAGCGCATGGTCGAGCACCAGTTGCCTGCAGGGCTAAGGTGCTACTACCAGTGGGAATATGTCGAAGATAGCGAATGGCGTGTAGTACGGCACTGGACCGACGAAGGTGACGAGTATCGGTTCGACTATGACCTGTCGGCCGGTTTGACCCAGATTACGGACGGCTTGCAACGCGTAAGCACGCGCCGCTGGAACCCGCAGTACCAGATCACCGAATACACCGACAATCTGGGAAAGGCTTGGCAATTCGAGTGGAACGATGAGCGTCAGTTGCTCGGTGCGACTGATCCTCAAGGCGGTAAATGGCAGTTCGGCTACGATGAATCCGGCAACCTGTGCAGCACTCAGGATCCGTTGGGGCGGATCGAATCCACGTTGTGGCTGGAGCATTGGTCACTACCGTTGGTGGAGACCGATGCGGCAGGCCAAGCGTGGCAATTTCAGTACGACCAGCGGGGCAATTGCGTCAGTGAAATCGACCCCTTGGGACATGTCACACGGTATCGCTACGATACGTTTGGACAGGTGGTGGAGATCATCGACGCCACGGGCAAAAGCAAAACCCTGCGTTGGAATGAAGCCGGACAGTTAATTCAGCATGTCGATTGTTCGGGGTACCCCACAGCGTTTGAGTACGATCGCCAGGGCCATTTGCAGGTAGTCATCGACGCTTTGGGTGAGCGGCAGCGTTATCAACACGACAACCAAGGCCGCCTACTGCAAACCGAAATGCCAGACGGCCGCATCGAACAGTACCTGCGCGACACCAGCGGTCTGTTGATCGGCTATACCGATGCAGCGGGTCACACCACCCGCTACCAATACGGCCGCCGCGGGCAAGTGCGCCAACGAATAGATGCCCACGGCAGGCAGATTGAGTTCCGCTACGACGCCTATGGCCGGTTGCAAACCCTGACCAATGAAAACGCCGAAAGCTACCGTTTCGCCTGGGATCAGGGCGATCGCCTCGTTGAGCAACAAGACCTCGACGGCAGCGCCCGACGTTATGCCTATGATCTTCTGGATAACGTAGCCGCCGTTGAGTACGTGCCCACCGGGCAGACACCTGAGCCTTCAATTGTGCATCGACTCGCACGAGATGCAGTGGGACGCTTGCTGTTGAAGCAAACTGATGATGGCCGCACCGAATACGCCTATGACCCGCTGGACCAACTCACCGCTGTCACCTTCATCGGCAATGACGAAATCATCCAGGCACTGGCCTTCACCTACGACGCGCGCGGCCAACTGCTCATCGAACAAAGCGCCGCCGGCAGCCTGAACTACCACTACGATGAGCTCGGCAACCTGATCCAGACGCAGTTGCCCGACGGCCGTTGGCTCAACCGCCTGTACTACGGCAGTGGCCACCTGCACCAGATCAACCTCGACGGCCGCGTCATCAGCGACTTCGAGCGCGACCGCCTGCACCGTGAAGTCCTGCGTACCCAAGGCCAGATCACCACTCGCAGTGAATATGACCGCAGCGGCCGCCTGCGCTCACGTATACGCCGCCCCAGTGGCCAGCCCACGCAGCTGCCGGCAGCCCAGCAAAAACACTTCGACTATGACCCAGCCGACAACCTGATCGGCCGTCTGGAGCGTGACCGCGACAAGCATCGGGACCAGCGTCAACTGCTGCACTACGACGCGACCGGGCGAATCATCGCCAGCCAGGACAGCCTGCACGGCCAGCGCGAAACCTTCGCCTACGACGCCGCCGCCAATCTGCTGGACGGACCACAGGCCAGTGCGGGCCTGGTGGTGCATAACAAGCTGATGACCTATCAGGATAAACGCTACCGCTACGATGGTTTCGGTCGAATGATCGAAAAGCGCAGCGCCCTACGCGGCGTACAGCACTTTGCCTACGACGCAGAGCATCGCCTGATTGAGGTACGCAGT
>NZ_JANLOH010000045.1:0-11203 GCF_025466155.1 Pseudomonas sp. 13B_2.1_Bac1 | reverse complement strand
GCCCCGGCTCCCACATTTGACCGCGTACCCCTGTGGGAGCCGGGCTTGCCCGCGATTGGGCTCACCCTTGTTTCGCGACCTTGCCGAGAACGCGCAGGCGGCTCACACCGCCATCCGGGAACACGTTCAGGCGGATGTGGGTAATCGGGCCCAGTGCCTTGATCTGTTCGGCGAAGGTGTGTTCGGCGTGCATTTCCAGTTTCTGTGCCGGCAGCAGTTCGCGCCAGAACAGCGATTGGGTTTCGATCTGGCTATCGGTGCCGCCCTTCACGAAAGCGCCCTGGATCGAGCAGGTGTCCGGGTAGTTGCCCTTGAAGTGCAGGGTGTCGACGATGATCTTCTCGATCTCGCCCGGGTGACCCAGCGCGACGATCACCCAGTCATTGCCTGGCGTGCGACGACGTGCGGTTTCCCAGCCGTCGCCCATGTTGATGCCACGGCCCGGGTTGAGGATGTTGCTCATGCGGCCGAAGTGTTCATCGGAGCACGCCAGGGCGCGACCGCCATTCAACGCGGCAGCCAGGTCGACCTGTTCGTTGTCGCCGATTGCGGACCAGTCGCGGAACGGTACGCCATACACACGCAGGCGGGCCACGCCGCCATCCGGGTAGATGTTGAAGCGCAGGTGGCTGAAGGCCTGGTCGTTGCTGATTTCGTGGTAGTGGTGGCTGTTGCCCTGCAGCTCGACGGCCGACAGCACTTCCACCCACTGGGTATTGTCATCCGGCTCGCCCGAGGCCAGGAAGCAGGCTTCCAGCGAGGCCGATGGCGGGTAGTTGCCGGTGAAGAATGAAGTGTCGATGTCCACGCCCTTGATCGAGCCCGGTACGCCCAGGCGGATCACCGCGCTGTCGTAGCCTTCGAAGCGCTTGCGGCGCGACTCCCAGCCGTCCATCCACTTGCCGTTGTCATCGAAAACGCCCTCCTTCCACACGGCCGGGGTCGGCTGGAACAGGCGGTTGGCGTCGGCGAACCAGTCATCGGTGACGGAGATGATCTTGGTGCCCAGGCGGGCGTCGGCCAGGTTGACGAACTTCTCGAAAGGTACGGCGTAAGCTTTCATTCTTCTTGTCTGCCTTAAATAGAGTGGCTTGGGATGCTCGCCAGGCCCTGGGCGTTCATGAACCGCTCGGGCCAGGTCTGCTTAAAGAGTCAGTAATCGGAACAACGCGATCTTGTTGATCTCGTCCAGCGCGCACTTGAACTCGGTGTCCACCGAGTTGTGGATGCGCGTTTCGAACGCGGCGAGGATCTGATGCCGGTTGCTGCCTTTTACCGCCATGATGAAGGGAAACTTGAACTTGGCCTTGTAGGCGTCGTTCAGCTCGGTGAAGCGCGAGAACTCTTCGGCCGTGCATTGGTGAATACCGGCGCCAGCCTGTTCATTGGTGCTGGCTTCGGTCAGTTGGCCCTGGACGGCGGCTTTGCCGGCCAGGTCCGGGTGAGCGTTGATCAGCGCCAGTTGGCTGGCATGATCGGCGCTCAACAGGATGTCGCTCATGCGCTGGTGCAGGGTTTCGATCTGGTCGATCGAGGTGTCCTGTCCCAGGTCGTAGGCCTTTTCGGCCACCCATGGCGAATGTTCGTAGATGTCGGCAAAGGCTGCGACGAAGGCGTCGCGGCTCAAGGTCGAGGGTTTCAACGTCTGGAACGCAGTCATTTCGCGGCTCCCGTGTACGGGTGGGTTGCTTGCCAGTGACGGGCGATATCGACGCGGCGAGTGAACCACACCTGTTCGTGGCTTTTGGCGTATTCGATAAAGCGCTTCAACGAAGCCAGGCGCGCCGGGCGGCCGATCAGGCGGCAGTGCAGGCCGATCGAAAGCATCTTCGGCGCCTCGGCGCCTTCGGCGTAGAGCACGTCAAAGGCATCCTTGAGGTACTCGAAAAAGTCATCGCCCTTGTTGAAACCCTGCACCTGGGTAAAGCGCATGTCGTTGGTGTCCAGGGTGTAGGGGATCACCAGGTGCGGCTTGCCGGTCGGGTTGTTGGGTTCCCAGTAGGGCAGGTCGTCGTCGTAGGTGTCGCAGTCATACAGGAAGCCGCCTTCCTCCATCACCAGCCGCCGGGTGTTGGGGCCGGTGCGCCCGGTGTACCAGCCCAGTGGGCGTTCGCCGGTCAGTTCGGTGAGGATGCGGATGGCTTCGAGCATGTGCTCGCGCTCCTGGGCCTCGTCCATGTACTGGTAGTCGATCCAGCGATAGCCGTGGCTGCAGATCTCGTGGCCGGCCTCGACCATCGCGCGGATCACATCCGGGTGGCGCTGGGCGGCCATGGCCACGGCGAAGATGGTCAGCGGGATATCGAATTGCTTGAACAGCTTGAGGATGCGCCACACGCCGGCACGGCTGCCGTACTCGTACAGCGACTCCATGCTCATGTTGCGTTCGCCCTGCAGCGGCTGGGCCGAGACCATTTCCGAAAGGAAGGCTTCGGACTCTTTGTCGCCGTGCAAAATGTTGCGCTCGCCGCCTTCTTCGTAGTTGAGTACGAACGACAAAGCGATGCGCGCCTTGCCCGGCCAGTGGGGGTGAGGAGGGTTACTGCCGTAACCGATCAGGTCGCGTGGGTAGTCAGCGCTCACTGCAGTCTTCCTTCTTGTTCGTGGTAGCAAGTGTGTGGCGGCCAGCGGAAAGACTGGGTGGCGTCACAGCGATGGGCTGATTGTATACAACTTGATAGTCACTTTGTAAGCCTGTATTTCCGCATTTTTTCTCGGCGGTTGCCGCAGCTTAACACTGCAAGAAACTTGCCCGGTTGGTCAGTAAATGGACAAAAGGTCGTTTAAAAGCAAGGGATGTTGAGTTTTTGAACCAGGGGTATGTGCCGGCAGGGGTGTCAGAAACTTTGTGATTTTTATTGTGTACAATTTTTATTAAAAGTGTCTTAATCAGCTCAGCCGCGACTTTTTCATGCCCCATAAAGGGGCGGCCTATTTCACTGAACGCAAGGGAGCCCCAACCCATGGGACGACTGACCACACACGTACTGGACGCAGCCCACGGCTGCCCAGGCAGCGCCATCCAGGTTGAGCTGTACCGCGTCGAAGGCGCGCAACTGGAGCTGGTCGCCACGGCCGTGACCAACAGCGACGGTCGCTGCGACGCGCCGTTGCTGCAAGGGGAGGATTACCGCAGCGGCGTCTACCAATTGCAATTCAGCGCCGGCGACTATTACCGTGCCCGCGGCGTGCAATTGCCACAGCCTGCGTTCCTCGATGTGGTGGTGCTGCGTTTTGGCATCAGTGCCGAACAGGACCACTACCACGTGCCCCTGCTGATTTCGCCTTACAGCTACTCCACCTATCGCGGTAGCTGAGTCGTCACCTCGCTTCACACCCCCAAAGCTCTTCGTTGGTTTTTCGCCCGCCCACACTGCGGGCTTTTTTTTGCCGGTTAGACGTTCAACTATTTAACGCCTGTTGATTATTTGTGCTGCTTAGGCTGGGGGGATTTCCTCGACGAAGAAACCACCGTGACCTTATCTACCGACAACCTGGCCAATGCATCCCCTGAGGCCCGCTCGACCAACGCTAGCGACTTTGACGACCCGCACGTGCCTGCCCAGGCTGTATCACAGGCCATACGCGACCAGCTGACACTGCGCATCAATACCCAAACCCATCCCAGCCGCTTGATCAACCAGATCGGTGTCGCTGACTTGCGGTGTGCCGACTCTGTACGGATGCTTGCACGCCTGGCAGGGCGGGCGCCCAAGGTCTTGAAGGTGATTCGCGTCGAGCTGCGTAAAACATTTGGGATTGATCCCGACAATCTGCTGTTTACCGAATCCAAGCCGCCCAAGGCCCCGCAAAAAGTTGACAGTTTGACTGATCGGGCATTGCTGTTGCTGGTCCTGCCCGCCGTGTCGATCAACATCAACCAGTTCACTGCCCTGAGCATCAAGGGGGATTCGGCCAGCCAGTTGCCCTATACGCCATTGGAAGCGCTGCAGCGCGTTATTGCGATGAAGCTCTTCGACCGGCTCGCCCAAGCGCAAGCGCACTATTGGAGCAGCCTGGCCCCGGGTTCCTGGCTGACACGCAAAGAGCGTTGGGTGGAACTGCACAAGGAACTCTTCGCGGGCCGGGCTTTTTTAGCGCGTCAACTCGACGAGATATCAGCGGCGGGCATGACTATGGTTCAGGCGCTGGTCGATGCCCCGAGTGCTGAGGCACGCCAGCGCGCAGGGGGGCATTGGGCCAGTGTGCGAGCGGGTCAGTTGATGTGGCCGGGCGCAGGGTCGGTACCGATCCCTGGAGCCTTGCATATTTATCGGGAGGGCGACCCAGGTGATGCGCCTCATGTGATTTATGTACCGGGGGTGGTCCGCAACTTCTACGAGTACCCTTCCTTCGCCCTTCTTAAATGCGGCCTGCTCGATCTGGTCAGCGACTCGCTGTTCGATGACCTCTGGCAGTGCATGCCGTTAACGCGCCGCCATGAAACATGCAGGCCCACCAGCCTGACCCCGGCATCCGGCGTTGTTCGCGGCACGGTGATCATGGGTGATGTGCTGGGATTCAGTGCGCTGGCGGTGCTGGACGGGCAATGGGAAAATGAGCTGGCCTGCGCCGCCATGGTCAATTACGCGCATGTATTTTCCAGTGAACGACCGCGACCTTCGCCGCTGACGGCGGTGCCTTTTCTCGCGTATATCGAGCGCGCGAGGAAGCAATTGATCGGTAGCGCCCGGCTTGGCGTTATTCGCGATGAATTGCTCCGGTGGGACCAGCAACGGCGGTGCGCAGAAATCATCTTTTCCAGTACGGCGCCTGGTCTGCCCCTGCTCACTGCACAGCACCAAGTCAAACGCTATGCAAAAGCGCTGGTTGCCTTGCTCGACCCGGTTGATCCAGGCGATGACGCCCCGGCCTATCTGGATCTCATGGCGCTTGTGAAGCAGCGCCTGGTTCATGTGCAGGCGTTGAACAGTTTGACCCAGGACGCGCAGCAACGGCTGTTCGATTTGGCATTTTGGGCTGAGCGCCCCACCGACACTCGCGTACGTGCTTTCCTGGTCATACAGGCCCACACAGAGGCCTTGCGCTGCGAGGTGCAGGTGCTACACCGGCTGAAACTGATACGCACTGCCCATCGGGACCTGGTGCTCGAAATAGTGGACCAGCCTCGGGCAGCTAAACGGCCGGGCAGTGATGCCCGCGTGCTGTCGATCTCGGTGGGCAGTGAAACTGGCGTCTTCCACCCCCTTCATAATGTGTGGCTGGTGACCCAGGCCGAGGCGGTGACGGTTCCGACCCGCGAAGCTCCGGTCGTACTGTGTGCTTTCGGGCGGGAGGGCGGCGTGATCACGTTTTCCAGCCTGGACGCATTAACCCGCAGCCTGCAGGTCAGCCTGGGCAGCCGAGACGACTCTGTGCTGTGGGACTGCGTCGAGCGCGATAGACGTGACGACCTGCGTGGGTACGCGGCGCGTGGAACGCTGGCGGTACGCTACGATCTCGTCGAGGGTAACCCTGTGTTGCTCTCTCTAAAGAATCTGCTCAAGTACTACGCGCGCCTGAAAAAAAGTATCGATGGCAGCGCCCGTCCTTTCAGTGAGGTCTCGGATGCCGAGTTGAGCCGCTTGCTGCTGGCGCGCGAGTTGGCTGAACACCTGAAAGTGCCGGCCAATGATGCGCTCAAGCAGGCGCTTGCCAATATTGATCTATTGCGCAAGGCCGCGTCTGAAGCAAAAAAACTTCCAGCGTGGCTGGAGCGCGCAATGCCTGCCCAACGTACACACTTCATACGGCTGCAACGCCGCTGCCTGAGCAGCGTGATTGCATTTGAAGGAGGGCTTGAGCAACGCTTGCCTGACCTGGACACCTTCGCTCGTCGCACATTGATCGCCCGCTTGAGCCAGGATGGTTTCTACCCCCTGCTGGATATCGACGAACCGTTGATCGAAATGCCCGACGCGGTGGCCAGCAAGCAGAGCGGGTGGGACAGCGACAGTTCTATTGGCGATCGCCAAGTCACCCACACGCCATCCCTTGAACGCACGACCTTCAGCATGCTGCAGCTGGCGCTGCATAACCTTGATCCGAGAGACGCCTCTACAAAGCGGCGATTTAACTACGCTCGCTATCTGCAACCCGACTGGAGACAACGGCTGAATGCCGACTACCTGATTGAAATGGTGTCTTCGCTGGATATCGGTGGCCAGTACGATGCATTGATCAAAAAGGTCTTTTATCCGCATGTTGCCACTGAGCACGCACTCAGCGAGGAGCGTATTCCTGCGTTGTTGAATCGCGCGTTACAAGCCGGTGTGGAGAGTCATCTTTTCTCGGCGGTGCAACGGGGGCTGAGTACGAACGCACAGAGCGTATTTACGACTGCATTGGCGGCACGAACGCCAGGGGACCTATCGAAAAACGGGCATCAGTTGCAACTGTACGTGGTTCATCTGGTGGGCTGGACGATGCGGCACGATCGTTACATTGCAGGGATAGTGGTCGTCCATGACAAGCGCTCCGAGCTTTGCGTGCTCTACTGGCCCGGTGCTCCGGATACCTTATCCCTCACCGAATACAGCAGCCTGCAACAGGCCCACCGTGATTTGAATCGCATCGGCGCGTTGCCCGCCAACGTCAAGGCGCTGGCGCAGCAGGTCGCGCCCGGCTGGGCATTTGAGGCCATCACCCACCACCCCGATAACGTCGACGACCCCTCCTGGGCACCCAGTTTTCTCGACGCCTTCGATTGGACAGACAGTGTTCCCCAGCCGATGCCTGCTCGTCTCATGTTCAAGGGGGCCTGGAAGGCGGCCGAGTTTGTCCGCTCATTCAGCATCAAGCACTTGGAGCCGACGGCGTTGCCCGATGAGATTGAAGAGCAAGCCCGCGAACAGATTGTCAGTGAGCCGCTGGACTGGCTGGCCGTTGTACCTACCTCTCACAGCAACGCCACAGCATTGCTGTACCGCGCCAGCGTTCTCGCGCTGCAACGCGGGACTCAAGCGGCCTGTAACTCCGGCAAGGCGCTGGAGAACTATCGACTCCTGCGTGAGGAGGAGCAAAGCGATACCCGTATACGCGCGCTGGTGTCGTTTGTGTCGCCACCTTTCGGAATGCTTAACGCCTTCTATGAGTTGCTGCTCGCGGCGCGACGCTACCATCGCACTGGCAACCCGCACGATGCGGTAGATGTAGGCTTTATGAGCGCATTTTTGGCAATCGATGTGTTGACCAGTTTTATCCCCGGCTCAAAGGCGAAGGGCATTGTTGGGGCACGTAGTGCGCGCCGTCCTCTGGCAACTATCCTGAGTCGGATCCAGCGCTTTTCCGTGACAGCGCGGCCTGGCGTCCCCCACAGGGCGTCGCTACCCGTCATTCAGTTCAAGCCCTTGCGAACATTCAAAATCAAGGGCGTACCAGAGGCGGCTGTGATCCTGAAAGGGCCGGGGGAGAGCGGCGTCCAGGTAAAAAATGGCGAGCAGTTTGTGGTCGATGAATCACATCACTACCCGGTGTACCGGCGCGGTGAGGAACAGCTGTTTCGCTTGAAAAACAAGCAGGCGCCGGGGCAAGACGAACTGATTCTGGACATCCACCAGAGCCGGGAGTGGTTACTGGAGGCGGATGCGCCTCAACCGGTGGCGGGAACGAGTTCGGGGGTACTCAGCCCTTGGCGAGCGTCTAGTGTGCCAGCGGACTGGCGACCACCCACGGTGCGCATCGCTACGGAAAACGGAATCTTGCAGTCATCCGTGGCGGGCACCGATTGGTTCAGTTGGCGTGCTCAAGTGCCTGAGCGTCAGATCTCAGCGCCCTCGGCGTTCGGGGTGTCTCGTGTTCATGTGGAGGCCCCAGGGTTCCCCTACGATGCCATCTACGTGGGCGCATGGTATGACACTGCGACGGAGTCAGGGGCGGGGTATTACCGGTTGCTCTACCAGGGTGAACGGGCTCCATTGACCAGGATTGCGTTTATCACCAGGAATGAGCCGCTGGTTTCAAAGGCACACGTCGATATTGAGCGTTGGACAAACACCGCTGCTGGTCGTCGTCAACAGCCCATCCCGGTGTCGCGCGGCCCAACCGGCGAATGGCAGCTGCATGCGCCGCTGTTCGACAGGCCGTTGGTGCACTCTGCAGCGGCGGCTTTCCCTACGATGACAGCCAAAAGCCGGGAGTTTCTCGTCATCAGAATGATTGAGTTGGCCGACGCTTCCCGCCCGGTGACGGCCAGTCATTTGCTCAATATCCGTGCGACGCTGGACAATTGGTTACCCCCTGCGCCCGGGAGGCTTGGCCAGACGGATGATGTGCTGCAAATGTTGCGGCCGTTTAAACTGAAGGGAAGCATTTTTATCGGCTTCGACGGCAAGGCACCGGGCTTTACCCGCGTAGACTTCACGCCGCCTGTGGGGTTGGCCCCCACGCTGAGAGCCGGTGGTCCGCAGTCCGATGCCGCGAGAAATATTGCCCAGCATGCGCACGTCAGGACGGTACTGGAGCAGCAAGGCTTTGACTGCCAATCGCTGCAAGTAAAGCGCTCCAATGTAGTGAGCCATGAATTGATTGCCAGGCACCCCAATTCAAACACGCTGTATTACGTGGTCTTTCAGTGGGTTGAGTACGGGAGCGTCGCTGTGCGCAATCGCCTTACGGACAAGTGGTTTAACTACGCCATCCAGAAATACTCCAACTCACTCTCTTTCGTGGCCGTCAGCAGGGCACTGCAAGAGCAGCATTTGATCCGGATCGTGGCGGGTATTCACTGGCCAAAAAAGGGCACGCTCCCGCCCACCGTTTACTTTGTCAAAGTGAGCCCGCACGCACCTTGATCAGTGACAGAACCCCGGCGGCGCCGAACAGCCCGGCGCTGACGCGGTTGAACCAGCTTTGGCCGCTGCCGCTACGCAGGTACCGCGCGGCGCCATGGGCGCCGAGGCCATAGGCCAGCTTGCACAGCAGGTCGAGGGCGGTCCACGTGACAATCATGATCAGCAGTTGGGGCAGGAACGGCTGCTGACTGCTGAGAAACTGCGGCAGGAAGGCGGCGAAAAACAGAATGTCTTTAGGGTTGCTTGCACCCAGGACAAAAGCCCGTCCAAACAGGGCGCGAAAGCGCGGTACTGGCGCTGCTTCAGGCACTGTCGCGCCCTGGGATGGCTGGCGTGATTGCTGCCAGCTCTGCCAGGCGAGATAGAACAGGTACAGCGCGCCGACGATCTTCAGTGCGCTGAACAGGTTTTCCGACGCGAGCAGCAATGCCCCCAGGCCCAGGGCCGAAGCGCTCAACAGGCAGATCGAGGCGATCACCCCGCCGAGAAACGCCGGGTATGAGCGACGCAGGCCGTAGTTCAGGCTGTTGCTGATCATCAGCAACGACAGCGGCCCCGGGATCAGGATCACTACCAGTGCAGCGCCACTGAACAGCAGCCAGGTTTCCAGACTCATTGCATGCTCCTTTTTTTATAGAAAGACGAACTTGGCGATAAAGATCGCGCACAGCACCCACAGGCTCACGGAGATCTCGCGGTACTTGCCGGTGCCGGCCTTGAGCGCCACATAGGTGATAAAGCCCAGGGCGATCCCGTCGGCGACCGAGAAGGTCAGCGGCATCATGATCGCGGTCACGATGGCCGGGATGCTGTCGGTGGCTTCATCCCAATTGATGTGGGCCATGCTCGCCATCATCAGCATCGCCACGTAAATCAGCGCACCCGCCGTGGCGTAGGCCGGGATCATGCCCGCCAGCGGGGCGAAAAACATCGCCGCCACGAACAGCACGCCGACCGTGACCGCCGTCAACCCGGTACGGCCACCAGCGGCAACACCGGCAGCGCTTTCCACATAGCTGGTCACCGGCGGTACACCGACCATGGCGCCGAACACACTGGAGGCACTGTCGGCCTTGAGGGCGCGGGACAGGTTATCGATCCTGCCGTCGGCATTGACCAGCCCGGCACGTTGCGCAACGCCCATCAGTGTACCGGCGGTATCGAACATGTGCACAAAAAGAAAGGCAAATACCACACTTATCATGCTCACATTGAACACACCCTTCACGTCCATGGCCATCCAGGTCGGTGCCAGGCTCGGTGGGGTGGAGAGGATCCCGTTGTAATGCACCAGGCCCAGGCCCCAGCCGGCCAGGGTCACGGCGATGATGCTGATGAGGATCGCGCCGAATACGCGGTGATAGCTGAGGATCGCGATCAGCAGGAAACACACCGCCGCCAGCAGCGGCGCCGGCTCATGCAGCGAGCCGAGCTTGATCAGCGTGGCTGGGCTGTCGACGATGATCCCGGCGGTTTTCAGGCCGATCACCCCGAGGAACAGACCGACACCCGCGCCCATGGCGTGGCGCAGGCTGACCGGAATGCTGTTGAGCAGCCACTCGCGGATCCTGGAGAGCGTGAGGCCCATGAACAACACGCCGGAAATGAACACCGCACCCAGCGCGGTTTCCCAGTGATAGCCCATGGTGCCGACCACGGTGTAGGTGAAAAACGCGTTCAGGCCCATGCCCGGCGCCAGGCCTACCGGCCAGTTGGCGTACAGGCCCATCAACAGACAACCCAGCGCCGCGGCGATGCACGTGGCGACAAACGCCGCGCCATGATCGATGCCGGCGTCGGCCATGATGTTGGGGTTGACGAAGATGATGTAGGCCATGGTGATGAACGTGGTGAGGCCGGCGATCAGTTCGGTCTTCACTGTGGTGCCATGCAGGCGCAGTTTGAACAGGCGTTCCAGCCAGCCACTGCGTGCGGGTAAGAGATCCAGCGTTGGGGCTTCGGATTTGCGGCTTTCCACAGCGAGTACTCCTCAAGAGTTTTATTGTTATTTCCAGCGCCGGTCACGAAAGTGGGCAGCAGCGCTTTGAGGTACTGGCGGGTTTTTGTTGACCAATAGGTCAGGAACTCGCACGAAGCGAATTATGCTTTTGTATACAAATAAAGCAAATAATGTTTTCGATTGTTTGGGTGAAAGTCGATGGAAGGCCACGGCTGTGGTGTCTGGATAGGGGGTAGCCGCGTTTTTGGTGAGTCGGGTTTATTAGAGTGAACCGGGCTTATTGGGGTGAACTGGACCTAATTGTGGTGAGCGGGCTTGCCCCGCGTTGGGGTGCGCAGCAGCCCCAAAACCTGCTGGCAGGTTCTGTCTGTAAGAATGCAGTGACTGAATTGGGGCTGCTTCGCACCCCAACGCGGGGCAAGCCCGCTCGCCACAAGTCAGTGCCACAGCC
>NZ_JANLOH010000019.1:0-12100 GCF_025466155.1 Pseudomonas sp. 13B_2.1_Bac1 | reverse complement strand
AGTCGCTTTGACGGGGCATGTTGGTTAATCCTTACTCTCACCGATAACGGTTGCCACTTTTCGGTACAGCTCCGGCTCCCAGCCCTGCGCCGTGG
The DNA here is from genome assembly GCF_025466155.1 of Pseudomonas sp. 13B_2.1_Bac1. Taxonomy (NCBI): domain Bacteria; kingdom Pseudomonadati; phylum Pseudomonadota; class Gammaproteobacteria; order Pseudomonadales; family Pseudomonadaceae; genus Pseudomonas; species Pseudomonas sp. 13B_2.1_Bac1. The sequence continues at coordinate 12,005 of NZ_JANLOH010000019.1, read as the reverse complement.
TGTCGCGCATCAACCGCGCCACACCGGCGTACAGATCGTCCGCCAGCCAAGACAAGCCCCGCGACGCCAAAAGATCGGCGGCGATCACCGTGGCGTAGCTGCGCTGGCGCGGGGCGTCATGGGTGGCGTGAAGGTCCTGCAGGCGCAGCAGCACCACTTCGACGCCCTCGGTATTGAGTTGGGTGGTCAGCTCATCGCGCAGGGCTGCGTATTCCTGCACTGGGCTGCCTGTCGCTTGCGCCTGATCGGCGCCGGTGATCCAGGCCTGGGTTTGTACGTCCACGAACGGCGTGCCATCGCTGAAACACAACTCCAGCAGGGCCGGCAGGCGGCAGACGAAACGCTCACAGGTCTGGCGGATGGCGGCGGCCACTTCCTCCATGGCCAACCGCGAGGCGACGTGGGCGGCCAGGTAGCTGCCGCGTAACCAGTACGGGGAGGCACAGACGCTTTTTTCGAGACGTGCCAGCAGGTTCGGGTCCAGGGCATTGTGGTTCAGCGCGTCCTGGTAGCCGACGACGATATCCTTGGGCACGGCGGTCAGTTCGGTGCGGCGGTCGCGGGTGATTGAGGGTGCGGTGCGCAGATGCGACCACAGCCCGAAGCGGCGCAATTGGTAGCCGGTAGGGTCGTAGGGATCCAGCTGGTTAATCTGCTCTGCCATGTTCAACACAGCGCGGCGTTGTTCGCGCTCGTTGCCCGGTGCCTGCGGCTTGGGGCTGGTGAAAAACGCAGAATCCAGAACGCCGTTGGAGGTCGGTGCACGCGAGGGTTCAGTGGCTACAACCGGCTCGCTGTATTTGCCCAACTGCCGCTGCAACGCCTCCAATGGAGCGGGGTCGAGCCTGGCGCTTTCGACGCAGCGTTGCAGACTGGCCAGGGCCAATTCCGCCGCGGCTTGATAGGCCGGTTCAAAACTGCTGCGCTCCAACGTCGGCAATACCTGCCCTAGGTCGCCCAATAGACGCTGCACCTGTTTGCGCTTATTCAGATAGCCGGTCGGGCCGGGCTTGGGGTATGCACTGTCCCAATACAGTTCAACCATACCGGCCAACAAGCCCAGGGCATCAGCCCAGCGCGCCCATTGCCGGGTACGCAGCCACACCACGTGCAGATGACCGAGGATGCGCCAGTGCTTGCACTGAATCGCCAGGTACTGGCGGGAGGCTTCGTCGATATACGGCCAGTCGATGTCGCCTTCGCGCAGGCCACCGAGCTTGACCATTTCCTGGTCGATGGCTTGATAGGTTTCGTCCTCCACATCGAAATGCCCGGCGGGCTGCTCAGGATCGATGGGGGTCAGCAGCAGCTTGACGATATCCGCCGGCACGTCGATCACCAGCGACATACTTGGCGCTCCTGCTCGATCAAGTCACCGAGCCCTTCAGCGTCGAACACCAGCCCGTGCAACCGAGGGTAGTCACTTTCCAGGCGCAGGCGCTGGCCGCCGCCCATGTTGCGCAATAAGGCAATGGCCTGCAGCCCTCGCCCGGCATCGACCACCAGGCCGGCGTCATCCAGCACCTGCCACTGGTAGGCCGCGGAGACTGGGCGCTCATCCTTGAACAACTGGATGCGGATTTTGTTGGGTTTGGCGGGTTCGTCCAGCACCAGTTGCAGGCGGGTGATTTTCGATTCGCAGCTGATAGCCAGATAAGGCCGAGGCGGCAACGCACCCAAGGCTGGGGCAGAGATCACCAGCCGATGTTGCTGATCGTTGTCCGGCTCTGGAAACGACGACAACAGAAAACGCTGATCCTCGGGTGGACGCTTGGCTTCGGTGCGTTGCACCAGATCGACAATCGGTAATACCTGGCCTAGGGCGCGTGTCGGCGCAGGTGCCTGATGAATGGGTGTGCCGGCGGCCAAATCAAAACACTCCAGGCGCTTCAAGGGCGACACGATGGAAGGACAATCTTGCGTTGCCGCCTGCACGTCCATCTGGGCTAAAACCGCTAGACAAAGCCCCCATCGCCATTCCCGCCATCCGTCGCGCATCCACGCCTCCTGAATATGCCTCGTCGAAATCCAAACCGGATTTTTCTCAACTTTCCAATTAACGCCAAGCAGACCGAAAGTTAAATTGATTAACTTGCGAAGCGTCACCTGCGCTCAATGGATAGTGCAAGTGAAAGACGGGACACGCACTACTAAAAGCCGAATAAAAAGAGGCATCTTTCAGATGCATCTGCTGCAGTTGTAGGAAAAATAGAAACACTTTAAGCAACGCAACTTCCTACATCCGAAACCCACAAATCGCATCCATTTTGTCCTACATGACAAAACTTGAAATAGCTGGTTCTAATACGCCGACCTTACGAAAAGGATTCTTCTCATGTCGAAAACTCAGGGTTCTGTCGCGCCCAAAGAACGCGTCAACATCAAGTACGTCCCGGCCACGGGCGATCAACAGGCTGAAGTTGAGTTGCCTCTGAAGTTATTGATCACCGGAGACTTCAAAGGACATGGTGAGTTAAATGCGCTGGAGGATCGACAAGCCACGCGAATCGACAAAGACACGTTTAATGAAGTATTGGCCAAAGCCGAAGTAGTTCTAGACATGGCTGTTCCGTCCGTCCTTGACAACGACCACGACACTGACCTGAACGTGCAACTTCAATTCAAAAACATCAACGACTTCGGCCCCGACGCCGTCGCCCGCCAAGTTCCCGAATTAAACAAGTTGCTGGAACTGCGCGAGGCCTTGGTTGCGCTCAAAGGTCCGATGGGCAACGTCCCGGCCTTTCGTAAACACCTACAGAACCTGCTGACCGATGACACCGCCCGCCAACGCTTGGCCAACGAGCTGAACCTGGTGCTCGACGCGCCAAACAGCTGACTTGAACGCCCTTCTCAACGGAGTACTCACCATGTCTATGGAAAGCGCCGTCGCCCAAGTATTGGTGGCTGACGAACCAACATCGTTGCTCGACCAACTGCTCGCCAACACCACCCTTCGCCCCTCCCAGGAAGGCTACGCAGTCGCCCGCCAAGGTGTGGCTGCGTTTATCAGCGAAATCCTGCAAAGCGGCGATCACCAGCAGTCGGTCAACAAACACCGGGTCGACCAGATGATTGTCGAAATCGATCACGCCTTGAGCAAGCAGATGGATGTGATCCTGCATCAGCCCCAGTTCCAGCAATTGGAGTCGGCCTGGCGTGGCCTCAAGCTGCTGGTGGATCGCACGGACTTTCGCGAGAACATCAAGCTGGAAATGCTGCACGTCACCAAGGAAGAGTTGCTGGACGATTTCGATAACGCCGGCGATATCACCCGCAGTGGCCTGTACAAGCACGCCTACACCGCCGGCTACGGCCAGTTCGGTGGCGAGCCCATCGCAGCGATGATTGGCAATTACACCTTCGGCCCTTCGTCCCCGGATATGAAGCTGCTGAGCTACGTCGCCTCCGTGGGCGCCATGGCTCACGCCCCTTTCGTGATGGCCGCCGGTCCTGAATTCTTCAACCTCAAGAGCTATCAGGATCTGCCCTCGCTGAAGGAAGTCAGCGATATCTTTGAAGGCCCCGGCCACACCAAATGGCGCAGCCTGCGTGAGATGGAAGACTCCAAGTACATCGCCGCGACGCTGCCGCGCTTTTTACTGCGCTCGCCTTACGACGGGCTGGAAAACCCGATCCGCAGCTTCTGCTACAACGAAGCCGTCGACGGCGATCACGACAATTACCTGTGGGGCAACACCGCGTTCCTGATGGCTTCGCGCATCACCGACAGTTTTGCACGCTACCGCTGGTGCCCGAATATTATCGGCCCGCAATCCGGCGGCGCTGTCGACGATCTGCCGGTGCATCTGTACGAATCCCTCGGCCAGTTGCAGGCCAAGATCCCCACCGAAGTGCTGATCTCCGATCGTAAGGAATTCGAATTGGCTGAAGCCGGTTTCATTCCACTGACCATGCGCAAGGACAGCGACAACGCGGCGTTCTTCTCCGCCAATTCGGTACAAAAACCCAAGAATTTCCCCAAGACCCGCGAGGGCCAGGAAGCCCAGACCAATTACAAGCTCGGCACGCAGTTGCCGTACCTGTTTATCGTCAATCGCCTGGCTCACTACATCAAGGTGCTGCAACGCGAACAGATCGGCAGCTGGAAGGAGCGCCAGGACCTGGAACGCGAGCTGAACACCTGGCTCAAGCAGTACATCGCCGACCAGGAAAATCCGTCCTCCGATGTGCGCAGCCGTCGCCCTTTGCGCGCCGCGCAGATCGTTGTACAGGACGTCGCGGGCGACCCGGGCTGGTACCAGGTCTCGTTGGCAGTACGCCCGCACTTCAAATACATGGGCGCCAACTTTGAGATCTCCCTGGTCGGACGGCTGGACACCCAGTAATTGGGCCGCACCAGCCTGTTCGAACGCCTGGAGGCTGACGCTCCGCGCTACCACCCAGGTAGCGCAGACACGCAGGCGCGCCAGCGTATCGAGGCGATCAAGCGCCATCTGGAACAGGTCCTCAACTCACGCCAGGGCTGTTCGCAAAGCAGTCCTGAACTGGGCCTGCGTGACTTCAATGGCGTTACCCAGGCCAGCAGTGATTTGGTGGTCGCCATCAGCGCCGATATCCGGCGCTCGGTGGAAGCGTTTGAACCGCGCATCAAGGTGACCGGCGTGCGCTATCAGCCCGACCCGGACCTGCCGCTGGAGCTGAACTTTCACCTGGACTGCCAGGTACGGGTCAACCACAAGGAAGAACAGGTGCAGATCGAGGTGGCCATGCGTGGCCGCGACGGCTACACCCGCGTGAAATGAGGATGCCATGGGCTTGAAACAACGCTTTGCCGAGGAGTTGCGCTACCTGCGCGAACTCGGTCGCGAGTTTGCCGAGGACAACCCGCAGCTGGCGCATTTTCTCGGCGATCAGGCCGGCGATCCGGATGTGGAGCGCCTGCTGGAGGGCTTTGCCTTCCTCACCGCCAAGTTGGGGATGAAGATCGACGACGACTTGCCGGAGCTGACGCACCCGCTGCTGCAGATGCTCTGGCCCAATTACCTGCGCCCCCTGCCCAGCGCGACCATCATCCGCTTTGCACCGCTGCCCGATGCAATCAGCCAGTGCCAGGTGATTCCCAAGGGCACGCCGCTGTTTGCCAAGCCGGTGAATGGCGTGTCCTGCCAGTTTCGCACCTGCACTGACGTCAACCTGTACCCGCTCGCCCTGCAGGAAGTCAGCGACGCCCACAGCCGTGAAGCGTCGGTGATGCGTATCGACCTCAAGGTGTTGACCGAACAACCCCTCACCAGCATGGCCTGCGACCAACTGGACTTTCACCTGGGCGGCGACAACGGCACCGCACTGACTCTGTACCTGTGGCTCGCCCATTACCTGGACCATGTCTCCCTGCAGGTCAATGGTCAAAGCTATCGCCTGTCCGCCAAGGATATTGGCTTTCCTGGTTTCACCGCCGAAGAAGCATTGCTGCCCTACCCGCGCAATGTGTTCGATGGCTACCGGATTCTGCAGGAGTACTTTGTATTCCCGCAGCGTTTTCACTTTTTCAGCCTGACCCGCCTGGCCCACCTGTGGCCGGATATCAGCGCCACCACCCTGCGTTTCGAGTTTCAGTTCAGCCGGCCGATGCCACCCGATATCCGCCTGCGCACCAGCGATCTGCACTTGTATTGTGCGCCGGCAGTCAACCTGTTCAGACACGACGCCAACCCTATCGCACTGGACGGGCGCAGCCTGGAGCGGCGTATCAGCCCCATCGGCACCCGCCCCGACGCTTACGAGATTTTCAGTGTCGACCACGTGGCCGGTTGGGACGCTGCCGACAAGGAGCGCAAAGGTGATCCGCTAAGACGCTTCACCCCGTTCGAATCATTCCAGCATGAGATCGAACATGCGCGAGGTCGCACGGCGCTGTATTTCCGCACGCATATCGAAGAATCACACGGGCGCGAGGGTTTGCGTCATCGCATCGCCTTCGTGCGCGGTGATGAAAGCCTGTACATCGGTGAACGAGAAGCTGCGTCGATCGAGTTGACCTGCAGCAATCGCGACCTGCCGCAGTTGCTGGGGGTGGGTGATGTGTCGCTGTCCACCGAAGTCACGCCTTCGTTTGCCACCTACACCAACCTGACTGCACCGACTCGAAGCTACCGGCCGGTGCTGGACAGCAGCCTGCACTGGACGCTGATTTCCAATCTGTCGTTGAACTACCTGTCGCTGCTGTCGGCCGAGCCGCTCAAAGCGGTGATACGTGCCTATGACTTCGCCGCCCTGCACGACCTGCAACAGGCGCGTGCCACCCGCAAGCGCCTGAATGGCATTCACGCGGCCGTGACCACCCCCATCGACTGGCTGATGAAGGGCCAGCCGGTGCGCGGCTTGCAGACCCGCTTGCAACTGGATCAGAACGCCTTCCTCTGCGAGGGCGAGCTCTACCTGTTCGGTAGCGTGCTTTCGCACTTCTTCGCCCTGTACGCGAGCATCAATTCCTTCCATCGCCTGGAAGTGATCAATACCACTAACAACGAGAGCTACGAATGGCCACTGTTGACCGGCAGACAACCCGTGATCTAGCCGACCTGCTGCTGGCCGACGCGCGAAACTATCCGTTTCACCGTCTGCTGGAGCATCTGCACACCTTGCATGGCGATGATCTGGAAGCGCTGCCCTTGAGCGCGGCGGCGCGCCGTCGAGTACGCCTGCAAAGCCATGCGGGGCTGGGTTTTCCGGCCTCCGATGTGGTCGTGGCCGCACGTGTGGACGACGGCCGTGAAGAAGTGCGCTATCGCTTGCAGACCAGCTTCTTTGGCCTGCACGGTAGCGACTCGCCGCTGCCCGGTTACTACCTGGATCGGCTGGCCTACGAGCAGGCCCAGGAGCGTGGGATTCGCCCCGCATTCATGGACTTTTTCAATCACCGCTTGCTGACCCTGCTGCACCATAGCTGGCGTAAATACCGCTACTACATCCGCTTTCAGGCCGAGGCCAGCGACCGTTTCTCACGCTATGTGTTTTCCCTGATCGGCCTGAACGATATCGACCTTCGCGGCGCTACCCCGTTGCCGTGGGGACGGTTGTTGAGCTTTGCCGGGTTGATCGCCAGCCGCAGCCGCTCGCCATCGGTAGTGTCCGGCATCGTCGAACATTGCTTCGACCTGCACGGCGTGTACATCCGTGAATTCGAGGCGCGTTCGGTGAGTTTGCCGCAGCGTCAGCGCATGGCGTTGGGCAAGGCCAACGGCACCCTGGGCAGCGACTTTGTGATGGGTGACCGCAGCAAGACCCGCGCCAGCAAGTTCACACTGGTGATTCCCAATCTGACACAGGCGCGCTTTCGGCATTTCCTGCCCAGTGGCGAGCAGTTCGGGCGGCTGCGTCAATTGATGGATTTCCTGCTGCGCGACGTCACCGCCTACGACTTGGAGTTGGGGCTGCGCGAAGAAGATGTCCCGCCGTTCAACCTGCAACGCGACAGAGGCACCCATCTGGGTTGGACCAGCTTCATCGAACACCAGGAACAACGTCACCCCGCCGTAGTGCGGATTCGGGGGCGTGCATGAAGTTGACATTGGTTATCAACAATCCTGCGCAGTTGCTGCACGGGTATCTGCCCAGTCATCGCTTCGGGCCCCAGGGCGGCAGCATCGGTAGCGCTGCGGCGGACTGGCGCCTGGAAGATCGCCACAACAGCGTGCAGCCCAATCACTGCGAAATCCGGATTATTGAAGGACGTTTCTGCGTGATCGACCGCAGTGACAGGACCTACGTTAATGGCCATGACTTACCACTGGGTCGCGACCTTGCTGTAAGCCTCAACGATGGCGATTGTTTGCAGATTGGCGCTTATCACGTGGCGGTGCAATTGGGTGAGCATGCCCCTGGCCAGCGTTCGCTCGACGAACTGTTCACCAGTGGCCCCCAAGGTATGCAGGCTTGGCACCTTGAGGAGTTTGCGGGCCCTCCCCGACTCGATCCGCGACCTGCTACTTGCCCTGAGTTCGAGCGCCTTTGCCAACTCGTGGATTTTGCGGAGCAAGGCGACCCGCTGCGGGCCATGACTGAAGCGCCACCCGCAAAACCGCTGGCTGACATCGGCGCGACTGCACCCAAGCACACCGTCAGCCGGTTCAGCAATGTCCGTCTGGGTACCTTATTGCTGGCCTGCCTCACCCTTGCCGGCTGCACCCTGCTCAGCAAGGTCGGCCAGGTTATCTGGGATCCATCGATCCCGGTCGGCGGCCCTGACGAGCAGCCCAGCCGCTACTCGCTGAGCCTGCACGCCAGCGACCAGGTCAACCCGCGCCTGATCAGCACCGGCACCGCACCAGAGGGAGACACAAGCCACTCGCCCTACAACCTCAACGTTCAGGCGGACAGCCCACAAGCACTGACGGACAAAGTGCGAACCCTGCTCAACCACCTCTACGAAGCCGTACCGGCCCAATCGTTGCTGACCGTGGAGCCCGATCCCGTGGTGCCGATGTCTCCAATTGAGGACACGTTACTGGGCCACTACGACGCCCAGGGCGTCAGCCTGACGACGCCCTGGGGTAACCCGGCGATGCAGCACGTCGCCACGCCGATCGCCTTCAAGGTTTTGCAACTGACCGACGACTCGCTGCTGGTCAACGCCAGCCCCCAGGCTATGGCCGAGGACTTGGAAAAAACCTTGGGCAGCACCTACATCCGCGCCGACGACTACCTGCTCCTGCCAGGCCAATTCAAGTTCGTCGACCTGCGTGCCCTGGATGAAGACACGCGCTTTATCGCGGTGATCGCCAACTACCACAGCGCCGAAGTCGGCCAATGGAAACAGCGCCTGCGCGTCGAGCCCAAGGGCCGCCAATACGCTGTGCTCGTGCAGTTGGACGCCGCCCAGGTCAGCCTCAAAGGGGAAATCCGATGACGTCATTTTCAGCCGCTTTTGCGCAGAGTAATTACCGATGAGTTCACGCAACCCCGTCATCTGGCATGAAGGTTTGTTCGTCAAACCCCAGCATTTCCAGCAACAGGCCCGCGCGGTCGAAGCTGCCGTGCATCAGCGCGTGCACAGCCTGAACGATGCCCTCTACGGCTTCAGCGAACTGGTGTTGAACAGCGAATACCTGAGCTTCGGCAAGGTCGCCATCACCCAGGCGCGCGGGATCATGCCCGATGGCAGTGTCTTCGATATCCCGCACGACCTGGCGCCACCGGCACCACTGGAGATCGCCGATAGCAGCGCGGTCAACCAGATTGTCTACCTGACCCTGCCATTGCGGTCCAACGGCGCCCTAGAAGTGCGCTGGCCCGACCAATACGGCAACAGCCGCTATATTGCGCGGCGCGAAGAAATTCGCGATACCCACAGCGATGACGGCGATCAGGTGGGCATGGACCTGGCCGTGCCCAACCTGCAACTGATGCTCGAACGCAGCGACCGCAGTGCCTTCACGGGCATCGCCATCGGCAGAATCAAAGACAAACGCCCGGACGGCAGTCTGGTCATGGACGAGCATTTCTACCCCACCAGCCTGTCCTTGCAGGCCGTACCGGCATTGCACCGCTACCTGGGTGAAGTAGCCGGCTTGATGCGCGAACGGGCGAAGAACCTGGCTCAACGCATCGGCTCGCCGGGGCAATCAGGGGTGGCCGATGTCACTGACTTCAACCTGTTGCAAGCCCTCAATCGCTTGTTCCCGCTGTTCCAGCACCTGGCCCGTCAACGCCAGGTCCACCCGGAGCGACTGTATATCGCGTTGGCCCAGGCCTGCGGCGAATTGGTGACCTTTACCGATGAAGGTCACTTGCCACAGGAATATCCGGCCTACCAGCACGACAACCTGCGCGAGTCCTTCCAGCTTCTGGAGCACACCCTGCGCCGCGCCCTGGGTACCGTGCTGCAACCGCGTGCGGTGTCGCTCCCGATCATTGAGCAGCAGTACGGCGTACGCACTGCTGCGTTGAACGACAAACGCCTGCTGGACAACGCCGAGTTCATCCTCGCGGTGCGTGCCGAACTGCCAGCGCAGACCCTGCGCCAGCAACTACCCAAGCAAATCAAGATCAGTTCCACCGAAGGCCTGGAACAACTGGTCAGCCTGCAACTCCCAGGCATCCCGCTGCTGCCGCTGCCGGTGGCGCCGCGGCACCTGCCGTTCCATGCCGGCTTCAGCTACTTCGAACTCGACCGTCACCATCCCACCTGGCAAAGCCTGAGCAGCGGCAGCGGGTTCGGTTTCCACATCTCCGGTAAATTCCCGGAGCTGGAATTGCAGTTCTGGGCAATCAGGAGTGAGAAAAATGACTGAGTCCATACCCACCGAAACCATACCGCCAGCAGGCGCCAGCAAGCGGACGTTCAGCCACGTGCAACAGGCTACCAGCAGCAAAGAATCTGACCTCGGAGAGCAACAGGCCGAGCCAAAACCCCCGGTATTGCTCGCAGACCCCGAATTCGACATGCGTGGCCTGGCCTGGAACCCACTGTGCGACGCCGCCACGCCCTTGATCGGCCTGGTGATCCGCCTGCGCCGATTGGACCAGCACGACGATGTGACAGCGCTGTACCGAAGCGTCAGCAACCAGATCACCACGATCATGGAAGAAGTCAGCCAACTCGACTACGACGCCGGCGTCGTCAAGGCTTATTCCTACAGCCTGTGCCTGCTGGGACGAAGTGGTCATGGCTACCACCTGGGGCAGGCTCTCCAGTTGGAGTGAACGCTCATTGCTCAGCCAGTTTCATGGGGAAACCCGAGGCGGTGAGAGGTTCTTCACCATCATGAACAACATGATTCCCGAAGCGGCCCGGTACCAGCATGTGCTGGAGTTCATGTACCAGTGCCTGGTCTGCGGCCTCAAAGGCAAATACGGCGCCCATGCCAAGGGCGATGACGAAATACAGAAAATCATCAAGCAACTGCATGGCATGCTGCGCCCGCTGCGGGGTGAAACACCCAAGCGCTTGACCAACCCGTTGGCCAACGTCGCCCCGCGCAATTATCGGATCAAGCGCGCCTTGCCATTGTGGACACCGTGGGCTCTGGCGGCGGTCGTGTTGTTCACGGCTTACACGATCTACTCGATGCGCCTGAACAGCATTACCCAGGAAGTGCTCGCCTCCCTGGAGCGAGTTCTCAATCTGTAACCGATTTTCAGTGCACTCATTCCGAGCGCCTGCAAAGCCATGGCCCTATCGGCCATAACCCACGACCTCATGGGGTCGTTCATCTAATCGCGACAAGGAGCTTGTCATGCCAACACCTGCGTACATCAGTATCCACGGCAAAAACCAGGGACATATCACCAAAGGCGCATTCACCGCTGATTCGGTGGGCAATGTCTATGTGGAAGGCCACGAAGACGAAATCCTGGCTCAGGAAATCGACCACCAGATCGCCGCGCCTACTGACCCGCAAAGCGGCCAGCCTGCCGGCCAGCGCGTGCATAAACCGTTGGTATTCACCAGCGCCCTGAGCAAAGCCTCGCCCATGCTCTACCAGGCCCTGGCCACCGGCGAAATGCTGCCCACTGTCGAGGTCAAGTGGTTCCGTACCTCGGGGGACGGCAAGCAGGAGCACTTCTTCACCACCAAGCTCGAAGACGCCACCGTCGTCGAAATCCACACCGTGCTGCCCCACGCCCAGGACAGCGACAACGCCAACTACACCCAGTTGATCAAGACCAGCCTGGCCTATCGCAAGGTCAGCTGGAGCCATGTGGTAGCGGGTACCGAAGCTTCGGATGACTGGCGTAAACCGGCTTAATCGCCCACCGGCACGTTCCGCCGCACAGGCGGCGGAATGTTCACTGACTCGATACCTACCAGAAGGCTCTATGCCTGCCGTCGTTCTGGTCGGACATGACCATGATTGCCCTTTGTGCGGCCCCGCCACCGTCAAAAGCGGCTTGCACAACGTCACCGTCAACGGCCGGGCCGTCGCGCGCGTCGGCGACAGCACCGACCCCAAAGGCATCCTGAAAAACATCGATGCCAGCTGGTTGATCAACTAACCGGGATTCACAACAAGGAGGTTTCATGCCCCGCCAAAGCGACC
>NZ_JANLOH010000074.1:0-12275 GCF_025466155.1 Pseudomonas sp. 13B_2.1_Bac1 | reverse complement strand
TTGGGGCGGCGCCCCACCCCCAGGACCCGGCGCCTCGGTGTGTCAGGTCAAGCCCGGGCGCTTGCAATGGGGCCGCTTCGCAGCCCAACGCGGGGCAAGCCCGCTCGCCACAATAGAGCTGCCATCCCCACAATCACCTGCCAACCAGACCATCACCTGCCAGCACCCAATCACCTGCCCTCCACACAATCAAATGTGGGAGCTGGCTGGCCTGCGATGCTGACGACTCGGTCCAACTGATTCACCGAGTTGAGTTCATCGCAGGCCAGCCAGCTCCCACATTTGATCTGTGTTGCCTGGCAATCAGTGTTGGGTCTTGTGGTCCAGTGCGGCGTAGAAGTTGGCGCTTTGTTGCAGGTATTTCTGGGTGTAGGCGCTGGTGCTGGATTTTTTACCGGCAACGTCCACGCTGGCGGCAGCAGGCAAGGCTACGGTGGCGGAAACAGCGGAGGCGGCGATGATGGAGAAGAGGTTCAAGTTCATGTCGGTAACCCTTGTGTTCGTTTGGTTGAGTGGCCGGGGAAGGCCTTGGAACCCAACTTACGCCCGAGGGCTGAACCTTAGAAATGCTTTGAAACAGTAGCCGCTATTAATAGAATTAATACAAGGAGTCAGGCCCCGCCGTGCGGGGCCTGTGGCTTATTGACGCACCAGGAACTTGAGGTCGCTGGGCGCGTCGATCGCCAGTTTCTGCACGGTTTTACCCAGCAGGCCGGTCTTGGGGTCACGTTCGACCACTACGATTGCATTGCTTTTCTGGTTGGCCACCAGCAGGAACTTGCCACTCGGGTCCAGGCTGAACTCGCGCGGGTGATCGCCTTCAACGGAGCGGCGCTGCAACTCCTTGAGGTGCGCGGTCGCCGGGTCAATGCTGAACACCAGCAGTTGATTGGCCGTGCCGCGATTGCTCACATAGAGGAACTTGCCATCACTGGACGCATGCAGCGCGGCACCGGCCTTGTCGGACACCGGTTGCCCGGCGGCGTAATCGAGCAGTTGAGTCTGGGTGAGCTTGCCGTCGTGGTAGTCGAACACGGCGATCTGGGCGCTCATCTCGGTGGTCAGCCAGGCATGCTTGCCATCGGCGCTGAACAGCAAGTGACGCGGGCCGCTGCCTGGCGGTAATTGCACGAAGGCTGGATCAGCCGGGGTCAGCGGCAGTTCGTGGTTGGCCTTGGGGTCGTAGTGGTAGACAAAGACCTTGTCCGCCCCCAGATCCTGCACAAACACGTACTTGCCATCCGGCGACGACACCACCGAATGCACATGGTTGGACGCCTGGCGCTCAGGGTTCACGCGGCTGGCCGGGTGCCCGCTCAACTGCACCGGCGCCGACAGCTTGCCACTGGCGTCCACCGGCAGCACGGCCAGGCTGCCACCCGGGTCTTCCAATACCGAATAGTTGGCCACGAACAGGTAACGGCCGTCAGCCGCGACGCTGGAATACGTAGGCTCATTGCCCAGGCTTTGCACCTGGTTGACCAGGGTCAGCTGATGGTTCTGCGGGTCGATGCTGTAGCTGCTCACACGGCCCACCGGGTCTTTCTGGCCCGGGCCGTTTTCATTCACCACAAACAGATGCTTCTGGTCCTTGGACACCGTCAACCACGAGGGGTTGGCTGCCTTGGCCGCGAGCACCGGCTCGCCCTGGAACTGGCCGGTGCGGCTGTCGAACTGCAACCGATAGATGCCTTGGCTGGTGCCGGCGGTGTAGCTGCCCACCAACAGTTCATAAGTGTCGGCCGGCGCGGCCTGTACCGACATCGCGCCGACACTGCCGGCCATCAGCAGGGGCCAGAATTTACGCATCATCATGCTCGTCTTCCTCGTCGTTATTGTTGCCGGTGAAGGCGGCCATGCACACCAGGCGGTGCTCGCCCGAATCACCGGTGAGGGTCCAACTTTGCAAGGCTTCATCAAAGGTTGCGGCCTGCACTTGCGCTAGGCTGAAGGACCAGCGTTTCTCAGCGCGGCCATCCATGCACATGATCGACAGCTTCTGGTCGTCGAGTTTGAAGTCAAAGGCATGCAGGCCATCGATTTCGAGCATGTCGCTGGTTGCAAGTTCATTAGAGAGGCTGCGGACAGTCATCAGGATCATTCATCAGTGGAAAAAACCTTGATGATAGGCCAATCCGGCGGTGCCGTCGTGTCGCGATAGCGGGCTACCGCACCCGCTGCGCAGCGGCTTGCGATTCTAGGGACTACCCTCTGACAGAATGGACTCGTTTATGCCGCAAGACACACCCGCCATCCCACTGTTGCTGCCTCATCGAAGCGACACCCTCGCCCGGGCCGTGGCCCGGCAGTTCACCGGGCGCCCGACGTTGCGCCAGGTGGTCGACCAGCACGTGCACGAACGCCTGCTGGAACAATTCCCCTCACTGGTGCTGGACCTGTCCAGCGTCAAGCTGGCCGTCCCCAACCAACGACGCGGCTGGGACCTGCGGCGCTTGAGCGATGTCATCCTCGATTACCTCGGCCACGGCACGCCCCTGAACATGACCGAGGTGATCGACACGCGCCGCTGCTTCCTGTCCCAGCGCCCGCCCTTGCACTTGACCTATGAGGCCGACGGCCCCCGCGAACCGGACATGGCGGTGATCGAACGGGTGATTGCCGACCTGCCCTTCACCCTGCCCATCGCCTTTCAAGATGCCCTGACCCGCTACTGGAACGGCGCCGCCGACACCGGTGCCAGCCGCTGGCAATGGCTCGGCGACCTGCTGGCCGACAACCTCAAGAGCACCGCCAGCCTGCTGCCAGCCGGGTTTGCCCAAGACATGCTCTACGCCGTCAGCCGCCAACCCGATCGCCGCGAACGCGAGGGTGTGCGTGCGTACTGCCTGGAGGGCTGCGTGATCCACCAGGGCCGCACCACGCGCCTGCTGAGCAGCGACCTGTTGTTGGTGCAAGGCGACCACGTGCTGCTGTGCCAGGCCTCGGGCAACGTTGAAAACTTTGCCTCAGTGGACGCGTTCAACCAGGCCTGGGGTCAACGCCTGGCCGCCGCGTTGCTGGCCGAGAAGATCCAGGTCAAGCACTACGAGCCCGATGGCAACCTGTTCGATATCCAGGCCGCCCTGCTGCTGAATCAGCAGTTGGATGACCTCGACGCCCTCCGTTTGCCGGCCACCGACGGTGTGCGCGCCCTGGAGCAACGCTTCGCCGACGCCACCGACCCGGTACCGGCCTTCCTCGCCGCCCCGGTCCCCGACCCGACGCACCAGGCGCGTCTCCAGGCGGCGCTGCCGGACTGGCTGCAGGCGGCCAGCGCCGACCAGCGCTTTGCCTATCGCCAGGGGCTGGTGGACCAGGCGCGGGTGCAGCGAGAAAACACTGGTGCATCGTTCCTCGACGGCGTCGAGAGCCTGCAGGCCTTCACCGTGCGCACCCTGCGCGAGCAGATACGCCGCGATCATCCCGAGTCCAGCGTGGAACCGGAAAACCTGCAACTGACCTTCCATGTCCCGGTAGGCGACCTGCACAGCGGCTACCTGGCGCCGGTGAGCATGAGCCTGACCGAGCTGGCCATCCACAACCTCGCCGCTGCGCCGCAGGGCCGCATGAGTGTGCGCGACACTTCGGGCGCCGCCCTGCCCGCCTGGTTCAACGAGGATTATGTGCTCGGGGAAAAGGGCGTATTCCACAGCACGCCTGGGCTGATTCGCCAGGTGGACATTGGCCGGCACTACCCGGCAAAAATCCGCGAGTGGCTGCTGGGGGACAGCCCTGACATACGCCGGCGCGAAGCCCTGTTTGGCGAGCAACTGAGCGTGCAGCTGCCACACCAGGCGCTGGAACAGGCGATTCGCCAGGAGCACGGCCTGACCTTCCAGGGCTATCGCTACGTCAAGGCGGTGTTGCAGCGCAGCGCACCCGGCCGGGTGGTAGAGGGCCAGGACATCGTGATCCGCCCGCTGGCCTTCGTGCGCACGCCCGACGCGCGGCCGGACAACGTCGCGAGCATGTTTATCATCGAGCCTCGAGACCAGGGCAATGGCCCGCATCTGCTCTATCGACCGTTGTACCCGGACGCGCTGCACCAGTTCGCGAGTCGCCAGGCATTGTTCGACGCGATTGCCGAGCCTGGCGCCCTGCAAGACAGTGTGCTGGCCTGGTTGCCGGACAAGACGCGGTCGATCTATAGCCACGGCGGCTTTCAGAGCCCGCATATCCTGCGCTTCGGCCAGGGTGACGACACCGTACAGTGGCCCGCACCACCGCCCGCGCAGTTGGCGCAGGACCTCAACGGCGGCGAAGTGCCAGGCTCGCTCGCACAATCACTGGCGACCGGCAACCTGCTGCAATACCTCTACGGCAGCAATGCCCGGGCCCTGGTGGACCTGGCTGATCGCGACTCGGTGTCGAATGCCGAAAGCCGCTGGGCCGTGCTGCTGGAGGGCGGCTGGTTGCTGTTCAACGTGCTGGTGATGCCGCTGTTGCGCGGCCCGGCGATGGCCGTGGGCTGGATCCTGCAATTGGCGGTCAGCCTCAAGCACGACCTCAGCGGCCTGCAGAGTGATGACGCGGCCGCGCGGGAACTGGCCTGGGTCGATGTGTTGCTCAATATCGGCCTGCTGGTGCTGCACGCGGCCTCGCCCACCGACACCGCGCCGCGCCTGCCCACGCGCACGCCGGGCGAGCCGACCTTGCCCCTCGCCGCCCTGCGCCGCCCGGCCTCTGAGCCGTCGGCCCCCACGCTGATCGAACATGGGCCCATCGGCCTGCCATCCGAACCGGTGGCGGGCGACCAGACCCTGGTGGATTTTATCCATTCCAACGCCCGGGATGCCTCGCGCCGGCGCCTGCTGGACGCCCTGCGCGAACTCAATGTGGCGTGGCCCGTGCCGCCGCCGACGCCCGTGGAGATTGGTCCGCATCGAGGGCTGTACAGAATCGACCGGCGCTGGCATGCCTCAGTGGGCGGCTTGCTGTTTGAGGTGAAGATCGAAGCCGAAACCGACGCGGTATTTATCGTCCATCCGCAAAAACCTGAGCATCCGGGCTTTGAACTCAAGACCGACGGCCAGGGCCATTGGTCGCTGGACCTGGGGTTGAAACTGCGCGGCGGCGGACCGAAGAACCGCTTTAAGGCCAAACTGGTGCAGATTGAAGAACAACGCGCACAAGCCCACGAGCACGCCAAACGCATTGAGGGCCTTATAGCGGCGGTCAGTCGTGAGCAACTGAGCTTTGTCGACGGGATATTCCCCGCCAAGGCCCTGCTTGAATCACTCGACCAGCAGTTGCTGGTTGCCCACACAGCCCTGCGGGCCGCGCCCGAGAATCCGGTACTTATCCAGGCGCACGCCGCCATCGCACGTTCCAGGGCCCGAGCCAAGGTGAGCTTCCAGGTGCTGCTGGAACGCTTCGAACGTACCGCCGGCCCCCAACAGCAGCATCGCCGCGACCTGCTGGAGGCCTACCGGAAAATCAAGGTGGCGGACGGCAAGTTCGACTATGAAGCCAATGCGCAGGAGGTCTACACGAGCCTGCTGGCTAGTGATGAGTTACACATCGCCTTCACGGACGCCTTGCACCGCAGCACCTTTTTCTCTGACCAGGGTGAATCCCTGGTTCAACTGGCCGGCACGCCAGGCGACACAGCAGCCATCCGTTATGTCTATGATCTGGTGCAAACCAACTTTGCCGCCAGCGAGCGCCGTTTCAAGGCGGTGCTCGACATCGAGAATGCGCTCGAAACACTCGCGGGTGATCTCAAGAGCGGGCCCGCAGAGCGCTACAAGTACCTCAGTGCAGTGCCTGCCCGACGTTTCTACAACCGCGTGGCCGCAACCCTGGAAACCCTTGACCTGCTGGCACTGTTGAGCATCGACCTGACATTCGAACCGCACACCGCCGAGGAATTGTATTTCTTCCAGAACCAGCGACTGCTGCACAGCGTCGAGTCCTCAAGGGTGAACACCCACCTTGACCTGCTGGCCACCGAGGGCTTTACCGTCGCCGAGCGCAAGGCGGTGCTGCTCAACCTGATTGACCATTACAGCCACCGGCTACAGATCTACCGCGCGCTGATGGACATCAATTCCCCGTTGATCATCCCGCGCTATATGCCGCTGCTGATCGAACGCCTCGAAACAGTACGCAGCGCGGCAGAGGCCGACTTGGCCGATGTACTGCGCGAGGATGAGTTTCTGCCGCCGCAAACGGGAGTGTTCAAGCCGCTGAAAATCGCCGTTCCCGGAAAACGCGTGTTCAAGTCCCGGGACAAGGGCGCACTGGTAGGTGAACTGCAAGCGCCTGACGCAGATACGCCTTTCCCCACCATCATCACCCGCAACCCGATCACTCAGCAGCCCAGCGGCCGGTTCATCGAACACCCGGGAGAGGGTTGGATCGAGATCGTCGACGCGCCGCCGAGCCGCCCGGCGGAAAAGCCTCCTACCCGCTCCCTGGCCAGCTTGCGTACCCAGTCCCAGCAGTTGCTGGAGGAAGTCGGCGCAATTGAGCGCTCCATCAAGTTCCAGAAGAACAAACTCAAGGACCCGCAACGCCGCGACGACCTCAATCCCCGCGACTGGGACGACATGCTCCAGTATCAGGCCCAGCGCATCGAGTCGATTGCCGATGAGATCCAGCGACAGCACCAGGAGCCGCAGACGGTCGAGCGCTTGCGCAAACGTGCCGGCGAATTGCGCACCCAGGGCCGGCAACACTGCATCGAAGGGCTCAAGGCCCAGCGGCCCCGCCAGGAAAACATCGATTACCTGCGCACTCACGCCGCCATAGACATCGGCTTGGTCCACGGCCCGCAACGCACGGCTGCCGGCGACTATGTCACGGAGTTTGCAGTGCGCGAGAAAAATGCGCTCACGGTGCTCTGGTACGCACACTTTCACTACGCGCGTGCCGGCGTGCCGGCGGCTGAGTACACCAAGGCCCACCTCAAGCGTCCCGAACACCGCTTTATCACCCTCAAGGACTTGCTCGCCCAGGCCGGAAACGACAACCGCGCCATCGTGCGTGATTTGTACAACCCGATCACCGCGCCACTGGACCAACGCCTGTTCCTGAGCCTGCTTCCCGCCTAGATCCCGCCATGAATGGCATCGAATTACCAAAAGGATGTGTATGCAATCCCCTGACTCTATCGCGCACGCCGTCAGCGCGCGCTTCGCTGATCGCCCGACGCTGGAAAGCGTGATTCGCCAGCAACTCGCAACCGCCCTTGGCGAGCGGTACCCGACCCTTGCACTGGACCTGAGCCGCACGCGGCTGGCCAGGCCGCAGCGCCGCAGCTGGCTGCTGCAACCGTTTATGCCAGTGGTCCACGACGCCCTGGCCGGCGGGGTGCCGCTGGACTTCAGGGAGGTCGGCAAGCTTGACTGGTACCTCTCCGACGAGCCGCCCAAGCGCCTCAAGCTTCCCGGCCTGACGCGGGAAAAACTCGATATGCAAGTCATTGCCAAGCTGGCCGACGAAATTCCTCAGACATTGCCCATCGCGCTGCAAAACGCTCTCGCCGCGTATTGGGATGCCGGCCACTGGCGCTGGCTCGCCGATGCGCTGAAAGACACCTTGCGCGTCGCCGCCCTGCGCCAGGAAGAGCTGGATCAAGTGGCCCGCGAGACCCTCGACCAGGTGTTGAGCAACCCTGGGCGCGAGGACCGTCTCGCCCGCCATGGCGAAGGTGCGGTGTTTGCCTACGGGCTGCAAGCGACGCTCAAGGACGCGGCGCGCAGCGTCAGCCTGCTCGGCCCGGAACTGGTGTTGATCCGCGCGATCAACGGCACGGCGCCGGTGTTGCTGTGCAACCCGCAAACGGGGATCGAGGCCTTCGCCAGCGTCGATGCACTGGTCCAGGCCTTCGGCCAACGCCTGGGGCGTCAGTACCAGGTCGACGACATCCAGTTGCAACGCTACGAACCCGACGGCGATCTCTTCGAGCACCAGGCCTCGTTGATCCTCAATCGCCAACTCGAAGACCTCGGCAACCTGAACCTGCCTACCGGCCAGCCTTTCAGCGTATGGCAGGCGCTGTATAACGAGATCACCGACCCTGGCCGATTCTTCCGCGACACGCCGGCAGCGCCCGCCCTGGCAACCTTGCGTACCCATTTGCCGGCGTGGCTGCACAGCGCCAGCGCCGACGACCAGGCCGCCTACCGCCGCTATACCCTGGCGCTGGCCACCGCCAAACAGCGCGCGGCGGGCCGTACCGTGCTCAGCGATATCGACGACATCCGCACCTACACCGTCAACGCGCTGTTGCAAGCGCTGCAAGGGGATGCCGTGACCTTTGCCAATCACGCGCCGACGCCGCCGTCGGTCGCGGCCCTGCACCCCGACGACCTGCTGCTGACTTTCTCCGTAACCGCCGGCTACCCAGGCACCGCCGGGATCATCCGCCACCAACGCGTGAGCCTGACCGAGCTGGCCATCGACAACCTGTCCAGCCGTCCCAGCGCCAGCGTGACCCTCGCCAACCGGCAAGGCCTGCCCTTGCCGGCGTGGCTGACCGCCGACTACCTGATGGGCACCGGCGGCCTGGTGGAACGCGTGGACATTGGCCAGCACTACCCACGCCTGCTCGAAACCCAGTTACTCGGCGACAGCCCCGAGGCACGCCAGCGTGAAGCACTGTTTGCCGCGCAGCAAGCCGTGCAACTGCCGCTGCTGGCACTGGAATTGAGCCTGAAACAGCAAGCCGGGCTGAGCCCCCAGGGCGCGCGCCTGGTCGCCGCCGTGATGGAGCCGGCAGCCACCGACCAGCAGGTCGATCAGAATCCGGTGGTGATCCGTCACCTGGCGCTGCTGCAAATGCCCGGCGCCCAGCCGGACCGGGTCAGCGCCATGTACCTGATCGAAGCCCGCGACACCACCCTCGGTCCTCATGTGCTGTACCGACCGCTGTACGCCGAAGCCTTGCAGGAATTTGCCAGCCGCGAGGCGTTGTTTGAAGCCATCGCCGAACCTGGGCCCTTGCAGGACAGCGTGTTGACCTGGCTGAGTGACACGGCTCGGCCGATTTACGCCAATGGCGGGTTTCGCGAGCCTCACTACGTGCGCTTCGGCCAGGGCGATGAGTTCTCGGCCCTGGGCACACCGACACCGGCGACGTTGTCCGCTGATGGCATCAACGACGAACTGCAGCAATGCCTGGTGACCGGACGCCTGATGACCTATCTGTTCAGCGACCATGCGCGGGCCCTGGTGGAGCAAGCCGACCGCGCGTCGGTATCCAATAGCGAGAGCCGTTGGCAGGTACTGCGCGAAGGCAGCAGCCTGTTGTTCGGCAACCTGCTGCTGCCCCTGCTGCGCGGGCCGGCGATGCTCACCGGCTGGCTGTTGGGGCTGATGGCCAGCCTGGGCCAGGACATTCCGGCGCTGACCGCCACGGACCCGCACGCACGGGAGCTGGCCAGCGTCGACCTGCTGCTCAACCTCGGGCTGCTGTTGCTGGAGGCCGTGCCCGTGGTGATACCTACACCGACGCCGCTGGCAACCGGCCTCAGGGAGCAGGCGCTGCCCTCGGCCTTCACCCCGTGGATCGCCGAGCAATGGCCGCAACCGCCAGCACCGAGTATCCGTGAAGGCGCCGTCCTGCTGCCCGGGGCGCTGGCACAGAAGGACAGCACCGTGCTGGATTTCAGCTTCGCCCAGGCACGCCAGCGCCTGACCCAGAGCCAACGCAGCCGTCTCGCGACGTTCAAGGCGCCGCGGCCATCGCCCCTGCCCCAACCGGTCTTGAACGGGCCGCGGCGCGGGCTCTATCGGGTCGAAAACCGGTGGTATGCGCTGGCCAACGGCGAATGGTTGCAGGTCAGCCTGGAGCCGCAGGACGAAACCCGTGTGGTGATGCCCAGCAATGCCGACGTGTATGGCCCTTACCTGCGCAGCGATGCACACGGCGTGTGGTCGGTGGACACGCGCCTGCACCTGCGCGGCGGCATGCCACCCAAGCGGATTGCCGCCGAGCGTCAACGGCGTGCGCAACGCATCCGCGAGCTGGAGGACAAATATGAACAGTTTATCCAGGGCCAGGTGGCGCAGCAAAACCGGATCGACATTATCCTCGAGGTCATGACCCGCGCCGCCGAGAACCCTCGCTTCAGCGAGGCGCGACTGGCTGAAAGCCGCGAACGATACGACACCGCACTGCAAGCGCAGACCCAGGAATACCAACAGCAACTGGACAGCCTGAAAGAACGCAACGAGTTGGGCATCGCCCTGCCGCCACAATCCGTCGCGAGCCTGTTGGAAAACATAGTCAACAATGCGCGCAGGCATGTGGTGGTGGCCGAGAAAGACCGGGGCGCGCTGCACCGCACCCACGCTCATCTCATGGACAAATCCCCACGCCTGGCCGAAGCCATTTTTGGCGACTTCCCCGCTTACCAGCAGTTTATCCGCAGCATGATTGCTATCAATGAGCGCTCGATCCGTTGGCTTGAGGTGCGTGATCGCTACCTGGACCAACTGTTCAACCTGGGCCCCGTCGGTAGCGACCATTACCGCCGCCTGACCTGGAAGCGCCCGCAGGACATCAGCGCCCTGGCGGTCAAGGACCTGCTGATGCGCAACTATGCGCTGATGACCCACAAGCACCCGGATCACGCCTTGGTCAGCGTGATGCTCGATATCGTCGAGCCCCTGCAGGAGCATTTGCGCACCCACAGTGACCTGAACGAGCTGGAGCTGACGGCCGAGGAGCGCATCAGCGTGCTGGAAAGCCTGGTGGAGCACTATGGCCGAGGCCTGGACTCACTGCAGGGGCTTGGCATCGTGGATACCGATGAGCTGGACGGCGAGTATTTCCCCAAACTGGTCAAGCTGGTGGAGGGGTTGTACCAGCAAGCGGCCCAGCAGCTCGCCAGTGAAATCAAACCCGCTGCCCAACCCGCTCCGCGCCCGAGCCGACGCCCGCCGACAGTCGCCGGCAAAGTGCAGAAAAAAGTCATTCGCACGGCTAAAAAAGGCACGTTTATCGGCGAGGTCAAACCCGTGGGGACCCTGGAAACTGTCGAGCTTCGTTCGCAGGTCACCGGTGAAGTGTTGGGCACCTATTCACAGCGAGGCGAGCAATGGATCGAATTCAAGGACGCGACGCCACCGCGCTCGCCAGGCGTGCCGCGCAGTTTGAGCCTGGTCAAGGGCGAGGCCCGCAAGCTGTTGGGCATGCTCGAGGAACACCTGCAGCGCGGCGAGCAGTACAAGAAAGTTTCCCGGCACCCGCAGGAAGTCCAGGAGGTGCTGCTGCACGAGTCGGTGCGCTACGACAAGCTGGCCACCGAACTGCACCTGGCGATCCAGGCCCAACCCGCCGAGGCCCGAGCGCCGGCCGACCAGGCCCTGGAAAATGACATGCGCCAGGCGGCGGTACGCCTGAATGAGCGTGGCCAGGCGCTGCGGATTCAACTGAGCCTGGAACTGCCGCCGACGCACGGCAACCTGGAGTATCTGATCGAGCAGAAGCGCGCGAACATGGCGTTACTCGGAGAGCGCATTCAACTTCGCGGCGAGCGCCGGGACTTTGTGCAGGAATACGCCGTCAACGACGCGGGAGGCTATCCCTTGTGGTACGCCCATTTCCACTACCCCGCGGCCGATACACCCAAGGCCCACTACACCGCCGCCCACCTGAAGACCCGTGAGCAACGCAAGCTCAGTTACTACTCGCAACTGGCCCGTGCGCAAAGCCCGCAGGCGGTAGTGGACGTGCACCGCGGCTTGCTGGGCAAGGCGTTGGCCGAGCGCTGGTTCCTGCCGCTCGCGCCTTGAGGGGAAACGCTGGCGAGCGGGCCTTCTGTGATGAGCAATCCTCTTGTGATGGGCAGCCCTCTTGTGATGGGCAGGGCTGTTGTGATGAGCAGTCCTCTTGTGATGGGCAGGGCTGTAGTGGTGAGCAGGGCTGTTGTGATGGGCAGGACTGCTGTGATGAGCAGTCCTCTTGTGATGGGCAGGACTGTGGTGGTGAGCAGGGCTGTTGTGGTGAGCGGGCTTGCCCCGCGTTGGGGTGCGCAGCGCCCCCACTCCATCCGCCGCGTTGTTTCAGGCAAACCGCAGTGTGTGGAAAAGGGGCTGCTACGCAGCCCAACGCGGGGCAAGCCCGCTCGCCACAAGGAGCCCGCTAGCCACAACAATCCCACTTTCCACATGAGGCTCACTAGCCATAACCAATCCCACTCTCCACATGAAGCCCACTAGCCACAACCAATCCCACTTTCCACATGAAGCCAGCTAGCCACAACCAATCCCACTTTTCACATGAAGCCCACCAGCCACAACCAATCCAACTCTCCACATGAAGC
>NZ_JANLOH010000032.1:0-13199 GCF_025466155.1 Pseudomonas sp. 13B_2.1_Bac1 | reverse complement strand
GCTCCCACATTGGATCTGCATTGGCCTGAGATCAGGCCCGGCCTATCGGCGCGAACGTGGCCTGGGTGTGTTCGGCCAGCACCGCTGCGGGCAGTTCGACCTCCAATCCCCTTCTCCCTGCACTCACGTGAATCGTCGCAAATTGCTGCGCCGTCATATCGATAAAGGTGCGCAGGCGCTTTTTCTGGCCCAGTGGGCTGATACCACCGAGCAAATAACCGGTAGAGCGTTGCGCCGCAGCCGGGTCGGCCATTTCGGCTTTCTTGACCCCCGCCGCCTGGGCGAGCGCTTTCAAATCCAGACTTCCGACGACCGGCACCACCGCGACCAAGAGTTCGCCCTTCTCACTGCTGGCGAGCAAGGTCTTGAACACCTGCGCCGGGTCCAAACCCAATTTTTCCGCGGCCTCCAGGCCATAGGAGGCGGACTTCGGATCGTGCTCATAACTGTGGATGCGATGTTCGGCACGAACTTTTTTCAACAAATCCAATGCAGGTGTCATGACCTCTCCGGGCGTGGCAGACAGAGCACCAATTCTAAGCCAAGCCCGTGCGAAACGCTCTAGTGCGCGTGCTCGTGACCTATCGCTCCAGAGTGCGCCTCATGATCATTCACCAGACCAATAGTTGGAAAGTGACCGACCGTTCACTTTCGACCTTTGACAGCCGTGATTCTTGTCTATATTTTTTCGTTTCCGAATACTGTAGGAATACACCTACGTGTTTCGAGCAGTAAGCCGTGGCGGAGATGGGGATCCCCACCACGGTGAAAATCGCGCATGACCCGTTGAGGTCAAACGCCAGACAAGAACAACAATTGAGGTTTTCCATGACAACTGCTCTTCAACAGCCTTCACTTTCGAGCCAATGCATGGCCGAGTTCCTGGGGACTGCGCTGCTGATCTTCTTCGGTACGGGATGTGTCGCTGCGCTCAAGGTCGCGGGTGCCAGCTTTGGCTTGTGGGAAATCAGCATCATCTGGGGGGTCGGCGTCAGCATGGCGATCTACCTGAGCGCGGGTATTTCCGGGGCCCACCTCAACCCGGCGGTCAGTATCGCCCTGTGCATCTTCGCCGATTTCGAAAAACGCAAACTGCCCTTCTACATCCTCGCCCAGATCGCCGGCGCCTTCTGCTCGGCAGCCCTGGTGTACACCCTCTACAGCAATCTGTTTTTCGATTACGAACAAACCCACCACATGGTGCGCGGCTCACAAGCCAGCCTGGAATTGGCCTCGGTGTTCTCCACCTACCCCCATGCGCTGCTGAGCACTGCCCAAGCGTTCCTGGTGGAAGTAGTCATTACCGCGATCCTGATGGGCGTGATCATGGCCCTCACCGATGACAACAACGGCCTGCCACGCGGCCCGCTGGCACCGCTGCTCATCGGCTTGCTGATTGCCGTGATTGGCAGCGCCATGGGCCCGCTGACCGGCTTTGCGATGAACCCGGCGCGGGATTTCGGGCCCAAGCTGATGACCTTTTTCGCCGGCTGGGGTGAAATGGCCTTTACCGGTGGCCGTGATATTCCTTACTTCCTGGTTCCGATTTTCGCGCCGATTGTCGGCGCATGCCTCGGTGCTGCGGCCTATCGCGGGCTGATTGCCCGTCATCTGCCGAGCGCCGCACCTGCTATAGCTGAAACACCTGACACGGCTGTCAACGGCAAGACCCGTATTTCCTGAAAGCGCCAGCCTGGGCCCCTGCCCTTCGCGGTCCAGGCTGATTTCTGACTTCCTTATTTCGTCCAAGGCAATTGACATGACCGATATCGAGAATAAGAACTACATCATTGCCCTTGATCAGGGCACCACCAGTTCGCGCGCGATCATCTTCGACCGCGACGCCAACGTGGTCTGCACCGCCCAGCGTGAATTCACTCAGCATTACCCGCAAGCCGGCTGGGTCGAACACGACCCGATGGAAATTTTCGCCACCCAGAGCGCGGTGATGGTCGAGGCCTTGGCACAAGCCGGCCTGCACCATGACCAGGTCGCCGCCATCGGTATCACCAACCAGCGTGAAACCACCGTGGTGTGGGACAAGATCACCGGCCGACCGATCTACAACGCCATCGTCTGGCAGTGCCGCCGCAGCACCGAGATCTGCCAGCAGCTCAAGCGCGACGGCCACGAGCAATACATCAATGACACCACTGGCCTGGTGACCGACCCGTACTTCTCCGGCACCAAGCTCAAGTGGATCCTCGACAACGTCGAAGGCAGCCGCGAGCGGGCGCGCAACGGCGAACTGCTGTTCGGCACCATCGACAGCTGGCTGATCTGGAAATTTACCGGCGGCAAAACCCACGTCACCGACTACACCAACGCCTCGCGCACCATGCTCTTCAACATCCACACCCTGGAGTGGGATGCGAAGATGCTGGAGATTCTCGACGTGCCGCGCGAAATGCTGCCGGAAGTGAAATCCTCCTCGGAAATCTACGGCCGCACCAAAAGCGGCATCGCCATCGGCGGTATCGCCGGTGACCAGCAGGCTGCGTTGTTCGGCCAGATGTGCGTCGAAGCCGGACAGGCCAAGAATACCTATGGCACCGGCTGCTTCCTGCTGATGAACACCGGCGACAAGGCGGTGAAGTCCAAGCACGGCATGCTCACCACCATCGCCTGCGGCCCGCGTGGCGAAGTGGCTTACGCCCTCGAAGGCGCGGTGTTCAACGGCGGCTCCACCGTGCAATGGCTGCGTGATGAGCTGAAGATCATCGCCGACGCCACCGACACCGAATACTTCGCCGGCAAGGTCAAAGACAGCAACGGCGTGTACCTGGTCCCGGCGTTCACTGGCCTGGGCGCTCCGTACTGGGACCCGTATGCCCGTGGCGCGCTGTTCGGCCTGACCCGCGGCGTACGCGTGGATCACATTATTCGTGCAGCCCTGGAGTCGATTGCCTACCAGACCCGCGACGTACTGGACGCCATGCAGCAAGATTCCGGTGAACGCCTCAAGGCCTTGCGCGTGGACGGCGGCGCGGTCGCCAACAACTTCCTGATGCAATTCCAGGCCGACATCCTCGGCACCCAGGTCGAGCGCCCGCAAATGCGCGAGACCACGGCGCTTGGCGCGGCGTATCTGGCCGGCCTGGCCTGCGGGTTCTGGGGCAGCCTTGACGAACTGCGCGGCAAGGCAGTGATCGAGCGCGAATTCGAACCGCAACTGGACGAAGTCGCCAAAGAGAAGCTGTATGCCGGCTGGCAGAAAGCAGTCAGCCGCACCCGCGACTGGGAACCCCACGAAGGCGCTGAATAAGCCAAGCGCCGGACGGCGATAGGGTTGTAACTGGCAGGGAGCGGATTCCTGCGTCATCATGGGCCACTTTTGTATGGCAGCCCAAAGGACGCCCCATGAATCTGCCTCCCCGCCAGCAACAAATCCTCGAACTGGTCCGCGAACGCGGCTACGTCAGTATCGAGGAAATGGCGCAGCTGTTCGTTGTCACCCCGCAAACCATCCGCCGCGATATCAACCAGCTGGCGGACGCCAATCTGTTGCGCCGCTACCATGGCGGCGCAGCCTATGACTCCAGCGTCGAAAACACCGCGTACGCCATGCGTGCTGACCAGATGCGCGACGAGAAACAGCGCATCGGCGAAGCCATCGCGGCGCAAATCCCCGATCATGCCTCGCTGTTCATCAATATCGGCACCACCACCGAATCCATCGCCCGCGCGTTGCTCAACCACAATCACCTGAAAATCATCACCAACAACCTCAACGTCGCCACCATGCTCAGCGCCAAGGACGACTTCGACGTGCTGTTGACCGGCGGTAACGTACGCCGTGACGGCGGTGTGGTGGGCCAGGCCAGTGTGGATTTCATCAACCAGTTCAAGGTCGACTTTGCCCTGGTGGGTATCAGCGGCATCGACGAAGACGGCAGCCTGCTCGACTTCGACTATCAGGAAGTACGGGTTTCCCAGGCGATCATCGCCAATGCGCGCCAAGTGATCCTGGCGGCGGACTCAAGCAAATTCGGGCGCAATGCCATGATTCGGCTGGGGCCGATCAGCCTGGTGGACTGCCTGGTAACCGACCAGCAGCCGGTGCCCGCGCTGGTGCAGCTGTTGAATCAGCATAAGGTTCGCCTCGAAGTTGTGTGACCCTTCGATCTCTGTGGCGCCTGCATTGACGCCTTCGCGGGCAAGCCCGCTCCCACAGTTGTCCGCGTAACTCCTGGCGAAATGCGATTACCTGTGGGAGCCCGGCTTGCCGGCGATGGCGCCCTTGAGATCGTCTTCGCGGGCAAGCCCGCTCCCACATTTGACTGCGTAACTCCTGGCGAAATGCGATTACCTGTGGGAGCCCGGTTTGCCGGCGATAGCGCCCTTGAGATCGTCTTCGCGGGCAAGCCCGCTTCTACATTTGACTGCGTAACGCCTGGCGAAATGCGATCACCTGTGGGAGCCCGGCTTGCCGGCGATGGCGCCCTTGAGATCGTCTTCGCGGGCAAGCCCGCTCCCACATTTGACTGCGTAACGCCTGGCGAAATGCGATCACCTGTGGGAGCCCGGCTTGCCGGCGATAGCGCCCTTGAGATCGTCTTCGCGGGCAAGCCAGGCTTTCACAGGTTTATGTTCGCAAATTTTCCTTTTCCCGCCCTTCGATGAGTTTTTTCAATCGAAGTCGGGTGGCTGTGCGCGCGTTTATCAGCTACCATTTTCGTAAATGAACATTAATGTTCGAATTCCAATACGAAAAGATCGCGAGGCCAGCCGATGAACCCTTCTACCTTGCCTGCTGCACCGCTTGCCGAAGTCTATGACGTCGCCGTGATCGGCGGCGGGATCAATGGCGTCGGCATTGCAGCAGACGCAGCCGGGCGCGGTTTGTCGGTATTCCTTTGCGAAAAGGACGACCTCGCCAGCCACACCTCCTCTGCCAGCAGCAAGCTGATCCACGGCGGCCTGCGCTACCTCGAACATTACGAATTCCGCCTGGTGCGCGAAGCCCTGGCCGAACGTGAAGTGCTGCTGGCCAAGGCCCCGCACATCGTCAAGCAAATGCGTTTTGTCCTGCCGCATCGGCCGCACCTGCGTCCGGCGTGGATGATCCGCGCCGGCCTGTTCCTCTATGACCACCTGGGCAAACGCGAGAAGCTGGCCGGCTCCAAAAGCCTCAAGTTCGGCGCCGACAGCCCGCTGAAAAGCGAAATCACCAAAGGCTTCGAATATTCCGACTGCTGGGTCGACGACGCCCGCCTGGTGGTGCTCAACGCCATGGCCGCCCGTGAAAAAGGCGCGCATATCCACACCCAGACGCGCTGCGTCAGCGCGCACCGCAGCAACGGCATGTGGGAAATGAACATGGAGCGCGCCGACGGCAGCCTGTTCTCGATCCGCGCCCGCGCCCTGGTGAACGCGGCCGGCCCGTGGGTTGCCAAGTTCATCAAGGAAGACTTGAAGCTGGACTCGCCCTACGGCATCCGCCTCATCCAGGGCAGCCACTTGATCGTGCCGAAACTGTACGAAGGCGCCCACGCGCACATCCTGCAGAACGAAGACCAGCGCATTGTCTTCACCATTCCGTACCTGAATCACCTGACCATCATCGGCACCACCGACCGCGAATACACCGGCGACCCGGCGAAAGTGGCGATCACCGAAGGCGAAACCGACTACATGCTCAAGGTGGTCAACGCGCACTTCAAGAAGCAACTGAGCCGCGACGACATCGTCCACACCTACTCCGGTGTGCGCCCGCTGTGCAACGACGAGTCGGATAACCCGTCGGCGATCACCCGTGACTACACCCTGTCGCTGTCCGGCGGCACGGGCGAAGCACCGATCCTGTCGGTGTTCGGTGGCAAGCTGACCACCTACCGCAAACTTGCCGAGTCGGCGATGGCGCAATTGGCGCCGTACTTCACGCAGATGCGCCCGAGCTGGACCGCCACCGCGAGCCTGCCCGGCGGCGAGCACATGACCACGCCGGAAGCTCTGGCCGAGGCCATTCGCGCGAAGTTCGACTGGGTGCCAAGCGAGATCGCGCGCCGCTGGTCCACCACTTATGGCAGCCGGACCTGGCGCTTGCTCGAAGGCGTGCAATCGCTGGCCGACCTTGGTGACCACCTGGGTGGCGGCCTGTACACCCGCGAAGTGGATTATCTGTGCGCTGAAGAATGGGTGACCCAACCTCAGGACGTGCTGTGGCGTCGCACCAAGCTGGGCCTGTTCACCACCGCGCAGGAACAGGACAACGTGCAACGTTACCTGTCCAAGGTCGAGCAGAACCGCAAGATCGAAGCGGCCTGATCAACCGCTCGTAAAGAAGCCCCTGTGCCGTAAGGTCCAGGGGCTTTTTCATGCCTCGAGGGCCTGGCGCTGGTAACGCAGCCCCATGTCCCGGATACCGGGCAAGGCCGACCCGAGCAGCACCGGGTAAGCCGCCAGCAGGAAGCCCGGCGTGGCGCCCACCAGCGCGCGCTCAAGCCAGACACAGGCCTGTGCCTCGTCGCCGGCTTCTGCCAACTCCGCCGCGTGGTTGTATTGCCCACGGAAATCGCCGGCCTCGGCCGCGCGCCGGTACCACTGGCGTGCCAGCGGGACATCCCTGGGCACCACGACGCCCTCATGGTGGAAACGTCCGAGCAGGTTCATCGACTTGGCGTGCCCTTGGGCAGCCGCCTGCTGGAACACTTGGAACGCCGCGGCCAGGTCTTGCTCGACGCCCCGCCCACGGGTCAGCAACTGACCATAGTTGTACAGCCCCCAATCCAGGCCCAGATCGGCCGCCTGCCGGTAATGCCGTGCGGCCTGTTTCAGGTTGATCGCGTCGCCCCAGCCATGCTCCAGGCAACGGCCGATCATATTGATTGCCATCGGATGCCCCTGGCGCGCAGCGATCCGAAACCAACTCAGCGCCAAGGCCTGGTCCAGCTGGATGCCACGCCCCTCCAGCAGCAACTGGCCCAAGGTGGCCTGCGCGTCGGCATCCCCCAACTGTGCGGCGTGCATCACCCACCGTGCGTAAGCCCGGGGGTTACTGGCCAAATCAGAAGGCTCAGCGCTGTGCATTTGCGTCTCCCCACGGCGGATAAAACTTACAAAACTTTCATGAAACATCCAGTAACAATCTATTACATTTGAGATTGGTTATCAAACACGACCACCTCTCAATCCTACTAACAAGAGACCATTCAATGACGACCGGCACCCGTTCCGCTCCCCTCTCCACGCGGCATTTGCTCGCATCGGCAGTGGGTTTGGCAGTGGCTGCGCAGGGAGGCTTCAGTTATGCGGGGGATGCCGCACCAGACGACAACACCGGGCCGATCCAGCTCGGCGCGACCAGCATCGAAGGCCAGGCGCAAAGTGCCTACAACCCGGTGGCACCGTCTTCACCCAAGTACACCGAAGCACTGCGCGACACGCCGCAGACCATCACGGTGGTGCCCAAGGAAGTCATTCACGATCAAAACCTGCTGACCCTGCGCGACGTGCTCAGCACCGTGCCGGGCATCACATTCGGTGCCGGTGAAGGCGGCAGCGGCTATGGCGACAGCATCAACCTGCGCGGTTTTTCCGCCAGCGGCGATATCTACGTGGACGGCGTGCGCGACAGCGCGCAATACAGCCGCACCGACCCGTTCAACCTGGAGCAGGTCGAAGTCGTCAGCGGCGCCAGCTCGGTGTACTCGGGTTCGGGCGCTGTCGGCGGCACCATCAACCTGGTCACCAAGGCCCCGGAACTGCGCGACAAAACCACGATCAGCGCCGGCATCGGCACAGACAGCTATAAGCGCCTCACCCTGGACAGCAACCAGACACTTAATGACACGACGGCATTCCGCTTGAACCTGATGGCCCATGGTAACGACGTGCCGGGCCGCGATTATGAAGATTACTCGCGTTGGGGCATTGCCCCCTCGATCGCCTTCGGCCTGGGCACGCCGACGCGCGTGACCGTCAGTTATGAACATCAGAAAAATGACAACACGCCGCAATACGGCATCCCCATCTACAACGGCAAGCCGATGCCGGGCGTGGGCTGGAGCGACTATTACGGTTACCACAACATCAACGACCAGAACATCACCTCGGACGCGTTCAGCCTCAAGCTCGAACATGACTTCAACGATGCCGTGTCGGTCCGCAACTTCACCCGCGTCGAGCGCGTACGCCAGGAGCTGCGCGCCTCCGGCCCCGAAGGTGCGCAGGCCGGTTGCCTGGCCAGCGGCACCCAGATTACCGGTGCCCCCTGCCCCGCAGGCCTGAGCCCGGGCTTTTTCCAGCCAGCCGGTGGCTCATTGGGTAACGAGCGCAACACCCAGAACAAAATGTTCACCAACCAGACTGACGTGACCAGCCACTTCAGCACCGGCTTCATCGACCACACGCTGGTGACCGGCATCGCCATCAGCCGCGAGGAATACCAGGCCGATACCGGCAAGTGGCTGACGAACAGCAACGGCAGCACGATCGTACCGCCGCCGGTCAGCTACAGCGATCCGAATTCCGACTGGACAGGCCCGGTCAATTTCACCCGTGCGGCTCACGTCGACGGAGCACTGAACAACCGCGCCGCCTATGCCTTCGATACGCTCAAGCTCAACCCGCAATGGGAAATCAATGGCGGCCTGCGTTACGAGCACAACGCCGGCAGTTCGGTGAGCAACGCCTATTCCAGCACCGGCGTGGAAACGCCCGGCGTGCGCTACGGCCAGGCAGACGACCTGACGTCCTACCGCCTGGCGCTGGTCTACAAACCGGTGGAAAACGGCAGCTTCTATGTCGCCTATGGCAACAGCAAGACGCCGTCGCAAGCCAGCGTCAACGGTGGCTGCTACACCCCGGCCAAGACTTCAAGCACGGCCACCAACAACTGCAACGTCGCCCCGGAAACCGCCGTCAGTTATGAGATCGGCACCAAGTGGGACTTCCTCGACAATGCGTTGTCGGTCACCGGCGCGATCTTTCGCAATGACCGCACCAACTACAAAGTCGCCGATAACGACCCGAGCAACCTGAGCGGTACGCAAACCCTCGACGGCAAGGCGCGTGCCGATGGCGTGGCACTCGGCCTGAGCGGCGCGCTGACGGATCGCTGGAAGGTCTTCGCCAACTACACCTACCTCAACACCCGTGTACTGCGCAGCGCCAGCGACTACACCCTGGCAACCACCGGTATCGATGTGCAGAAAGGTGAACCGCTGACCTTCACCCCCAAACATGCGGCCAGCCTCTGGACGGTGTACGACCTGCCATACGACTTCCAGGTGGGTTACGGCATCACGGCGCAGACCAAGCAGTACCTGGTCAGCGCGGCCGGGGCACCGACTGCGCCTGGCTATGCGGTGCAGCGTGCGATGCTCGGTTACAAGGTCAACAAGCAGCTCAACCTGCAGTTGAACGTCAACAACCTGTTCGACAAGGAGTACCTGACCCGCATCCGCAACAACGGTTGGGCGGTGCCTGGCGATGGGCGTGCGGCGGTGGTCTCGGCCGACTACACCTTCTGACAGCAGAACCTCTCGTCGATAGCCCTGTGAGGGCTGGCGCGCCTGCGATGCAGACACTGGGCAGATCAATAAGCCCGGTCGATGCCCTCGCAGGCGTGCTCGTTCCTACAGAAAATACTGACCCGCTGGCATTCGGTTTTCCGAACGACATACCCCCAACCATTCGGTTTGCCGGACCCAAGCCTTGAAAATACATCGTCACACAAAGTTAATACGCTTATAAATCAGCCGCTTAGCCTTTTAATTCGGGTATGGCACGACTCATGCTCTACACTTCCTGACGATTACCTGGGACGCCTTAGGAGCCGTCACGGGCATTCGCTGTACAAGAGAGCCGTTTAGCCGGCTTCATAAAAAAAACAAATGTCGAGGAAGTATTGATGCGCATCGTTCCCCATATCTTGGGCGCAGCTATCGCTGCTGCTCTGATCAGCACTCCAGTTTTCGCCGCCGAACTCACCGGCACACTGAAGAAAATCAACGACTCCGGCACCATCACTCTCGCTCACCGCGACAGCTCCATTCCGTTTTCCTACATCGCGGATGGTTCGGGCAAACCAGTGGGCTACTCCCACGACATTCAGCTGGCCATCGTTGAAGCCCTGAAAAAAGACCTGAACAAACCCGACCTGAAGACCAAGTACAACCTGGTCACCTCGCAAACCCGTATCCCGCTGATCCAGAACGGCACCGCGGATATCGAGTGCGGCTCCACCACCAATAACGCCGAACGCGCCCAGCAAGTCGACTTCACCGTCAACATCTTCGAAATCGGCACCCGCCTGCTGGTCAAGAAAGACAAGGATGGCAAGCCGTCCTACAGCGACTTTGCCGACCTGAAAGGCAAAAACGTCGTGACCACCGCCGGCACCACGTCCGAGCGCATCATCAAGGCGATGAACGCCGACAAGCAGATGGGCATGAACGTCATCTCCGCCAAGGACCACGGCGAGTCCTTCCAGATGCTGGAAAGCGGCCGCGCCGTTGCCTTCATGATGGACGACGCCCTGCTGGCCGGCGAAGAAGCCAAGGCCAAGAAGCCGGATGACTGGGTCATCACCGGTACTCCACAGTCGTTTGAAGCCTACGCGTGCATGGTTCGTAAAGACGATCCAGCGTTCAAGAAGGCTGTCGATGACGCCATCACCGGCCTGTACAAATCCGGCGAAATCAACAAGATCTACAGCAAGTGGTTCGAGAGCCCGATTCCACCTAAAGGCCTGAACCTGAACTTCCCGATGAGCGACAAGGTTAAGGATCTGATCGCTAACCCAAGCGACAAGCCAGCGCCTGACGTAAAAATCTGATTTCTGACTAACCTTATCTCCTGAGGGAGCAACCCTCCCTCAGGCGTCTGTTACTACCTGCTGGCTTTACTTTGGAACACTCGACCTGGCGGTTTTCGAGCCGATCGTGTGTGCCTGGCGTTCAACGTCAGGTGGGAAAGGATCTTCCCCAAGCGGGTGCTTGTACATCGATCGATCTCGAGGGGAGACCCTAATGAATTACAACTGGGACTGGGGCGTGTTCTTCAAGTCCACTGGCGTTGGCAGCGAGACTTATCTCGACTGGTACATCGCCGGCCTGGGCTGGACCATCGCCATCGCTGTCGTGGCATGGATTATCGCCTTGTTGCTGGGCTCCATTCTGGGGGTCATGCGCACCGTGCCAAACCGCATCGTATCGGGCATCGCGACCTGCTACGTGGAACTGTTTCGTAACGTACCGCTGCTGGTCCAGCTGTTCATCTGGTATTTCCTGATACCCGACCTGCTGCCGCAGAACCTGCAAGACTGGTACAAACAAGACCTGAACCCGACCACCTCGGCCTACCTGAGCGTTGTCGTGTGCCTGGGCCTGTTCACCGCCGCCCGGGTGTGCGAGCAAGTGCGCACCGGCATCCAGGCGCTGCCACGTGGCCAGGAATCCGCCGCGCGCGCCATGGGCTTCAAGCTGCCGCAGATCTACTGGAACGTGCTGCTGCCCCAGGCCTACCGCATCATTATTCCGCCGCTTACCTCGGAATTCCTCAACGTGTTCAAGAACTCCTCCGTGGCGTCCTTGATCGGCTTGATGGAACTGCTGGCGCAAACCAAACAGACCGCCGAGTTCTCGGCCAACCTGTTTGAAGCCTTCACCTTGGCCACGCTGATCTACTTCACCCTGAACATGAGCCTGATGCTGCTCATGCGCCTGGTCGAGAAGAAAGTCGCGGTGCCCGGCCTGATCTCCGTGGGGGGTAAATAATGGACTTCGATTTCAGCGGCATCATCCCCGCCATCCCGGGCCTGTGGAACGGCATGGTCATGACCCTGCAGTTGATGGTCATGGGCGTGGTCGGCGGCATCGTCCTGGGCACGATCCTCGCGCTGATGCGCCTGTCGTCCAGCAAACTGCTGTCGCGCCTGGCCGGCGCCTATGTGAACTACTTCCGTTCGATCCCGCTGCTGCTGGTGATCACCTGGTTCTACCTGGCGGTGCCGTTCGTGCTGCGCTGGATCACCGGCGAAGACACCCCGATCGGCGCATTCACCTCCTGTGTCGTGGCCTTCATGATGTTCGAAGCCGCGTACTTCTGTGAGATCGTGCGGGCCGGCGTGCAGTCGATCCCCAAGGGCCAGATGGCGGCAGCACAGGCGATGGGCATGAGCTATGGCCAGACCATGCGCCTGATCATCCTGCCCCAGGCGTTCCGCAAGATGACCCCGCTGCTGCTGCAGCAGTCGATCATCCTGTTCCAGGACACCTCGCTGGTCTACACCGTGGGCCTGGTGGACTTCCTCAACTCCGCCCGTTCCAATGGCGACATCATTGGCCGCTCCAATGAGTTCCTGATCTTCGCCGGTGTCGTCTACTTCATCATCAGCTTTTCCGCCTCGCTGCTGGTCAAGCGTCTGCAAAAAAGGTTTGCCGTATGATCTCTATCAAGAACATCAACAAGTGGTATGGCGACTTCCAGGTGCTGACCGATTGCAGCACCGAGGTTAAAAAAGGCGAAGTGATCGTGGTGTGCGGGCCGTCGGGCTCGGGCAAATCCACCCTGATCAAGTGCGTCAACGCGCTGGAACCGTTCCAGAAGGGCGACATCGTGGTCGACGGCACCTCCATCGCCGACCCGAAGACCAACCTGCCAAAACTGCGTTCGCGCGTGGGCATGGTGTTCCAGCACTTCGAACTGTTCCCGCACCTGACCATCACCGAAAACCTGACCATCGCGCAGATCAAGGTGCTGGGCCGCAGCAAGGAAGAAGCCACCAAGAAAGGCCTGCAATTGCTCGAGCGCGTCGGCCTGTCGGCACACGCCCACAAGCACCCTGGCCAACTTTCCGGCGGCCAGCAGCAACGTGTAGCGATTGCCCGCGCCCTGGCCATGGACCCGATCGTCATGCTGTTCGACGAACCGACCTCGGCTCTGGACCCGGAAATGGTCAACGAAGTGCTCGACGTAATGGTGCAACTGGCCCACGAAGGCATGACCATGATGTGCGTGACCCACGAAATGGGCTTCGCCCGCAAAGTGGCCGACCGCGTGATTTTCATGGACGCCGGCAAGATCATCGAAGACTGCCCGAAAGAAGAGTTCTTCGGCGACATCAGCGCCCGCTCCGAACGCGCGCAGCACTTCCTTGAGAAAATCCTGCAGCACTAAGCATTACAGCGCTTCCACTGTAGAAACCGGATCTATTGTGGGAGCGGGGGGGGGGGGGGGGGGGGGGGGGGGGGGGC
>NZ_JANLOH010000097.1:0-15005 GCF_025466155.1 Pseudomonas sp. 13B_2.1_Bac1 | reverse complement strand
ATTTCAAATTGTTCAAACAAAAACCCCCCCCCCCCCCCCCCCAGCTCCCACATTTGATCTCTGTTTCGGCATAAAAAAGCGGCGCCAGTGAGGGCGCCGCTCCTTTCAGGCATCAGCTATAGACACGGCCAAGGAGCTGCCGATGGCTTTCAAACTGATCGAGCACGTCCCGGGTGATCTGTTCCTGGGCAAAGCCCATCAGGTCGTATTCCTGAGGCCCGTTGTGCAGGTAGACCTCGGCACGGTAGTAGCGGGTGCGCTCTTCTTCCGGCAGGTCGCTCGGCGCCGACGAGTAAGCATCCAGGCTCACTTCGTAGACAAACGGGTTGCCCTCTTCCATCTCGATGCGCACACCGATGCAGCGCTTGGATTTGCCCAGCAGGGTCTGCACTTCCAGCCCCTGGTCGCGCAACGCCGTCGCGGCTTCTTCCAGCGCCGGCGTGACGTGTTTGTCCATGAAGCGCTGCACAGTGGCCTGGCTCGGTTGCAGATCCAGCGCGGTGAGGCGCTCGCTGAACCCCCGACGGCCACGCTCGGCCAACTGCGCCTGCTCCTGTTCGATTGCGACGTCCTGGCGCATGGCCTTGTGCAAACCGAACATGAAGAAAATCAGCACCACCGAGAACGGCAGCCCCGCCAGCACCACCATGGTTTGCATGGCTTCGAAGTTACCGGCGAACAGCAGGCCGATAGTCACCAGGGTGATCACCGCCGACCAGAAGATCCGCAGCCAGTGCGGCGCATCTTCATCCACATTGCCGCCTTTGCAGGAAAGGTTGGCCATCATCACCGCGCCGGAATCCGCCGGGGTCAGGAACAACACGAAGCCGACGAAGATCGACACACCGATGACGATTTTCGACGCCGGGTAATGTTCCAGCAGTTGATAGATGGCCATGGACGGTTGTTCCAGCGCCGTTTTGCCCAACTCCACCGCACCGTGGTTGAGCACCAGGTCCAGCGCCGAGTTGCCGAAGATCGACAACCACGCCAGGGTGAAGCCCAGCGGGATCAGCAGCACGCCGGCCACCAGTTCACGCACGGTGCGGCCACGGGAAATACGCGCGATGAACATGCCTACGAATGGCGCCCAGGAAATCCACCAGGCCCAGTAGAACAGGGTCCACAGGCCCATCCAGCGTTCGGTCTTGTCGGCGTCGCCTTCATACACATAGAGGTCGAAGGTTTTCAGCACCAGGCCGTTCATGTAGTCGCCGATGTTCTGCACAAAGCCGTTGAGCAAGTGCAGGGTCGGGCCGAACAGCAATACGAAGATCAACAAACCGCTGAACAGCACGATGTTGAGGTTGGACAGGCGGCGAATGCCGTTCTCCACACCCGATACCGCAGCGATGGTTGCCACGGTGCTCATCACGATGATCACGATCAACAGGTTGGTGTTGCTGTGCTGCATGCCGAACAGGTTTTCCAACCCGGACGAGACCTGCATCGAACCAATACCCAGGTTGGTCACCAGGCCGAGCAGGGTCACGAACATGCCGAAGCCGTCCACCGCATGGCCGGCCGCGCCCTTCACCCAACGCTCGCCTACCAGCGGGTACAGCGCCGAACGCAGCGCCAGCGGCTGGTTATGCCGGTACGCGAAGTACGCCACGGCCAGGCCGACCAGGGCATAGATCGCCCAGCCGTGCAGGCCCCAGTGCAGAAAGGTCAGTTGCAGCGCCTGGCGTGCCGCGCCATTGCTGGCGGCCGCGCCTTCGGGCGGGTTGAAGTAGTGGTCCAACGGCTCCGAAGCGCCGAAGTACAGCAGCGAGATGCCGATCCCGGACGAGAACAACATGCCGGCCCAGGCGCCGTAGCTGAAGTCCGGGGTGTCGTCCTTGCTGCCCAGTTTCAATTTTCCGTAGGACGAAAACGCCAGGCCGACCACAAACACCAGGTAAGCGGCGATGACCACCATGTAGTACCAGCCAAAGCTTTTCGACAGCCAGGCCTGTGCTACGCCGAGCATGCGCCCGGCCTCCTGCGGGGCGATGATCAGAATGGCGGTCAACAACAGAATGAGCGCGGTGGAGGTGTAGAACACCCAACCGTTGACCCGGACCTTTTCCGGCGGGGTCTTTATAAGAGAGGCAGAACTCATGGCGCAGATGCTCCGGGCAGTGCGAGAGAGAAACACAAGGCAACGGTTATCCCGGGACATCGATTTTTCGGCAGTCGACGGACGGGTGTTATAAAGACACCCCGAAAATTCTTGAGCCCCGCCGAAGCGGTGCCCAGGCCCTGATACGGCCTGTTTCAAGGACTTTTGCAGGTGTCAGATGTCGCAGCTCGCAGGTAGGAAATATCTGTAGGCAGCGACCATTTGTCGCAGATCTTATTCTTTGTTGATTGAACGTTCAATCAAAACAAAATAGACTGGCCATCAAGCCGACGGACGTTGATCGCCCATCGGCAGGCCTAAGGAGAGGTGCTACATGCCCAAGGTCGGTATGCAACCCATACGCCGCCAGCAGTTGATCGAAGCCACCTTGACGGCGATCGATCAGGTCGGAATGGGGGATGCCAGCATTGCGCTGATCGCCCGTCTGGCCGGCGTCTCGAACGGCATCATCAGTCACTACTTTCAGGACAAGAACGGCCTGATCGCCGCGACGATGCGGTACTTGATGAATGTGCTGATCGAGAACGTCCACGAACGCAGGCTCGCACTGAAGGATGACAGCCCACGGGCGCACCTTCAGGTGATCATCGAGGGCAACTTCGATGCCAGCCAGGTCAACGGCCCGGCAATGAAAACCTGGCTGGCCTTCTGGGCCACCAGCATGCACCACCCGTCATTGCACAGGTTGCAGCGGATCAACGATCAACGTCTGTATTCCAACCTGTGCTGCCAGTTCCGCCGAGTGCTGCCGCTGCCGCACGCACGCAAAGCAGCCCGAGGCCTGGCGGCCCTGATCGACGGTTTGTGGTTGCGCGGCGCCCTGTCGGGAGACGCTTTCGACACGGCGCAAGCGCAACGGATCGCTTACGAATACATGGATTTCCAATTGGCCAAGCAGGTGAGTTAGAGCACACACAACCGCTCAACCCCTGAACTGCTGTCGATCAGTGATGCCTGACCCTTATGGCCCACTTTCGGCGGTTAACGCCAACCACTTATGCACTTGCGAGGACTTTATGGCCCGTTTCGAACTGCAAAAACTCTACATTGACGGCGGCTACAGCGACGCTGGCAGCGATGCCACCTTCGAAGCCATCAACCCGGCTAACGGTGAAGTTCTCGCCCAAGTGCAACGCGCAACGTTCGATGACGTTGAACGTGCCGTGGTCAGCGCCGAAAAAGGCCAGAAGATCTGGGCCGCGATGACCGCCATGGAGCGTTCGCGCATCCTGCGTCGCGCCGTCGACATCCTGCGTGAGCGCAACGACGAGTTGGCCGCCCTGGAAACCCTGGACACCGGCAAAGCTTTCTCCGAAACCCAATACGTCGACATCGTCACCGGCGCTGACGTCCTGGAGTACTACGCAGGCCTGGTGCCGGCCATCGAAGGCGAGCAGATCCCACTGCGCGACACGTCCTTCGTCTACACCCGCCGCGAGCCGCTGGGCGTGGTTGCCGGTATCGGCGCGTGGAACTACCCGATCCAGATCGCCCTGTGGAAATCCGCACCGGCCCTGGCTGCCGGCAACGCGATGATCTTCAAGCCGAGCGAAGTCACCTCGCTGACCACCCTGAAACTGGCCGAGATCTACACCGAAGCCGGCGTTCCGGCGGGCGTGTTCAACGTACTGACCGGCAGCGGCCGTGAAGTCGGCACCTGGCTGACCGAGCACCCGCGCATCGAGAAAGTCTCCTTCACCGGCGGCACCGACACCGGCAAGAAAGTCATGGCCAGCGCTTCCAGCTCCTCGCTCAAGGAAGTGACCATGGAGCTGGGCGGCAAGTCCCCGCTGATCGTGTTCGAAGACGCCGACCTGGATCGCGCCGCCGACATCGCGATGATGGCCAACTTCTACAGCTCCGGCCAGGTTTGCACCAACGGCACTCGCGTGTTTGTGCCCAAGCACCTGCAAGCCGCCTTCGAAGCCAAGATCGTTGAGCGTGTGGCGCGCATTCGCGTTGGCGACCCGCAAGACGAAAACACCAACTTCGGCCCGCTGGTCAGCTTCGCCCACATGGAAAGCGTGCTCGGCTACATCGCCAAAGGTAAGGAAGAAGGCGCTCGCGTACTGTGCGGCGGCGACCGCCTGACCGACGGTGCATTCGCCAAAGGCGCCTACGTGGCCCCGACCGTGTTCACCGACTGCACCGACGAGATGACCATCGTGCGTGAAGAAATCTTCGGCCCGGTAATGAGCATCCTCACTTACGAAACCGAAGAAGAAGTGATCCGTCGCGCCAACGACACCGACTTCGGCCTGGCTGCGGGCCTTGTGACCAAGGACCTGAACCGCGCCCACCGCGTGATTCATCAGCTGGAAGCGGGTATCTGCTGGATCAACGCCTGGGGCGAGTCCGACGCGAAAATGCCGGTCGGTGGCTACAAGCAATCCGGTGTGGGCCGTGAGAACGGCATCAGCTCGCTGAACAACTTCACCCGCATCAAATCGGTACAGGTTGAGCTGGGCGACTACGCCTCGGTGTTCTGATAAGCGGCAAGCGGCAAGCTTCAAGCTGCAAGTAAAAGCAGTTTGGTTTGCCGCACTTCCCAGATACACCGCTCGCTGCTCTTTCTTGCAGCTTGAAGCTTAGAGCTAACAGCTCTCAAGGAGACCCCATGACTCAAGAATACGATTACATCATTGTGGGTGCCGGTTCCGCCGGTAACACCCTGGCGACCCGTCTGACTGAAGACGAAGGCGTCACCGTCCTGCTGCTGGAAGCCGGCGGCCCGGACTACCGTTTCGATTTCCGTACGCAAATGCCGGCCGCCCTGGCGTTCCCGCTGCAAGGCCGTCGCTACAACTGGGCCTACGAAACCGATCCAGAGCCTCACATGGACGGCCGCCGGATGGAATGCGGTCGCGGCAAGGGGCTCGGCGGTTCCTCGCTGATCAACGGCATGTGCTACATCCGTGGCAACGCCATGGACTACGACAACTGGTCGAAACTGCCGGGCCTGGAAAACTGGACCTACCTGGACTGCCTGCCGTATTTCCGCAAGGCTGAAACTCGCGACATCGGCCCCAACGACTACCACGGTGGCGACGGCCCGGTCAGCGTGACCACGCCTAAAGCCGGCAACAACCCGCTGTTCCACGCCATGGTTGAAGCAGGCGTGCAAGCCGGCTACCCGCGTACCGAAGACCTGAACGGCTACCAGCAGGAAGGCTTCGGCCCGATGGACCGTACCGTCACGCCAAAAGGCCGTCGCGCCAGCACCGCGCGCGGTTACCTGGACACGGCTAAAAAGCGTTCGACGCTGACCATCGTCACCCACGCCCTCACCGACAAAGTGTTGTTCGAAGGCAAGCGTGCCGTGGGCGTGCGTTACCTGATCGGTGCCGCCGAAGAGCGCGTTGAAGCCCGTGCGCGTAAAGAAGTGCTGGTGTGCAGCGGTGCAATCGCTTCGCCGCAACTGCTGCAACGCTCCGGTGTGGGCCCGGCCAAACTGCTCGAAAGCCTGGACATCCCGGTGGTCCACGACCTGCCGGGCGTTGGTGAAAACCTGCAGGACCACCTTGAGCTGTACCTGCAATACGCGTGCACCCAACCGGTCTCGCTGTACCCATCGCTGCTCTGGTACAACCAGCCAGCCATCGGTGCCGAGTGGCTGTTCAACGGCACCGGCATCGGCGCCAGCAACCAGTTCGAAGCGGGCGGTTTTATCCGTACCCGTGAAGAATTCGATTGGCCGAATATCCAGTACCACTTCCTGCCGGTGGCGATTAACTACAACGGCAGCAACGGTGTGAAAGAGCACGGTTTCCAGGCACACATGGGCTCCATGCGTTCGCCAAGCCGTGGCCGCGTGCAACTGAAGTCGAAGAACCCACGGGATTACCCGAGCATCCTCTTCAACTACATGGCCACCGAGCAGGACTGGCAGGAATTCCGTGACGGCATCCGCCTGACCCGTGAAATCATGCAGCAGCCGGCGCTGGATCCCTACCGTGGCCGCGAGATCAGCCCGGGCATCGAAGTGCAAACCGATGAGCAGTTGGACAAGTTCATCCGCGAGCACGCCGAAACCGCGTTCCACCCGTCCTGCTCGTGCAAGATGGGCACCGACGAGATGGCGGTAGTGGACGGCGAAGGCCGTGTGCATGGCATGCAGGGCCTGCGGGTGGTCGATGCGTCGATCATGCCGATCATCACCACTGGCAACCTGAACGCGCCGACGATCATGATCGCCGAGAAAATCGCCGACAAGATCCGTGGCCGCCAGCCGCTGCCGCGCAGCACCGCCGACTACTACGTGGCAGGCGATGCGCCGGTGCGTGGCAAGCCGTTGCGTGAAGTGGGCCCGACTGCGCAGTAACTGAAACACTTTGTGGCGAGCGGGCTTGCCCCGCGTTGGAGTGCG
Source organism: Pseudomonas sp. 13B_2.1_Bac1 (assembly GCF_025466155.1). Classification (NCBI taxonomy): domain Bacteria; kingdom Pseudomonadati; phylum Pseudomonadota; class Gammaproteobacteria; order Pseudomonadales; family Pseudomonadaceae; genus Pseudomonas; species Pseudomonas sp. 13B_2.1_Bac1. The sequence goes on along the minus strand of NZ_JANLOH010000097.1, from coordinate 8,514 downwards.
TAGCGCTCCCAAGATGTTTGGGGCCGCTGCGCAGCCCAACGCGGGGCAAGCCCGCTCACCACAAGGGTTCACCTGCTACAAGTAGTCGCCCTCCTTGATCAGCTCCCAGCCCAGGCCTACTCTGTTTGCCTGCCTGCGCTGAGCCGCCCACAAGGAAGGCCCCATGTTCGACCACCACGCCACACTCAAAAAGCATTTCAGTGCCCTGCGCACCACCGCCGACTTCTTCTCGCTGCGTTATGTCCGAGAATCCGGCCAGTACCTGTCGGTACGCAAGAACGTCGCCGAACCACCCCACCTGAACCACGACGAAGGCGCCATGCTCACCGTGCGTGTCAACGGTGTGGAAGCCTACGCCGCAACCCACGATATTTCCCTGCATGGCCTGCAAGCCGCCCTTGAGCGCGCCGAACAGCAAGCCCGGCGGATTTTGCCCCACGCCCTGCTCGACCTGCGCGACCAACACGTCTCCAGCGACGTCGCCGACTACCTGTCACCCAACCTTGCGCAAGCCTTCCCTTCCCTCAGCGATTGCTACCAATTGCTCGGTGATGAATCCGCCGCCGTGCCCCAGGACGAGCGCCTGGTGAACTGGGAAGTCAGCCTCGGCCTGACCCATGTCGAACAGATCTACCTCAACAGTGCCGGCGCCGAGCTGCGCCAAGCCCAGCGCTTTGTGTTCCCCGGCGTCAATGTCACTGCCTACGACGGTAACGACAGCCAGTCGCGCACCCTTGGCGGCAGTAACTTCGGCCAGCAAGGCGGCTTTGATGTGATCGACCGCTTCGGCCTGGTCGGCGCTGCGCCGCGCATTGCCGACGAAGCCCTGCAACTGCTGCTGGCGCCAAACGCGCCCCAGGGCCCGCGCGACCTGCTCTTGATGCCCGACCAGATGATCCTGCAGATCCACGAGTCCATCGGCCACCCGCTGGAGCTGGACCGCATCCTCGGCGATGAGCGCAATTACGCCGGTACCAGCTTCGTCAAGGCCGAGGACTTCGGCCACCTGCAATACGGCTCCGAACTGCTCAACGTGACCTTCGACCCGGACATCCCCGAACAACTGGCCAGCTACAGCCATGACGATGACGGAACCCCGGCCAGCAAACAGTTCCTGATCCGCGAAGGTGTGCTGCTCAAGCCACTCGGCGGCGCACTGTCGCAGTTCCGTGCCGGCCTGGGCGGCGTCGCCAACAGCCGCGCCAGCAGCTGGAACCGCCCGCCGATCGACCGCATGGCCAACCTGAATATCGAAGCCGGTGACCAGAGCCTGGCGCAACTGATTGGCGGCATCGAACACGGCATCCTGATGTCGACCAACCGTTCCTGGTCCATCGACGATGCGCGCAATAAATTCCAGTTCGGCTGCGAATGGGGCCAACTGATTGAAAACGGCGAGCTCAAGGGCGTGGTGAAAAACCCCAACTACCGGGCGATTTCCGCGCAGTTCTGGCGCAACCTCAGCGCCGTGGGCGATGCCAGCACCTTCAAGGTCCTGGGCACGCCGAACTGCGGCAAAGGCGAACCCAACCAAGTGATCCGCGTCGGCCACGCGTCGCCGGCCTGTGTGTTCAGCAACGTTGACGTATTTGGGGGAGATGCCTGATGAACAATTTCAAGGCATTGGTGCAATGGCTCAAACAGGCCATCACCGACAAGGAACAATTCCACCTGGGCTATGCGGCCGAGTCGTCCGAGTTCGTGCGCTTCAACCACGCCAAGGTGCGCCAGGCCGGCCAGGTGCAACAGGCCAGCCTCAACCTGAAACTGATCAACGATGGCCGCCACGCCGACCTCGGCATCACCCTCGCCGGTGATCCGGAGCTGGACCGTCAGCGCCTCGCCGAAGGCCTGCAACAGCTGCGCGAAACCCTGCCGCTGCTGCCCCACGATCCCTACCTGCTGCTCAACCACAACGCCTGGCAGAATCACAACGAACAGGACCTGCCGTTGCCGGACCTGGCCCAGGTGCTGGACGAAATCAGCCAGGCGGCCGCAGGTGTCGACCTCGTCGGGTTCTACGCCGCCGGCCCGATCAGCCGCGGCTTCGCCAGTTCGAACGGTGCGTTCGGCTGGCACCAGGCCAATAGCTTCAACTTCGACTTCAGCCTGTTCCACGCCAATGGCGAGGCTGTCAAGGCCAGCTACGCCGGCCATGCCTGGAACAGCGCCGAGTTCGCCCGGCGCTTCCAACTGGCCCGCGAACAGCTGGAATTCCTCGGCCGGCCGTTGCACGCGCTGGCACCCGGTGAATACCGCGCCTACCTGGCCCCGGCGGCGTTGGAAGAAATCATCAGCATCATCACCTGGGGCGGTTTCTCGGCCCAGGCCATCGCCAGCAAGGGCAGCTCCCTGCAACGCCTGTACGCCGGCGAGCAACACCTCAGCCCGCAGGTGACGGTGGACGAACAAGTCAGCGGCTCCCTGAGCCCGGCGTTTTCCAGCGAAGGCTACCCGCGCAGCGATGTCAGGTTGATCAACGCCGGCAAGGCCGACGGCCAACTGGTGAACTCGCGCAGCGCCGCCGAGTACGGCCTGAGTGCCAACGGCGCCAGCCGTGACGAATCCCCCAGCGCCTTGCAGATGGCGGCGGGCACCCTCGCCCAGGCCGACATCCTCAAGCAATTGGGCACCGGTTTGTACATCAGCAACCTGTGGTACCTGAACTACTCCGACCTGCCGGCCGCCCGCCTGACCGGCATGACGCGCTTCGCCACGTTCTGGGTGGAAGACGGCGAGATCAAGGCGCCGGTCAGCACCATGCGCTTTGATGACAGCGTGTTCCAGTTGCTCGGTGCGCAGCTGGAAGCACTGACCGCTGATCGGGAACTGCTGCTGTCGGCCAGCACGTATGGCCAGCGCAACACCGCCTCCAACCTGCTGCCAGGCGCCCTGGTCAAACGCCTGACCCTGACCTTATAAGCACCGCCAGTCCCGGTGGGAGCTGGCTGGCCTGCGATCGCATCACCGCGGTGTCACTGATACACCCTGGTGCCTGCAACGCAGGCAAGCCACTTCCCACACTGCCTTGCATTGATTTCAGCCACTGCATTTCGTCCCTTCCTACCGACAATTCCCATCTCACCCGTCTCTCCGTGCGGCCGGTTGTCGCCCGCAAAAAACCTCGTTATAACGGTTAGTGGCACCCCGCCACTAACCCCACGTGCGCGCACGTGATGCACGACCTTGCCTGGATTGGGCAAGCTGGAGCGTTGACATGAACCATGGAAGTTTTGTCATTGAAAAGCTGTTCAAGCACTACAACGTTCATGTTGAGCAGCTGGGAAACGATTCGGAAAAGAACACCGTGCTGATGGTCAATGGAGCGCTGTCCACCGCGCGCTCCTTTGCCCGGACCAGCAAATGCCTGGCCGAGCACTTCAATGTGCTGCTGTTCGACCTGCCGTTCTCCGGCTATTCGCGCGAACACAACACCGACCTCGACCTGGTGACCAAGGACGACGAGGTGCAGATCCTGCGGGCCCTGGTCGAACGCTTCGAGGTCAATCACCTGGTGTCGGCCTCCTGGGGCGGCATCTCGACACTGCTGACCCTGGCGCACAACCCGCCCTCCATCGAAAGCTCGGTGGTGATGGCTCTGGCACCCAACCTCAACCAGGCGATGCTCGATTATGTGGAGCGCGTACGCGTGCTGATCGAGGCCGATGACAAATCCGCCGTCGGCCACTTGCTCAACGAGACGGTGGGCAAGTACCTATCGCCGCGCCTCAAGCGCAACAACCATCGTCATCTGTCGAACATGGCCACCACCGAATACCGCCAGGCGCGCTTTCATATCCATCAGGTACTCGCCCTGGGGGATGGCAACTACCTGCCGGCCCTCACCCGCATCGAGACGCCGGTGCACTTCATCAACGGCACGCTGGACGAATACACCCCCGCCGCCGAAGCCCGGTTATTCAAACAATATGTCGGGCGCAGCAGCTTTGCCGTGGCGGAACACACCGGCCATTTGCTTGACCTGGAATCCCGTGAGGCGGCCCTGGCGGTGCACCGTGCCTTGCTGGATTTCCTGGTGGGAGAGCATGCAACGATGTCGGATTTAGACGAACCGCCAGTGGGAAAAGGAGCGACGGATGGCGCATAATCGCCGACACATAGCCTGCTAACAAAAAGGTCACCTATGCCGAATCGCGCCCCTCTCGATGCCAAGACCGCCCGCTGGCTACCCTGGGTGGTCGCGATTGCCTTCTTCATGCAATCGCTGGATGGGACGATTCTGAACACGGCATTGCCGGCCATGGCCCGCGACCTCGCAGAGAACCCGCTGCGCATGCAAGGGGTGGTGATCGCCTACATGCTCACCGTCGCCTTGCTGATCCCGGCGTCGGGCTGGGTCGCCGACCGTTTCGGCACCAAACGCATCTTTTTCGGCGCGATCATGCTGTTCAGCATCGGCTCATTGTTGTGTGCACTCTCGAGCAGCCTGACCATGCTGGTCGGCGCGCGGGTGATCCAGGGCCTGGGTGGCGCGCTGATGCTGCCGGTCGGCCGGCTCGTGGTGCTGCGCGCCTACCCCCGCTCCGAGCTGGTGCGCATCATGGGTTTCATCACCATCCCCGGCCTGCTTGGCCCGCTGCTCGGCCCGACCATGGGCGGCTGGATGGTGCAATACCTGACCTGGCACTGGATCTTCCTGATCAACCTGCCGGTGGGCATGATCGGTTGCTACGCCGTGTGGAAATTCATTCCCGACCTGCGCGGCAGCGAGCGCACGCGCTTTGATGGCGTCGGGTTTCTGCTGTTCGGCGCGGCGATGGTGCTGATCACTATCGCCATGGAGGGCCTGGGCGAGCTGCACTTGCCGCACCTGCGCGTGATGTTGCTGCTGTTCGGCGGGTTGGCGTGCCTGGCGGCGTACTGGCTGCGCGCCGGGCATATCGAGAACCCGCTGTTTTCGCCCGTGCTGTTCAAGACCCGCACGTTCGCCGTGGGCATCCTCGGCAACCTGTTCGCGCGCCTGGGCAGCGGCGCCCTGCCGTTCCTGGTGCCGTTGCTGCTGCAGGTGGCGCTGGGCTACTCGCCGTCCGAAGCCGGCATGAGCATGCTGCCGCTGGCGGCGGCGGCGATGTTTGCCAAGTCCATCGCCCGGCCGCTGATCGAGCGCCTGGGTTACCGCGTGGTGCTGACCGGCAATACCCTGGCCCTGGGCATCATGCTCGCGAGCATGGGCCTGGTCAGTGAACACACGCCCTACCCACTGCTGCTGGGCATGCTGGCGATACTGGGCGCGATCAACTCGCTGCAATTCACCGCGATGAACACCGTCACCCTGATCGACCTCGACGACGCCCAGGCCAGCAGCGGCAACAGTTTGCTCTCGGTGGTGGCGCAGTTGTCCCTGAGCCTGGGGGTGGCCTGCGCCGGCGCGCTGCTCGGTGGCTTTACCGCCGAAGCCGGCAACGACGGGGTCGACAGTGTGCTCGGCGCCTTCCAGCTGACCTTCCTGACCGTGGGCATCATGGCGATGCTGGCCGCTGCGATCTTCCTGCAGCTGTCGCCCAAAGACGGCAAACGCGTGGTCAGCCGCGAGCACGACATCGAGCATTGAAGCCGCTGCAAGCTTGCCGCTTGCAGCTCATCACTTGCCGCTGTCCCCCACCCCCTTGTCTGGAACATGCGAAAAAACCCACGGGGGGCTGCTACACTGCGCAACATTTTGTTTTGCAGAGCCAGTCCCGTGACTACCATCGCCACCGCTTTTAATACTTTGCCGCTTTCCGCCGCCATGCTGGCTAACCTCGACTCGCTGGGTTATGTCGAGATGACGCAGATCCAGGCGCAAAGCTTGCCGGTGATCCTCAAGGGGCTGGACCTGATCGCCCAGGCCAAGACCGGCAGCGGCAAGACCGCGGCCTTCGGCATCGGCCTGCTGAACCCGATCAACCCGCGCTACTTCGGCTGCCAGGCCCTGGTGATGTGCCCGACCCGCGAGCTGGCCGACCAGGTCGCCAAGGAAATCCGCCGCCTGGCCCGCGCCGAAGACAACATCAAGGTGCTGACCCTGTGCGGCGGCGTGTCCCTCGGCCCGCAGATCGCTTCCCTGGAACATGGCGCCCACGTCATCGTCGGCACCCCGGGCCGGATCCAGCAGCACTTGCGCAAAGGCTCACTGGTACTCGACGGCTTGAACACGCTGATCCTCGATGAAGCTGACCGCATGCTCGACATGGGTTTCTACGACGCCATCGAAGACATCATCAGCAAGACCCCGGCCCGTCGCCAGACCCTGCTGTTCTCGGCCACCTACCCGGTGAGCATCAAGCAGCTGGCGTCGAAATTCATGCGTGCGCCGCAGCAAGTGAAGGCCGAGGCGTTTCACTCCGACGACCAGATCGAGCAGCGTTTCTACGAGATTTCCCCGGAAGAACGCATGGACGCCGTGACCAAGGTGCTGGCGCATTTCCGCCCGGCGTCCTGCGTGGCGTTCTGCTTCACCAAGCAGCAGGTGCAGGAAACCGTGGATCACCTGACGGCCAAGGGCATTTCTGCCGTCGGCCTGCATGGCGACCTGGAGCAGCGCGACCGTGACCAGGTGCTGGCGATGTTTGCCAACCGCAGCACCTCGGTACTGGTCGCCACCGACGTTGCCGCCCGTGGCCTGGACATTGACTCGCTGGACATGGTGATCAACGTCGAACTGGCCCGTGACTCGGAAATCCACATCCACCGCGTCGGCCGTACCGGGCGTGCGGGCGAGACCGGCATCGCCATCAGCCTGGTAGCACCGTCAGAAGCACACCGCGCCCAGGCCATCGAGCAGCTGCAGAAATCGCCGCTGAACTGGGACCAACTGGACAACCTCAAGCCACAAAGCGGCGGCCCGCTGCTGCCGCAGATGAGCACCCTGTGCATCGCCGCCGGCCGTAAGGACAAGGTTCGCCCGGGCGATATCCTCGGCGCCTTGACCGGTGAAGCAGGCATCCCGGGTGCCCAGGTCGGCAAGATCGCGATCTTCGACTTCCAGGCGTTTGTGGCCGTGGAGCGTGGGATCGCCAAGCAGGCGCTGCAGCGCTTGAACGACGGCAAGATCAAAGGCCGTTCGCTGCGCGTGCGGATCCTGTAAAAAAACCGCGTTCCTGTTGAAGGAACCGAATCAATGTGGGAGCCGGGCTTGCCCGCGATGCAGGCAACTCGGTCTGACAGATTGACCGAGTTGATGCCATCGCAGGCAAGCCAGCTCCCACATTTGATTGCATTTCAGATCAATATTTTTGTGAGGACATTGCTGTGCGCTCGACCGAAGTTGTGATCATTGGCGCCGGCGCCGCAGGCTTGATGTGCGCACTGACCGCCGCCGGGCGTGGGCGCAAGGTGATGTTGATCGACCATGCCAACAAGGCCGGCAAGAAGATCCTGATGTCCGGTGGTGGCCGCTGCAACTTCACCAATATGTATACCGAGCCGGCCAACTTCCTCTCGCACAACGCACACTTCTGCAAATCCGCCCTGGCCCGCTATACCCAGTGGGATTTCATCGGGCTGGTGGCCAAGCACGGCGTGCCATACCACGAGAAAAAACTCGGCCAGCTGTTCTGCGACAACAAGTCCAGCGACATCCTCGGCATGCTCTTGGATGAGTGCATCCAGACCGGCGTGAGCCTGCACCTGGACACCTCTATCGAGGAAATCGCCAAGCTCGACAACGGCTATCAGCTGCAGACCACCCTGGGTGAGTTGCGCTGCGAGTCCCTGGTGATTGCCACAGGCGGCCTGTCGATTCCGACACTTGGCGCCACCGGCTTTGGTTATCAGGTGGCCAAGCAGTTCGGTCACGAGCTGCTGCCGACCCGCGCGGGCCTGGTGCCGTTCACCATCACCGACCAGCTCAAGGAATTGTGCGGCGAGCTGTCCGGCACCTCGGTGGATTGCCTGGTCAGCTGCAACGGCCAGAGCTTTCGCGAGAACATCCTGTTTACCCACCGTGGCCTGAGCGGCCCGGCGATCCTGCAGATCTCCTCGTACTGGGAGTCCGGCGATACCGTGGAGATCAACCTGCTGCCCGAACACGACGCCCACAGCTGGCTGCAACAGCAACAAGTCGAGCGTCCCAACAGCGAGTTGAAAACCCTGCTGGGAGAGATCTTCACCAAGAAGATGGCCAACCTGCTGGCGGAAACCTGGTTCGTGTCCAAGCCCATGAAGCAATACACCCACGCCGAAGTGGCCGACATCGCGCAAAAACTCGCGAGCTGGCAACTGGTGCCGGCGGGCACCGAGGGCTATCGCACCGCCGAGGTGACTCTGGGTGGCGTGGACACGCGGGAAGTCTCGTCGAAAACCATGGAGTCGCTGAAAAGCCCGGGGTTGTACTTCATTGGGGAAGTGCTGGATGTGACCGGTCACCTGGGCGGGTTCAATTTCCAGTGGGCGTGGGCATCCGGCTACGCCGCCGCGCAGTACGCCTGAAGCGCGTACGCGGTCAAACTGTGGGAGCTGGCTTGCCTGCGATGGGGGGGGGGGGTTTTAACCCCCCCCCCCCCCCCAACCCCC
>NZ_JANLOH010000062.1:0-17126 GCF_025466155.1 Pseudomonas sp. 13B_2.1_Bac1 | reverse complement strand
GCCGTAACGGCCACCGCGGGCCTGCGCGGAACCCGGGGCCCCCCCCCCCCCCCCACCCCAGCTCCCACAGTGATCGCGGTTATCTGGCTGGGAGCAGCTTCAACGTGCCGCGCGTATTCGCGGTGACTTCCTCGTCACTGAAATGCGCCTGCTCGTAGCCCCCTTCGATGTAGGTTTCTGCCTGGTCGCCGTAGTGCTTGTCGAACGGCACGCCGCTTTGCCCGACCGGGTTGATGGTGAGTGCGTGGGCCACGTCGGCGAAGTCGATCAGGCGACGGGTCGACGGGCCGTACGTGACTGGCCACGGCGCCGGGCCGATGTTCGCCGACTGGTTGTTCGGCACTTCGTGGGTGCCGGGTGCCGGGAAGGGGCCGACGTTGACGATCAGGTCCAACGGCTTCTGCGAGCCCAGCGGGTGGCCATGGGTGAGGGTGTGCGCCTTGCCCCACTGCCACTGGCTCGGGTCATCGCCGAAGGTCGCCTTGAGGTGCGCGAGGCTGTTGTCCCAGGCGAGCTTGACCGTGTCGGCGCGCTTGCCGTCCCACCATGGCGAGTCGGCACTGGCCGCGAGGCGAGGCAAGGCGGCGTCGATCACACGGGTGCCGAGCAGGGTCTTGAACATGCCATCGCCCAGTTTCGGGTGGAAGGTAGCGTCGGCGAGGTTGAACAGGAACTGGTTGAACAGGGTGGCGCTGGTGGAGTCCAGCGGGTAATCGCCTTTCCACGTGGCCAGTTGCTCCACCAGTTTCAGCTGCGCCGGGTCCTTGACCACTTCACGTAGCACCGGCAGCAGCGGTGCCAGCAGGCGTGGGCCGAAGGCGGTGGTGGTGCCGAGCTGCAACGCCTGGCTGTTGTTCACGTCCCACTTCACGCTCTTGTCGCTCAACTGCGTGTTCAACTGCTGGCCACGGTCGGCGAGGTTGTAATAACCGGCGATCTCCATGCCGGTGGGCGTTACCGGCTGAGCGTTGGCGGACACCACATAACCGCGCGCCGGGTTTTCTTCCTGGGGGTTGGCGCTGAAGGGGTAGAACCCCAGCTTGTCGGCCTGTGCCGTGCTGCCGTCGAGGATAAACCCAGGATTGACCCCGGCCGGGCGAATCGGCAACTGCGCCGCCGCCCACCAGCCGATATCACCCTTGGCATTTGCCCACACGATATTCAGCCCCGGCGCCGAGACCTTGGCCGCCGCCGCGCGCGCCTTGGCCAGGGTGTCGGCGCGGTTGAGCTGATAGAAGCCTTCGAGGATCGGGTTCTGGGTATCGAGGAACGCCCACCACATGGCGATCGGCGTGTTGCCGCCGTTCTCGCCAAGCACGTCATTGATGATCGGCCCATGGGGCGACTGGCGCAGCGTCAGTGTCACGGGCGCCTGGCCCTTCACCGCGATTTGTTGCTCACTGTGGGTCATGTCGACCCACTGGCCGTGGTACCAGACCTGGTTGGCGTTGTCCGGGTTGACCTTCTCGGCGATCAGGTCGAGGTCATCGTTCTGGAACATGGTCAGGCTCCAGCCGAAGTCCAGGTTGTGCCCCAGGAAGGCCACCGGCACCAGCGCGTTGTGATAACCGTACAACTCGAAGCCCGGCGCGGAGAGTTGCGCCTCGTACCACACCGACGGCACCGAGAAGCGGATATGCGGGTCACCCGCCAGCAACGGTTTGCCGCTCTTGGTGCGGCTGCCGCTGATGGCCCAGGCGTTGCTGCCTTCGAACTGCGGCAGGCCGTTGTCCGCCAGGGCCTGCTCGCTCAGGGAGGCGAGGGCGCCGAGGGTCTTCCAGTCGTTGTCGGCCAGGTTGAGTGCACCCTTGGGTTGCCAGTCCAGGTCGAAGACCTTGAGGTAGTCGCTGCCCAACTGGTCGCGTACGTAAGTCAGCAAGGGCTCGGTACGAAAGGCCGCGGCAAAGCTGTAGGCCATGTACCCGGCGACGCTGATGGTGTCTTCCGCTGTGAACGGCCGCTTGGGGATGCCCAGCACGTCGAATTCCATCGGACTGGCGTGGCTGTCCTGATACTGGTTGATGCCGTCCAGATAGGCTTGCAGTGCCTTCCAGTGCGCCGACTCATGGTCCAGCTGCGCCACGTAGGTGGCAGCACGGTCGCGAATGCGCAGGCTGCGAAACAGCTTGTCGGTCTCCAGCACCTTGGGGCCGAGCACCTCGGCCAGCTCGCCGCGCGCCAGGCGCCGCATGATTTCCATCTGGAACAGACGGTCCTGGGCATGCACGTAGCCGAGGGCGCGGTACAGGTCGCTCTCGTTCTCGGCGCGAATGTGTGGCACGCCACGGTCGTCGTAGCGCACGGTGACCGTGCCTTGCAGGTTCGCCAGTGTTTCGGTGCCCTGGCGGGTCGGCTGCTTGCTGTAGACATACCAGCCGGCGCCGGCCAGGAGGGCGGCAATCAGGATAGCGAGCACGGTCAGGCTACGTTTCATGGACGGTCCTTGAGTCATTCACCTTGAAGGTCAAGGGAGTCTAATCGGTTTGGTGGACACTGCGGGAAATGCTGGTATTGCATCTTGATGCGTCTCGCCGACAGCCGAGGTTCAAGTGGGGAACACCCCGAAGCGGCTATTATTGCACCTGTCATCTTTGAGCTTTTTGCCATGACTTGCGCCATGCAACCGATGCCCGACTCCAGCCGTCCCCAGGTTGCCTACGCGTGCAGCCTGGAAGCGCAGTCACTGATCGGGCGCTTTTTGCAGCACCCGCCGGTGGGCTTTGATGCACGGCTATCTGACCAGGGCCTGCCCTATTTCTTTACCCCGTTCGACCTGTTGACCACCGCCGACGATGCGTTCGTCAAGCGTGTGCGCGGTTGGCCCGGCTATCGCTTCTGGAACCGCTGGCTGCGAATCGACAGCTGCTTCGTGGGCACCACCGTCAGTGAATACTCACCGCTGCCCCAGGGGGTGGCGCCCGAGGACCTCGCGCAGTGGCTGCAACATGAGTGTGCGCCGCAGCGCAAACTCACCATCGTCAAAGACGTGCCGTGCAACTCCCCACTGCTCAGCGAGGCGGACAACCGCTACGCGCAAGCGCTGATCGATGACTGCACCCGACGCGGCTTTATCTGCCTCGAGGGCCAGGCGCTGGCGTATGTGCCGATCAACTTCACCACGATTGATGAGTACCTGGCGCGTTTGTCCCACAGCCGGCGTCGCAATATCCGACGCAAGCTGCGCAGTCGTGAGGCGTTGCGCGTGGAGATCCTCGACACCGGCGATGCGCGCTTCAACGATGAAGCCTGGCTGGCGCATTTGTATGGGCTGTACCGGGCGGTGTACGACCAGAGCGAGATCCATTTCGACCTGCTCACCCCTGAGTTCTTCAGCAGCCTGCTGAAGGACGCCGACAGCATCGGGCGCGTTTTCTGCTATTGGCACTGCGATGAACTGATCGGCTACAACCTGTGCTACGTGGAGGGCGACAAGCTGCTCGACAAGTACATTGGCCTCAACTATCCGCAGGCGCTGGAGTTCAACCTGTACTTCGTCAGCTGGTTCGTGAACCTGGAGTACGCCGTGGCCAATGGCCTGAAGTTTTATGTGGCGGGCTGGACCGACCCGCAGGTCAAGGCCAGCCTCGGCGCGGACTTCACCTTGACCCGCCACCTGGTGTGGATACGCAACCCACTGTTGCGCACGCTCGGCAAGCGATTGCGCCATCACTTTGAAGGCGAGGGGCAGTGGCACCAGGAGAAAACCGAATGAACCTGGACCGAGCCCCGCTGATTCTGGACTTCGATGGCGCCGTCAGTGATATTCCCGGCGCGATCACCCTGGCGCTGCAGGACTGGCAGGAAAAGATCCGTTTTGGCTGTCGCTGGGCGCAATTCAATGCGCTGGAAACGGCCTTGGGCGCGCAGATGCCCAGCGATTACGGCTGTGTGTTCACCGGCAGCGGCGACTATCACCACCTCAGCCAACTGTTGCTGAACCGCCTGCCGACGCAGCAGAAATTCCAGCTGATCATTTGTGACAATCACCCGGACAACATGCGCTACCCATTCGGTATCCACTGCGGCTCATGGGTCTACTGGGCCAGCCGTTTGCCCCAGGTCGAGCATGTGCATGTACTCGGCATTGGCTCGCAGGACATCGGCCTGGGCCATGCCTGGGAAAATCACTGGTCGCCGCTGCTCAAGCGCAAGTTGACCTACTGGAACGTCAACGTCGATACCCGTTGGATGAACTGGATCGGCGCCGGTCGCAGCAATCGCGCCTTCGGCAATCCGGATGAGCTGATGTGTGCGTTCCTGGCGCAGTTTGACCGCTCGCTGCCGGTGTACCTGTCCATCGATAAAGACGTGCTGAGCCCGCAGGTGGTGAACACCAACTGGGACCAGGGTGAGTTTCTGGAGCACCATTTGACCGACCTGATCAGCGCCTGCCAGGGCCAGGTCATCGGCGCAGACATCACCGGCGATGTGTCGGCCTACCACTATGAAAGCCGATTCAAGCGCTGGCTGAGTGCGTCCGACGGCCAGGAATCCTTGCCTGAGGCGCAGGTGCAGATCTGGCAACAGCAGCAGAACGCGCTGAACAGTCGCCTGGTGGCGCACATCAATCAGGCCTGGCGACGATAACCTTGAGTTGGTCGACTATCTGCTCGAACAACGCATCGCTCAGCCAATGGCTGTTGCTGATCGACAGCGTGCGGGCAGCGAAGGCCTGTGCTCGAGTGATATCGCCACCCGGCTGCAACAGCGGCAGTACCTCGGCGTAGCCCGGCAAGGTGTGGATAAACAGGCGGGTCACGCCCAAGCCTGAGGTCCACAGCCGGGCCATGGCCGCATCGCGGGCGTCTGCAGAGGGCATCACCACCATCAGGAACGGCCAGGTGCCTTGCTGCCCTGGCCTGTCCATGATCACCGTGACGCCGGGCAAGGCGTTCAAGCACGCTGCACGGCGCAAAGCGCGGGCGCGGCCTTGTTGCAGGTGGTCCGGCAAGCGAGCCAGTGCCGCCGCGCCGACCTTCTGGCGATAGCCGCCCAGGCGGTGCAGCGGGATGTCGTAGACCGAAAAGTCATCGCCGACTGCGGCCACTTCATCCCCATTGGCCAGCGCCTTGCGCAACGCGTTGCCATACACGTAATGCAGGCCGCGTGGTTGATAGAGCAGGGCGTAGCCCCACAGTTCAGCGCTGCGTTGCAGCTCCCAGCGCAGGCTGAAGGGCAGGTCCTGCCGGCAGTGGCGGTGCAGCGCCTGATGCAGCACCGGGTCGCGACTGAACAGCACGCCGCCTTCGGCGGTGGTCAGCCCCTTGCCCAGCGCCATGCTGAAAAACCCCACATCGCCCTTGAGCCCGACGCTGCGGCCATCGTCGAGTGCGCCCATGGCTTGCGCGGCGTCTTCAATGATCGCCGCGCCGACCGCGCCGGCAATGCGTTTGGCCGCGTCGACATCCGCCACGCGCCCGGCCAGGTGGGTGACCACCACGGCCAAGGTGCTTTCATCGCACAGCTGTGCCAGTTGCCGCTCGTCCAGGTCGATGCTGTCGGGCTGCAAATCACAGGGTACGACGCGCAGCGGCGGGCAGTAGTGCGCGGCCAACGCCACCAGCGGGCAGGTGTAGGCCGGCACGATGAGCCGGGTGCGGCCGGGCATGCGTTGCTGCAAGACGCGCAGGGCGATAATCAATGCTGCGGTGCCGGAGCAGGTCAGTGCGGGGAGTGGCAGCGAAAATTGACGGGCCAGCGCCGGGGCCAGGTCGCCCGAGAGGTTGAGCAAATCCCGCCAGCGCAAGGGCAGGCCTGCGGTGGGTGGGATTTCCCGCCGGCGGGTCATGAGGCGGGGGCCTGCGACGGCTCGACCTCGACCTGTTGACTGTCTTTGCCTTCGCTACGCGCCAGGCACAGGATCCCGGCAATAATCAGCGCGCCACCGACGATTTTCGGCAGGGTCAGGGTGTCGTCGAACAGCCACACGGAGATCAGCGTGACACTGATCAGCTCCAGGTGAGACGCCGCGAACGCCGGGCCCACCGGCGCGTACTTGAGCAAGGTCATCCAGGTGAAGAACGCGCCGATGTAGCCGACGAAAGCGCCGTAGATCCACGGTGCGCCAAACACGCGCACCAGCCATGCGGCGTCCATCGTCAGCGGCTCGGCGTGCACCGAGGCGAATTTGAAGCTCACCTGCGCCAATGTGTCGAAAACGATCAGCGCGAGGAAACCGAGGATATAGAAGCGCTTCATCATTCAAACCCCACGACGGTCACGCCACAGGCGATCAGCATGATGCCGATCAACCGCCATTTGCTCAGGCTCTCCTTGAACAGGAAACGGCCGGCAATCATGATCACGACGATGTTGATCGAGCCCAGCATCACCCCGACCGACAACGGCACCAGCGTCAGGAACGCCAGCCACAATACGAATTCGAAGACGTAGCAGATCACGCCCAGCCAGATCCACGGGCGCTTGAGCATGTGTTTCCAGTGGGCGATACCGTCATGCTCGGCACTGGCCGACGCGGCGGCCTTGAAGGCCAGCTGGCCGGAGGTGTCGACGATAACGTTCAGCATCCAGAGGATGATGGTTAACTGGCTCATGTATTCCTACGCTTACACTCTCTGCGAAAACGTACGATACAGCAGCCGGTTGACCGGATGATTGGAGTTTGCCCGTTGAACAGCCTGCGTTCAGTTTGGCGCCTTGCTCCACGCGCAATAGCAGCCCACCGCCAGGGTGTGCGTGGCATTCACTTCACGTCCGCTGTCCAGGGCCTTCAGGATCGGCTCGATGAAGCTGTTGCTCGAATTGCACGTGAGACCCTCGCTGTAGGGGCCGAAATACGCAAGCTTGCCGGTGCGATCCCAAATGCCCACCGCAGGGCTGGCCGGTACTTGGTCGGCACCGGGCAGGGCGGTCAGGGTTTTCATCTTGCGCAGGTTGTCGGGCAACCGGCCGTGGCTGCCAGGTTTTTGCAGGGCATAGAATTCCACGCCCTGGGGCGCGTACTGCTCGATCAATTCGCCCAGGTGCTGCTGGTTGCCGACGTTGCAGGGGCAGGCCGGGTCCCAGAAGTGCACCAGGCGGATCGGGCCCGTGCCGGCGAGTTCGGCGGGCAGGCGCAGGGCGTCGCCGGAGAACACCGCCGTGTGTTCGCTGAACGCGCGCAGGTAGCGGCCCTGGAACCAGTCATAGGCCGCCCACAGCACACCGGCGCAGATGATCAGGATCAGGCTGGCGAACAGGGCGGTACGGTAAGGCTGTCGCATTCAGATCTATCCTCGCAGGTCGCGTAGCTTGCCATGCTTGTCCTGACAGATGAATATCGCAGCTCGATATTCATCTTCGCCGTCAGTCTGGAACCCTTTATGCCCGTTACCTTTGACCCTGATCATCTGCGCGAAAGCTTGCGGCCCCTGGTGGATGCGCAACCGCTCAGCGCCGAGGCGCGGGTCTACCAGCGCTTCTACGGCCTGGACCTGGCGGCGCGCAACGTGCCGGCGGTAAGCCGGCTGGGACGTTTCGAGGTCGATGGGTTTGCGGTGGTCGCGCAGGTGTGGTGGCCGCCGCAGCCGGTGGCGACGATGTTCATGTTCCACGGGTTCTACGACCATATGGGCCTGTATCGCCATGTGGTGGAGTGGGCGTTGGACCAAGGCTTTGTGGTGATCGCCTGCGACTTGCCGGGCCATGGGTTATCCAGTGGCGCGCGCGCCAGCATCGATGATTTCGCCGTGTACCAGCACGTGGTGCAGGCGCTGTTCGAGCAGGCCCGGGCGCTGCAGTTGCCGCAACCCTGGCACTTGTTCGGGCAAAGCACCGGCGGCGCGGTGGTGGTCGATCACCTGCTCAACCACGGCGCCGACAGCCCGGCACAGGGCAAGACCTTCCTGCTGTCACCGCTGGTGCGGCCGCGTGCGTGGGGTTGGTCGCAGGTCAGCTATTACCTGCTGCGCCCGTTCGTCAAAGGCATTGCGCGGCGCTTCAGCGACAACACCCATGACCCGGCCTTCAAGCCCTTCCTGGAAGCCGATCCGCTGCAACCCCGCCAACTGCCCACCGCGTGGGTGGGCGCCCTGGCGCGCTGGATCAAGCGCATCGAAGCCGCGCCGCGCAGCCCACGGCGACCGGTTATTGTGCAGGGTGAGGAAGACATGACGGTGGACTGGCAGCACAACTTGCAGGTGCTGCGCGGCAAGTTCGACCAGCCCGAGGTATTGATGCTGGCGCGTGGCAGGCATCACCTGGCGAACGAGATTCCCGAGATTCGCCAGGAGTACTTCAGCTTTCTGACCCGCCACCTGAGCTGACGCCGGCTCCTACAGAGGGTCAGGGGGCCAGGCTGGAAGTGCTTTGGCCGACCGCCAGGCCTGCGCGAATAGCTGCCAGGGCGGCCTGATAATACGCCTTGCCCTGCGGCGATTCGGCAAAGGTGGCGAATTCTTCGAGTTCAGGGTCGGACAAGTCCCGGTAGACGTACAGCAACGTATTGTTCAAGTCATTGCCGATCTGTTGCATCAGCCGCTCGCGCTGGCCGTTCAACATGCCCTGGGCCTGACCACCGCCCAGCAGGCCGGGGATCATCTGGCTCAGGCTGTCGGCGGCGACGCCGGCGATGGCCAGGCTGACTTCCGCACCGGCCTCACGTGCCGGCAGGGCTTGCGCCAGGTGGCCGATGATCAGGCTGCGAGTGGCGTCGGCTTCGATGTGCGGCAGGCCCTGGGCGTTTTTGGCCAACTGGTCGCGGCGGGTCGCGAGCAACTCGGCGGCGACGATCTTGCGGCCCAGCGGCGATTGGAAAAACGCCAGGGCAGGCGCAGGGTCGGCGAGGTTTTTGCGCAATTGCGCCTCGGCACGCTGGTCCATGGCCTGGGCGGCAAAGCGTTTATTGCTGTTGTCGACCAGCGCCTGGTACACCGCCGGCGGCAGGCTATTGCGGTAGCGTTGCTGGGCGGCACTGAGGGCGTCATTGAAATGCGCACGTTGTTCGGCCCAGCCGGCGACCTTGTACAACTGGTCATGGCCGTCTGCCCAAGCGGGCAAAACGCAGAACATCAGCAAGGAAAAAAACAAACGACGCATATGGACTCCTGTCAGTCGGCCACTATTGTCCGTGTCGGGCGTAGGATTTGTCGAGAAATCCTATCGGTCACCTGACTAAAGTGTGTTCAGACGCTCGGCGGCTCTGTCGGATTCCCAGGCGTATGGATACTATGCGCGCCATGCAAATACCCCTCGATCACCCCCTGCTGCAACGCATCGTTGATGACCTGGCCGAAAAAGGCTGGTCGCAGCAGAACGGCTTCCTGCCCCAGGCTCTGACCCTGGAACTGGCGGCTGAGTGCCGTAAACGTGCGGCCGAAGGTGAATTGGCCCCGGCGGCAGTCGGTCGCGGGCCGACCCAGGAGATTCGCGAGGGCATTCGCGGCGACCATATCCAGTGGCTGGAGGAGGGCGACGCGGCGGTCTGCGACAGCTATATGGCGGTGATGGACAGCCTGCGCCTTGCGATGAACCGTGGTTTGTTCCTCGGCCTTGAGGATTTCGAAAGCCACTTCGCGATGTACCCGCCGGGGGCGTTTTACCTCAAGCACCTCGACCGTTTCCGCGACGACGACCGACGCATGGTCTCGGCGGTGATCTACCTGAACGACGCCTGGCTGCCCGAGCACGGTGGCCAGTTACGCATGTACCTCAAGGACGGCGTCGAATACGATGTGGTGCCCACCGGCGGTTGCCTGGTGGTGTTCCTGTCGGGCGAGGTGCCCCACGAAGTCATGCCCGCCACGCGCGAACGCCTGTCCCTCACCGGCTGGTTTCGCCGGCGGGGCAACGAGCCGTTTTAATCATGCACAAGATTCTGATCAGTCGCTGCCTGCTTGGCCACAAGGTGCGCTATGACGGCGGGGCCAGCGGGCCGTTCGACCAACTGGCGGCATGGCAGGCCGAAGGCCGTGTGGTTGCGATCTGCCCCGAGGTCTCGGGTGGCCTGCCCACGCCGCGCCCGGCGGCCGAGATTGCGGGTGGGCAGGGCGTCGATGTGTGGGAAGGGCGCGCCCAGGTGCTGACAGCCGAGGGCGAGGACTTCAGCGCCGCCTTCCTCGACGGCGCCCGCCAGGCCCTGGCGCTGGTGCAGCGCCACAACATCCGCATCGCCATCCTCAAGGCCAATAGCCCATCCTGCGGCAACCTGCTGACCTACGACGGCAGCTTTACCGGCGTGAAAGTCAGCGGCGAAGGCGTGACCGCGGCGCTGCTCAGGCAGCATGGAGTGCAGGTGTTCAGTGAGTTGGAACTACCCGAAGCGGCCCAGGCGCTGAATCACCTGTAGGACCCGGCTTGCCGGCGACCGCTGTGAATCAGCTGCAGATGAGGTGACTGCTATCGCCAGCAAGCCGGCTCCTACAATTGGGGTTCCAGCCACTTCTGGGTCAGCGCATTCAATCGGCCATCGGCCTTCACGCGCTGCAACGCCTTGTCCAGGCTCGCCTTGAACGCCGGGTTGCCCTTCTGGAAGGGAATCGCCAGTTGCGGCTTTTCGAGGTAAGCCTCGCTGAAATCGAAACGATCCTGCAGCTCGGCAGTCATAGCGATATGGTTGATGGCCACGTCGTACTTGCCGGTTGCCACGCCTGGCAGCAGGTCGGTGTCATCGGTGGTGATGAACGAGGGGCGTACATCCATTTCCTTGGCCAATTGCTCGCCAAGTTCCACTTCGAAGCCGGTGAGTTTGTCGCCTTCCTTGAAGTTGAACGGCGGGGTGTTGGCTTCGAGCGCGATGCGCAGTTCGCCGCGATCAAACACATCATCAACCAGTTCGGCGTGAGCCAAAGGGCTCATGAGGGGAAGCAAAAGTAACAGGCCAGGCGAAAAGCGCATGGTCACTCCTAGAGATTTCGAATGTGCGAGGCGCCGTTCAGCATCGCTTTGCTATGGTGTTGAGTGCCTTGGACAGCAATTTGTCGCTAAGTTGTCATAACCGAACAGATTTCCTGGAAAAACTGGAGAAGCGAATGAAAGCCTTATTGTCCCGTGCCACCCTGGCCAGCCTGCTGCTGGGTGCTTCGATGTTGGCCACTGCTGCCGACGGTATCCCGCGCAGCGCCCCACCTGAAGGCGCCAAGGTATTTATCGTGTCGCCAAAAGACGGCGCCACCGTGGATAAAACCTTCACCGTAAAATTCGGCATGGAAGGTCTGAAACTGGCTCCGGCTACCAGCCAGGATCCAGGTACCGGCCACCACCATCTGCTGGTCGACCAGAAAGAACTGCCTGACGCCAGCGTGCCGATCCCTGCCACCGACACCGTGATTCACTACGGCAAGGCCCAGACCGAAACCGAACTGACCCTCACTCCTGGCAAGCACACGCTGCAACTCGTAGCTGGCGACAAACTGCACATGCAGTTCAACCCGACTGTAGCGTCGAAAGTCATCACGGTTAACGTCAAGTAAGATTTGTTCAGACAAAAAAATGGGAGACCCTTGCGGGTCTCCCATTTTTTTGTGCAGTGTTTGCAGCGTTAGAACAACACGCGGCTACGAATCGTGCCGTTGATGTGCTGCAGCTTCTCTTGTGCCAGGTCCGAGTACTCGGCGTCGACGTCGATCACCACGTAGCCGACCTTCTCGTTGGTCTGCAGGAACTGACCGGAGATGTTGATGCCGTTTTCCGCGAAAACCTTGTTGATCTCCATCATCACGCCAGGGATGTTCTGGTGGATGTGCAGCAGACGGTGCTTGCCAGGGTGAGCCGGCAGCGCTACTTCCGGGAAGTTGACGGAGGACACCGACGTACCGTTGTCGCTGTACTTGACCAGCTTCTCCGACACTTCCAGGCCGATGTTGGCTTGGGCTTCAGCGGTGGAACCGCCGATGTGCGGGGTCAGGATCACGTTGTCCAGGCCACGCAGCGGGCTTTCGAAGATGTCGTCGTTGGAGCGTGGCTCCACCGGGAACACGTCGATGGCGGCGCCGATCAGGTGCTTGTCCTTGATCGCGTCGGCCAGGGCGTCCAGCTCGACCACGGTGCCGCGTGCAGCGTTGATCAGGATGCCGCCTTTCTTGATGGCGCGGATTTCCTTCTCGCCGATCATCCACTGGGTCTCAGCGGTTTCCGGCACGTGCAGGGTGACGATATCGGACATGCCCAGCAGCTCGGTCAGGCTCGCCACTTGGGTGGCGTTGCCCAACGGCAGCTTGGTCAGGGTGTCGTAGAAGAACACCTGCATGCCCAGGCCTTCAGCCAGGACCGACAGTTGGGTGCCGATCGAGCCGTAACCGACGATACCCAGCTTCTTGCCGCGGATTTCGAAGGAGTTGGCTGCGCTCTTGATCCAGCCGCCACGGTGGCAGGAAGCGTTCTTCTCAGGGATACCGCGCAACAGCAGGATCGCCTCGGCCAGCACCAGTTCCGCGACGGAACGGGTGTTGGAGTACGGGGCGTTGAACACCGCGATGCCGCGCTCGCGCGCTGCATTGAGGTCGACCTGGTTGGTGCCGATGCAGAAACAGCCGACCGCCACGAGTTTCTTGGCGTGGTCGAAGATCTCTTCGGTCAGCTGAGTGCGGGAGCGAATGCCGATAAAGTGCGCGTCGGCGATCTTTTCCTTGAGCTGGGCTTCCGGCAGAGAACTGGTGATGTACTCAATGCTGGAGTACCCGGCGGCCTTCAGAACGTCGACGGCCGATGGGTGGACGCCTTCCAGAAGAAGGAACTTGATCTTGCTCTTATCGAGAGAAGTCTTGCTCATCTGCGTAAACCTGTATCCCGGAGAAAAATGGCAGGGAATCGGATCGCTTAAGCTGACCCGGACGGCAGGAAAGCCGTCACCGCAGAAACGCCCTTGGGCTCTGTCCTGCGGGGGCGGTATGCTAGCATACGCGCCCCGCTAAACACTCATTCCTGCGACGTGAAGCGTTCTCAGGATGACCATGAATTGTTCGAGAGTTCTGTCGATGACCCATCCTGCCCTGATTGATGAGCTAAAGACCCTGGTTGAGCCCGGCAAAGTGCTGACCGATGCCGACTCCCTCGAGGCTTACGGCAAGGATTGGACCAAGCACTTCGCCCCTGCGCCGACCGCCATCGTGTTCCCCAAGACCATCGAGCAGGTGCAGGCTATCGTTCGTTGGGCCAACGCACACAAGGTCGCGCTGGTGCCGTCCGGTGGTCGTACCGGACTGTCCGCCGCTGCCGTGGCGGCGAATGGCGAGGTGGTGGTGTCGTTCGACTACATGAACCAGATCCTCGACCTCAACCTCACCGACCGCACCGCCGTGTGCCAGCCGGGCGTGGTCACCAAGCAATTGCAGAACGCCGCCGAAGAGAAAGGCCTGTACTACCCGGTGGACTTCGCGTCGTCCGGTTCCAGCCAGATTGGCGGCAATATCGGCACCAATGCCGGCGGGATCAAGGTCATTCGCTACGGCATGACCCGTAACTGGGTGGCCGGCATGAAAGTCGTCACCGGCAAGGGCGACGTACTGGAGCTGAACCGCGACCTGATCAAGAACGCCACCGGCTACGACATGCGCCAGCTGTTCATCGGCGCCGAAGGCACCCTGGGCTTTGTGGTCGAAGCCACCATGCGCCTGGACCGGGCGCCGAAAAACCTCACCGCCATGGTGCTCGGTACTACCGATTTCGACTCGATCATGCCGGTGCTGCATGCGTTCCAGAGCAAGCTGGACCTGACGGCCTTCGAATTCTTCTCCGACAAGGCCCTGGCCAAGGTCATGGGGCGTGGCGACGTGCCGGCGCCGTTCGACACCGAGTGCCCGTTCTACGCGTTGCTGGAATTTGAAGCCACCACCGAAGAAGTCGCCAATCATGCGCTGGAAACCTTCGAGCATTGCGTCGAGCAGGGCTGGGTGCTGGACGGCGTGATGAGCCAGAGCGAAACCCAGCTGCACAACCTGTGGAAGCTGCGCGAGTACATCTCCGAGACGATCTCGCACTGGACCCCATACAAGAACGATATCTCGGTGACTGTCTCCAAAGTGCCGGCGTTCTTGAAGGAAATTGATGCGATCGTCGGTGAACACTACCCGGACTTCGAAATCGTCTGGTTCGGTCACATCGGCGACGGCAACCTGCACTTGAACATCCTCAAGCCGGAAAACCTCAGCAAGGATGAGTTCTTCGCCAAGTGCGCCACCGTCAACAAGTGGGTGTTCGAAACCGTCGAGAAGTACAACGGCTCGATCTCCGCCGAACATGGCGTGGGCATGACCAAGCGCGACTACCTGACCTACAGCCGTTCGCCGGTTGAAATCGAATACATGAAGGCCGTCAAGGCGGTGTTCGACCCGAACGGGATCATGAACCCCGGCAAGATCTTCGCTGTTTAATCGCCCTGAAGGAGTCGTTCCATGAGCTACCAGCACAAGTATGTCGACGGCACCAACATCCACTTTCCTGTGGGTAAAGTGGTGTGTATCGGGCGCAACTACGCCGAACATGCCAAGGAACTGGATAACCCGGTGCCGACCGAGCCGCTGCTGTTCATCAAGCCGGGCAGCTGCGTGGTGCCGCTTGAAGGCGGTTTCAGCATTCCGACCGAGCGCGGTTCGGTGCATTACGAAGCCGAAATCGCGGTGCTGATCGGCAAGCCCCTGTCGACCAAGCCCAGCCGTGAAGAAGTGCTGGACGCCATTTCCGGCTTCGCCCCGGCCCTGGACCTGACCCTGCGCGACAAGCAGGCCGAGCTGAAAGCCAAGGGCCTGCCGTGGGAAATCGCCAAGTCCTTCGACGGCGCGGCGGTGATCGCGCCGTTTGTGGTCGGCAGCACGTTCCCGGACGTCACCGATATCGGCATCCGCCTGAGCATCAATGGCGAAGTGCGCCAGGATGGCAACAGCTCGCAGATGCTCAACCCGATCATCCCGATGATCCAGCACATGGCCGGCTGCTTCTCGCTGCAGGCCGGCGACGTGATCCTCACCGGCACCCCGGCCGGCGTCGGCCCGTTGAATGTCGGTGATGAGCTGGTGCTGGAACTGACCGGCGTGAACCGCTTCGAAAGCAGCGTTCGCTAACCAGGCGCGGTCAACAATGTGGGAGCCTGAAATTCAAGTTTTTGCATTTTTTTCACACGCCATCCGGATAATCCTCAGCCTCCAGCGCGCGGGCCCGTTGATCCTGTGCTAATCCCTAAAGCTGAATTTCCGGAAAAGCGTTCAATGGCCGTGCCTCTGCCCTCTGCTACTTCCAAGCCGCGTTCTCGCTTTGCCTTGCGCTGGTATTCCTGGCTTTTCCTGGCGGGGGCGATCGTGTACGGCGTTTCCTGGGCCATGCACTGGGACGATCGCGGCCTGCTGTGGGTGCTGGAACGCTTTGAAACACTGGCCGAGCGCCAGGAGAGTGTGTGGCTGCCGGATTACCATGCGGTGATCGATGGCAAGTTGTTGCCTGGCATGGAGAAGGACGAAGCTTCGGACGTCTCCTACAACCCACAGACCAAAACCCTGTTTTCCGTGATGGGCAAGAACCCCTTCCTCGCCGAGCTGAGCCTGCAGGGCGATGTGCTGCGCAAGATGCCGCTCAATGGCTGGGACAATCCGGAAGGCGTGACAGTGATGGAAAATGGCCTGCTGGCGGTCGTCGATGAGCGCCAGCACACGCTCACCATCGTCAAGGTCGACGCGACCACCCAGCAATTGAACAAGGCCGACTTCCCGACGTACGACCTCGGCCCGTCCAAAGACCAGAACAAGGCCTTCGAAGGCATCACCTGGGACAAGCGCAACCAGCAGCTGATCCTGGGCGAAGAGCGTCCGCCGGCGTTGTTCACCTGGAAAAGCGATGGCAGCCAGACCCTGACGGGCGATAAGCAAAAGCTGGCCAGTAAAGAGTTGGACATGCGCAACCTCTCGGCCCTGGCTATCGACCCGCGTACCGGGCACTTGCTGGTGCTCTCGGCCGACTCCCACCTGTTGCTGGAGCTGGATGAAAAGGGCGAGCAAGTCAGCTTCATGACCCTGCTCGGCGGTTTCAACGGGCTGAAAAAAACCATTCCACGGGCGGAAGGGGTGACCATGGACGAGGACGGCACGTTGTACATGGTCAGTGAGCCAAATCTGTTTTATCGTTTCGAAAAACAGAAATAGCAGACAAATTACGTCGGATATTTCTCTATCAGCGGCATTCGCCAGACACCAGGGTGCGTTTAAGTTTAAATTCAGACAGGCGTGATATTCATTCGCCACTTTTGACTTTGAGCTCGCCCGATGCGCCGACTTGCCCGTCCCAAACCTCTATTCTTCGTACTCGCGCTGATCGCCCTGATCAGTGCCGGGGCCGTTGCGCAGCATTTTCGTCTGTTCGAGCGCGCCTGGTTCAACTGGCAGGCCTGGCGCCAGCCGACCGATGAGCGCTCGATCGGCCTGGCCGATTACCGGGTGGTCCTGGAAGCCCAGGTGATCGACGGGCTCGACGACGACGTCTCGGCCCTCACCTACGATCCGCTGCGCAAAAGCCTGTTTACCGTCACCAATAAAAATGCCGAGCTGATCGAGCTGTCCCTTCAAGGCAAGATTTTGCGGCGTATCCCGCTGGTGGGATTTGGCGATGCCGAGGCAGTGGAGTTTATCAGTGACAACATTTATGTCATCAGCGACGAGCGCCAGCAGCGCCTGATCAAGGTGCATGTGGATGACGACACCAAATTCCTCGACGCCGCTGATGCGGAACAGATGACCCTGGGCTTGCATGTGGGTGGCAACAAGGGCTTCGAGGGGCTGGCCTACGATTCTGTCGGCAAGCGCCTGTTCGTGGCCAAGGAGCGCGACCCGATGCTGATCTATGAGGTCCACGGCTTCCCGCATTTCAAACCGGAAAAAACCTACTCGGTGCATGTGATCAACAACCCCAAGCGTGACGCCGGGCTGTTTGTGCGCGACCTGTCGAGCCTGCAATACGACGAGCGCAGCGGTCACTTGCTGGCGCTCTCGGATGAGTCGTTCCTGGTGTTGGAGCTGGATATCGACGGTCGCCCGCTGAGCAGCCTGTCGCTGCTCAACGGGCGCCATGGCCTGAAGAAGCGGGTGCCGCAGGCCGAGGGGATCGCCATGGATGACGAGGGCACGTTGTACCTGGTCAGCGAGCCGAACCTGTTTTACGTGTTCAAGAAACCCCATCCCTGAAGTACCGCAGGACCAATGTGGGAGCGG
>NZ_JANLOH010000029.1:0-19953 GCF_025466155.1 Pseudomonas sp. 13B_2.1_Bac1 | reverse complement strand
GGGGCGGGGCCCCCCCCCCCAAGCCAGCTCCCACCCTGACTAAGGCATGAACTCAAAATTTCAGGGTAGCTGCCTGTGCCGTCGCTTCAACACCTTGCTGGCCACTCGGGCCGATCAGTTGAACCTGGATTTTCTGCGTGGCAGGGAAGGTCTTGAACACCTGGCTCAGATCCAGGTTGCTCAGGGCTGTCGGCGTGGCGCAGGTGAATTGGTAATGCGCGTGGATTTCGCTGTGGTCGTGATGATGCTCGTGGGCGCCGTCTTTGGCGTCGTGATCGTCATCATCGTCGTCGTGGTCAACTTCGGGTTTGTCGCCGAACAGTGGGCTGTTGAGTTCCTGGGTGCTCACGACGCAACCGGCACTTTTGGGCAGGTTGAACAGGGCGACAGGGTTTTCCAGCTGCTTGCGTGCAGCGGCGACCTTGGCCTTGTCTGCGGGGGTAGAGGCTTGGTGTTCGAAGCCCACCAGGTTCATCGCCGGGCTGTCGAGCTCAAGCTCCAGGGCCTGGCCGTCGAGTACGGCATTGAGGCGACCGACGCCGTGTTCGTGGGCACCCAGGCTGCCGTGCTCGTGTTCATGATCGTGCTCGTCGGCAGCATGGGCGATGGCGAGTGGCAACAGGGCAAACGGCAAAGCAAGCAGCAGACGGCGCATGAGAAGGCTCCAGAACATGAAAGTTTTGTTATGTGATCTTATAACAATAGTGCCGAGAGTTTGACCGCCCGCTTGGCGTTGCGCAAGCCGCATGGGAGCATGCCCGTCAGAAAAGTGCAGGAGTAAGGACGATGTTGCGAATTCGTGGAACCGTCGGCGACCTGCCGGTGGACTTGACGCTGGAACTGGATGACGGCGATTGGGCGCGACTCGGCGCGCAGTTGCAGGCTGCGCCCGTGACGAGTGCGGCTGCCGCGCCGGTGGCGCCGGCCAAGCACAATGACGACCAGTGGCAGGGCGCCCAGGACCTGTTGCGCAACGCCGGCCAACTGAATGGCCTGGAGTTGCTCGACCAGCTTGAAGGTTTGGCGGGCGACGCGTCGGCGGGCAAGCGCCTGCTGGTGCGCCTGCGCCATAGTGCCAAGGTCAAGGTGAGCAGCGGCGGGGATACGCCGCTGTACAGTTGGATCGGCGATTAGTACAGCGCGGCAAACAGCTTGCGGCGGTACGCGGTCACCAGCGGGTGATCATTGCCCAGCAGTTCGAACACCTGCAGCAAGGTCTTGTGCGGCAAGCCTTCGCTGTAGCTGCGGTTGCGGATAAACAGCTTGAGCAAGCCTTCGAGCGCCGCGTCGTACTGCTGGCGCGCCAGTTGCTGGATGGCCAGTTGATAAGCCGCTTCGTCGTCCTGCGGGTCTTGCGCCAGGCGGCTTTTCAAGTCGGCAGCGTCCGGCAGGTCGGCGGCCTGGCGCAGGAAGGTGATTTGCGCCTTGGCCCCGGCGAGGGCGGCCTTGTGATCGTCGCTCTTGACTGCGTCCAGCACGGTCTGGGCTTCACCCAGCTCACCGCGCTCGGCCAGGCAGCGCGCATACAGGATCAACGCCGCGGCGTTGGTATTGTCCTCGCCCAGCAGCGCCACCAGCACCGCTTCGGCATCGCTGATGCGGCCGTCGGCAAACAGCGCCTGGGCCTGCTCCAGCGGATCTGCCGCGGCCGGTGGTGGCATCTGCACATGCGGCTCCAGCATCGCCCGCACCGCCGACTCCGGCTGCGCCCCGGCAAAACCGTCGACCGGCTGGCCATCCTTGAACAGCACCACGGTCGGCAGGCTGCGAATGCCGAACCGCGCGACGATATCCTGCTCGGCATCGCAATCGACCTTGGCCAGCAGCAACTCGCCCTGATAGCTCTCGGCGATCTGCGCGAGCATCGGCATCAGCGCCTTGCACGGCGCGCACCACTCGGCCCAGAAATCCACCAGCACGGGTTTTTCGAAGGAATTCTGGATCACGGCCTGATCAAAGTTGGCGGTGGTGACATCGAAGATGTACGGCGTGGGCTCACTCATGGGGCGTCTCGAATAAAGCGGGAATGGGGCAACTATAAGGGCTGGCGCGATTGGCTGAAAGCGTGTCCAGCAGGGGAATGCGCTCACCTGCTGGCGCTGGCTTGCCGGCGATGCCCTCAGGAACGCCGCGAATGGTACAGGCTCACCTTGCGAAACTCCCAAGGCTCCGCCAAATCCGGCAACGTCAGCGCATCCAGGATCTCCAGCCGCCGGTAATCCGGATGCTGGAAATCACGCACGCGCGAATCCGCCACCAACGCTTCGCGGCCTCGGCTCAGAAACTGGTCCAGCAGCGGCAGGTTGGCCCGATCATAGAGCACGTCGGCGACCAGGATCAGGTCGAAGCGGTCGGCTTCGGCGAAAAAGTCCGCCGAGTAGCTCAGCTCTACACCGTTGAGCTCGGCATTCGCCCGACAGGACGCCAACGCCAGCGGATCCAGATCGCAGGCCACCACTTCCAGCGCACCCGCCTTGAGCGCCGCAATCGCGGCCACACCGGAGCCGGCGCCGAAGTCGAGCACGCGTTTTCCCGCGACCCATTGCGGGTTGGCCGCCAGGTAGCGTGCCAGAGCCAGGCCGCTGGCCCAGCAAAAGCTCCAGTAAGGCGGCTCGTGCAGGATGCGCCGGGTTTCTTCGGGGCTGAAAGCGCGGTCCATGTTGTCGGCGTCAAGCAACCACAACGACAACTCGGTGCCCGGCAAAGGGCAGGGCACCAAGTGCGCGTCGCCGATCAGCTCGTTCAGCGCGGCTTGCAGGTCCAGCGGTGGCGTCATGGTGCCTTGACGAGTTGCAGGGGGCCGGTGGTCTGGGTGATCGGCTGGGTGATGCGCACGGCGGGCAGGTGCAGGATCAACTGGCCGGACTGGCTGGCGCGACCGCGCAATTCAACCCGCGCACCGGCCGGGAAGGCTTCGGGGTTGTAGCGCAGGCGGAAGGCGAGCGGCTGGCCGTTGCCGGTCAGCACACTGCTGGCCAGCAGTTGTTGCGGGCGCGAACGGTCATCGATGACCAGCAGCGCCATCTCGACTTCGGCGCCGGCCGGCACGTTGGTCAGGCTGCCGCTGATTTCACGCTGGTAGGCGGGCAGGGGGCCGAGGTCCTCGATGCCTGGGACTTTTTTCTCTTGCGCAGGCGTCGGTTGAGGCGCGGCCGGCTTGGGGGCTTCGCTGCTGCAGGCGACCAGGAAACTGAACAGGGTAAGCAAAACAAGTGGTCGTAACTGCATGTACGGCTCCAGAAAGGACAAAATCCGTGGCTTAAAAAATATGAAACATAATAGTCAGCCTATATACCGTAAAGGCTATGGCTTGTCTTGCCACGGGGATGCGCTACCATGGCCCTCCCTTTTTTTGTTGCCTGCCACCATGCACTGTCCCTTCTGCGGTGCCAACGACACCAAGGTCATTGACTCGCGTCTGGTCGCCGAGGGCGATCAAGTGCGTCGCCGGCGCGAATGCCTGGCCTGCGGTGAACGTTTCACCACCTTTGAAACCGCCGAACTGGTGTTGCCACGGCTGATCAAGTCCGACGGCAGCCGCCAGCCCTTCGACGAAGAAAAACTGCGCGCCGGTATGCAGCGCGCCCTGGAAAAACGCCCGGTGAGTGTCGAGCGGCTGGAAGCGGCGCTGGTGCATATCAAGCACAAGCTGCGTGCGACCGGCGAGCGCGAGGTCAAGAGCCTGGTGGTTGGAGAGCTGGTGATGGGCGAGCTGCAAAAGCTCGACGAAGTCGCCTATATCCGTTTCGCTTCGGTGTATCGACGCTTCCAGGACCTCAATGAGTTCCGCGAAGAGATCGACCGCCTGGCCCGTGAGCCGGTCAAAGAATGAACCCACCTTCTGCTGAACAGGCCGTCCTCGACGCCCATTACATGGCCCGCGCCCTCGAATTGGCGCGCAAGGGCCTGTACACCACCCATCCCAATCCTCGGGTCGGCTGCGTGATTGTGCGCGATGGGCAGGTGGTCGGCGAAGGCTGGCATGAACGCACCGGCGAACCGCATGCCGAGCCCAACGCCCTGCGCGCCGCCGGTGACAAGGCACGCGGCGCCACCGTGTACGTGACCCTCGAACCTTGCAGCCACCATGGCCGCACGCCGCCGTGTGCCGACGCACTGGTGAGCGCCGGCGTCGCGCGGGTGGTCGCCGGGATGCAGGACCCGAACCCGGAAGTGGCCGGGCGGGGCATGCAGCGCCTGGCTCAGGCGGGTATCGAGGTGCACAGCGGTGTGCTCGAGGCACAGGCGCGTGCGCTGAACCCCGGGTTTCTCAAACGTATGGAGCATGGCCTGCCCTTTGTGCGGGTCAAGCTGGCGATGAGCCTCGACGGTCGCACCGCGATGGCCAGCGGCGAAAGCCAATGGATCACCGGCCCGGCTGCCCGCGCCGCCGTGCAGCGTCTGCGCGCCGAGGCCAGCGTGGTGCTGACCGGCGCCGACACAGTGCTGGCCGACGGCGCACGCCTGACCGTGCGCGCCGCCGAGCTGGGCCTGGATGAAGACACTACGGCACTCGCCATGTCGCGCCCGCCGCTGCGTGTGTTGATCGACGGGCGCCTGCGGGTGCCGCTCAATGCTCCATTCTTCAAGGCGGGCCCTGCGCTGGTGATCACCTGCGTGACCCCGGAAAACCAGTTTCCGCGCGGGCCCGAGTGCCTGGTGGTGCCGGGCGTGGACGGCCAGGTCGACCTGCGCTCGGCACTGCTGGCGCTGGCCGCCCGTGGCGTCAACGAAGTGTTGGTCGAGGCCGGCCCGAGCCTGGCCGGTGCGTTTGCCCAGCAGGGGCTGGTCGACGAGTATGTGATTTTCGTCGCCGGCAAGTTCCTCGGCTCCGCCGCGCGGCCTTTGCTGGACTGGCCGCTTGAGAAACTGGCCGACGCCCCCCAACTCAAGATCACTGAAATGCGCGCGGTAGGCGACGACTGGCGAGTCACTGCCGTCCCGCTTCCACCCGCGAGCGTATAATTCTGACCGGGCGCTCAAGTGCCCGCACCGTTTTCCAGGAGAAGGCCATGTTCACCGGCATTATCGAATCCATCGGCAGCATCCGCGCCATGACCCCCAAAGGCGGCGACGTGCGCCTGCTGGTTGAAACCGGCAAGCTCGACCTCGGCGACGTCAAGCTGGGCGACAGCATCGCCGTCAGCGGCGTGTGCTTGACCGTTATCGAACTGCCGGGCAACGGCTTTGCCGCCGATGTCAGCCGGGAAACCCTGGACTGCACCGCGATGAACGACCTGAAGGCCGGCAGCCCGGTCAATCTGGAAAAAGCCCTGACCCCGACCACCCGGCTCGGTGGCCATCTGGTCAGCGGCCACGTCGACGGCGTCGGCGAAGTGGTTGCCCGCAGCGAAAACGCGCGTGCCGTGGAATTTCGCATCCGCGCGCCGAAAGAGCTGGCCAAGTACATCGCCCACAAAGGCTCGATCACCGTCGACGGCACCAGCCTGACCGTGAACGCCGTGAATGGCGCCGAATTCGAACTGACGATTATTCCCCACACCCTCAGCGAAACCATCATGGCGTCCTACCAGCAGGGTCGCCGGGTGAACCTGGAAGTCGACTTGCTTGCCCGTTACCTGGAGCGCCTGTTGTTGGGCGATAAGGCCGCAGAGCCAACTGCCGGGAACATCACTGAAAGTTTTCTGGCCGCTAACGGCTACCTGAAATCCTGACCAAGGGGGTGCCGCGTGGCGCTCAATAGCATCGAAGAACTGGTTGAAGACATCCGCCAAGGCAAGATGGTCATCCTGATGGATGACGAAGACCGCGAGAACGAAGGCGACATCATCATGGCTGCCGAGGCCTGCAAGCCCGAGCACATCAACTTCATGGCCAAGCACGCCCGTGGGTTGATCTGCATGCCCATGAGCCGTGAGCGCTGCGAACTGCTCAAGCTGCCGTTGATGGCGCCGCGCAATGGGTCGGGCTTTGGCACCAAGTTCACCGTGTCGATTGAAGCGACCACCGGCGTCACCACCGGTATCTCCGCCGCCGACCGCGCGCGCACCGTGCAAGCGGCTGCCGCGAAAGACGCCAAGGCTGAAGACATCGTCAGCCCCGGCCATATCTTCCCGCTGATGGCCCAGCCGGGCGGGACCCTGGCGCGCGCCGGCCACACCGAGGCGGCCTGCGACCTGGCGCGCATGGCCGGGTTCGAGCCGAGCGGGGTGATCTGCGAAGTGATGAACGACGACGGCACCATGGCCCGTCGCGCCGAACTCGAAGCCTTCGCCGCTGAACACGGCATCAAGATCGGCACGATTGCCGACCTGATTCACTACCGCATGATCCACGAACGTACCGTTCAGCGGATTGCCGAGCAGCCGCTGGACAGCGAACTGGGCCAATTCAACCTGGTGACCTACCGTGATTCGGTGGCAGGCGACGTGCACATGGCCCTGACCCTGGGCACCATCTGCGCCGACGAACCGACCCTGGTGCGGGTGCACAACATGGACCCGCTGCGCGACCTGCTGATGGTCAAGCAACCCGGCCGCTGGAGCCTGCGCGCCGCCATGGCGGCGGTTTCCGAGGCTGGCAGTGGTGTGGTGCTGTTGCTCGGCAACCCGGTGGATGGCGACGTCCTGCTCGCGCATATTCGCGAAACCGCCGAGCATGCCCAGGTCAAGACGCCGACCACCTACAGCATCGTCGGCGCCGGTTCGCAGATCCTGCGCGACCTCGGTGTGCGCAAAATGCGCCTGATGAGTGCGCCAATGAAATTTAATGCGATATCCGGTTTCGACCTGGAAGTTGTAGAATACGTGCCCTCCGAATAAAGGCCGGCGATTCCTGCCCCTTGTTCGCGGTTAAATCATCACTGAGGGACGCACTTTTCGCGTCCCGGCTCTTTAAGAGATTTGTCGAATGACCCTGAAGACCATCGAAGGTACCTTCATCGCCCCCAAAGGCCGCTATGCCCTGGTGGTTGGCCGCTTCAACAGCTTCGTGGTTGAAAGCCTGGTAAGCGGTGCCGTGGACGCCCTGGTTCGCCACGGTGTGAGCGAGAGCGACATCACTATCATCCGTGCGCCTGGCGCCTTCGAAATTCCACTGGTTGCGCAAAAAGTTGCACAACAGGGTGAATACGCGGCGATCATCGCCCTGGGCGCGGTCATTCGTGGCGGTACTCCGCACTTCGAATACGTGGCTGGCGAATGCACCAAGGGCCTGGCCCAGGTGTCCATGGAGTTCGGCGTGCCGGTTGCGTTTGGCGTGCTGACCGTGGATTCCATCGAGCAAGCCATCGAGCGTTCCGGCACCAAGGCCGGTAACAAAGGCGCTGAAGCTGCCCTGTCCGCCCTGGAAATGGTCAGCCTGCTGTCGCAGTTGGAGGCCAAGTGATTTCCGACGAGAGCGATCAGTTCAACCCTCAGGAGCCACGTCCTGCGGATGCCGGCAAGCCCTCCAAGAGCGAGAAGCGTCGCAAGGCGCGTCAGCTCGCGACCCAGGCGCTGTACCAGCGTCACCTGGCAGGCGCTTCGCTGAACGAAATCGAAGCACAGTTTCGTGTCGACAACGACTTTACGTTCGCCGACCAGAGCTACTTCCACGACATCCTGCACGGCGTCCACGCCAACCTGACCGAGATCGATACGGCCCTGGCACCTTGCCTGGACCTGACCATCGAGGAACTGGACCCGGTTGAACTGTGCGTCATGCGCCTGTCCACCTGGGAACTGCTCAAGCGCGTCGACGTGCCGTACCGCGTGGTGATCAACGAAGGGATCGAACTGGCGAAAGTCTACGGTTCGACCGACGGCCACAAGTTCGTCAACGGCGTGCTCGACAAGCTGGCCCCGCGCCTGCGCGAAGCCGAAGTGAAGGAACACAAGCGCTAAGCCGCGCTTGAGTTCCCATGGGTGAGTTTGAGCTGATCCACACCTACTTCGCCGCCGCGCCGTGTGCGCAGGGCGGCGAAGGCATTGCTCTGGGGATTGGCGATGACTGCGCCTTGCTGGCGCTCCCTGCCGGGGAGCAGCTGGCAATCTCCACCGATACGTTAGTGGCCGGCGTACACTTTGCCGACCCCTGTGACCCGTTTCTGCTCGGCCAGCGCTCGCTGGCCGTGGCGGTGAGCGACCTGGCCGCCATGGGCGCCCATCCCCTCGCGTTTACCCTTGCCCTGACGACACCGACGGTCGATGCCGATTGGCTGCAACGCTATGCCCAGGGTTTGAACGCCATGGCGCAACGCTGCGGTGTGGGCCTGGTGGGCGGCGACACCACGCGCGGCCCGTTGAGCCTGACCCTGACCGTGTTTGGTCGTGTACCCGCCGGGCAGGCGCTGACCCGCAGCGGTGCGCAGCCGGGCGACCTGTTGTGCGTGGGCGGTGAACTCGGCAATGCCGCAGGTGCCTTGCCGCTGGTCCTGGGGCAGCGCAGCGCCGACGCGGCAATCGCCGATCCGCTGCTGGCCCATTACTGGTCGCCGCAGCCGCAGTTGGCCCTGGGGCTGGCGCTGCGTGGCAAGGCTACGTCCGCGATGGATATCTCCGACGGGCTGCTCGCCGATTGCGGGCATATCGCCAAGGCATCGGCTGTCAGCCTATTGATCGAGCGCGAGCGGTTGCCGTTGTCGGCGCCGCTGCTGGCGTTTGTCGGTGATGACGCCGCGCGCGTGGCGGCCTTGAGCGGCGGCGACGATTATGTCCTGGCGTTCACCCTGCCACCTGTCGAGTTGGCGCCGCTGCTGGCCGGCGGCTGGCCGATCCATGTGATCGGCCGGGTCGAGGCGGGGCAGGGCGTGACGCTGCTGGATGCCGCCGGGCAGGACATCACCCCGGCCGTTCGCGGCTATCAGCATTTTCGCGAGGCGCCCTGAGTCGGCGAGCTGCGCTACCCTCTATAGCGTTATCACGGAGGCAAGGCTTTGCAGGAGGTCGTCACCATGGATGTGCGCCGCTGGCTGCTGATACTGCTGTGTACCGTCGCGGCGCCCACCCTGGCGCGGGAAGTGCCGGTGGTGCCCGGCAAGGTGCTGCTGGCCAGTGAGGCCTGGGACGACTACACCAACGCCGACGGCAGCGGCCTGGCCTGGGATGTGCTGCGTCAGGTGTTCGAGCCTGCGGGGATCAGGCTGCAGACCCGCACCGTGCCCTATACCCGTTCGGTCGGCCTGACCCAGCGTGGCGAGGTGGACGGCTGGGTCGGTTCCTATCGCGAAGAAGCCCAAGGGGTGTTGTACCCGCACTGGAACTTCGATTCCGATCATATCTACGCCCTCGGCCTGGCCAGCACCGCGACGCCGACCGTGGCCACCCTCGGCAATTACCGCCTGGCCTGGGTGCGCGGCTACAAGTACGAGGAGTACTTGCCCAATGTGCACCGTTTCAACCAGATCCAGCGGCGCGACGGCATTCTGCCGATGCTGCAGCACGGCCGAGCCGACTTCTACATCGATGCCCTGACCGAAGCGTCCTATGTTCTCAAGCAGGCCGACGACCCGGCGCGCTTCAGGCTGACGCATATTGCCGAACTGCCGTTGTATGTCGGGTTTGCCGACAACGAGCGTGGACGGGGGTTAATGGCACTGTTCGACCAGCGCATGGCGACCCTGGTGAAAAATGCCGAGCTGAAGCCGATTTTCGAGCGCTGGAAACAGCCGTATCCGTTCTGACCTGCATAGAACCGGGATGAAGGCCAATCGAACCGATTGATCTTTATCAGCGATAATTCAGCTTAAGCGTCTGTAGGAACCTGCTGTTACAATGGCCGCCACTGTAAAAACTGAAATCAGGAGCACACGGTGCCCGTCGTTTTCGTCGCTGCTTCCAAGCTGCCTACCCCTTTTGCCACGTTCACCATGAACGGCTTTCTCGAAGAAGCCACCGGTCGCGAGCACGTTGTGCTCAGCCTGGGGGATATCGCTGATGGCGCGCCGGTTCTGGGGCGCGTGCACTCCGAATGCCTGACCGGTGACGCGCTGTTCAGCCAGCGCTGCGACTGCGGTTCGCAACTGGAAGCCGCGCTGCAGGCTATCGCCCGCGAAGGCCGTGGCGTGCTGCTGTACCTGCGTCAGGAAGGCCGTGGCATTGGCTTGCTGAACAAGATCCGCGCCTACGAGCTGCAGGATGGCGGCGCCGATACCGTCGAGGCCAATGAGCGCCTGGGCTTCGCCGCCGATCAGCGTGACTACGCGATCTGCCTGCCGATGCTCGAGCACTTGGGCGTCAAATCCCTGCGCCTGATGACCAACAACCCGCGCAAGGTCAAGGCCTTGACCGAGATGGGCATCACTGTGGCCGAACGCGTGCCGCTGCACACCGGGCACAACCCGCATAACAAGCTCTACCTCGCGACCAAGGCCAGCAAGCTCGACCATATGATGGGCAACGAGCATCAGGGCGAGGTCGATCGCGCGTGACCCGCGGCCAGGTGAAACGGCGACTGTCCTTCAACTGGTGGCAGTACCTGGCCCTGGCGCTGCTCCCGCTGTTCGTGATCAACCTGGTGTTTGGCCAGGCCGAGTCCCTGCTGCCGGTGCTGGCGATGCCATTCTTTATCGCCGGCGTGGCCTCGATGTTCCTCAGCCTGCGCTACTTTCACGGCTATAAACACGCGCTGATCGCCACCGCCAAAGCCCTCGATACCCCCGAAGAACCGGCTGCCTGGATCACCCTCGCGGCCCGCCGGCGCACGGCGTTGCTGGTGGCTGCCATACCCGCGTGGATCGGTGCCCTGGCGGTGTTCGTCGGCCTGGAAGCGGTGCCGCTGTTTCTGCTGGCGCTGTCGACCCTGGTGCTGTTCTACCTCTACCGCATTCCCCGCCAACTGGGATGAAGCGCCACTGGCTGGCGGTCCTGCTGCTGGCGCTGAGTGCCCCGGCGTGGGCGGCCGAGCGCGTGGTGAGCCTGGCGCCATCCTTGTCTGAAATCGTGGCTGAACTGGGCGCTGCCGACCTGCTGGTCGGCGTGCTCGATGGCGGTGAGCGACCGGAAGCGCTGGTCAACGTGCCATCGGTTGGCAAGTATGGCCAGTTGGACATGGAGCGCCTGCTCAGCCTCAAGCCCGATCTGATCCTGCTGTGGCCCGGCAGCGTCGGCCCGGCCCAGCGCGAGCAGCTGCAGCGCCTGAACATCCCGGTTTTCGTCGCCGAACCCCACAGCCTCGAACAACTCACTACCCAGGTCCAGGCGATTGCCGAACAGCTGGGTCGCGCCGAGGCCGGCCGGCAATTGGCCGTGCAGTTGCGCCAACGCCTGGCCGAGTTACGCCAGCGCTATCAACGTGCCGAGCCATTGCGGGTGTTTTACCAGGTGTGGGACCAGCCGCTGTACACCGTGGGCGGCGGGCAGATCATCAGCGATGCGTTGAATGTGTGCGGCGCGCGCAATGTGTTCGACGATCTCAAGCTGCCCGCGCCGCAGGTCAGCATCGAGTCAGTGTTGCAGCGTGATCCCGAGATGATCCTGGTGGGTGATCCGGCTCAGCTGCAGGCCTGGAAGGTCTGGCCGGCGATGGCAGGACGGGTGCGCGTGGTGCCGGATAAAGGCTTGGAACGGCCGAGCGGGCAGATGCTGGAGGCGGTGGGGCGGTTGTGCGAGGTGATTGCGCCGAGCCGGCGATGAGGCCTGCACAGACGCCTCACATCTCAGGCGTCCAGGTCACCCCAAACATCCACACCCGGCCTTCTTCGCGATAATCGTGATTGTTCAGGAACGCCGGGTCGTTGTAGCTGTACATCGCGCGGGCGTACGTCTTGTCCAGCAGGTTATCGATCTTCACCGACAGCAACACTTCATGGTTCAATGCCCAACTGCTGCGCAGCCCCAGCAGCGCATAACCGCCCAGGCGATTGCGATTGTCTTCATCGTCGTAGCTGCTGCTGATCGCCTGCCAGCTGGCACCCAGGCCCAACTTATCGAATTGACGATCCAGGTCCAGGCTCACTGTGCGCCGCGCCCGGCGGGCCAGGGTGTGGCCGCTGTCACGGTCGCGCGGGTCGATGACCGCGAGGCCAAGGTTGCCTTGCCAGCCGAACAGGTCCTGCTTGAGTGCCGCTTCAAGCCCGTTGATGCGCGCTGATGCCACGTTCTGCGGCTTGCCGGTGCGATCGAGGATGATCGCATCGCTCAAGTCGGTGCGGTACAGCGAGGCCTCCAGGCGCGTGCTGTCAGTCAATTGGCTGCGCCATTGCAGCTCGTAGCTCTTGGAGGTTTCGGGTTGCAGGTCGGGGTTGCTGTATTGCGTCTGCGGGTAATACAGGTCGTTGAAAGTCGGTGCACGAAAGCCTTCGCTGTAGCTCAGCAGCAGGTCATTGTCGGGGTTGACCGGCACGGTCAGGGTGCCGCTCCAGCTGTTCTGGCTGCCGAACTGCTGGTTCTGGTCGCGGCGCAGGCCCAGCTCGGTGGAAAACCACTCCCCGCGAAAGCGATGCTGCACAAAGGCGGCACGGTTCCAGCGGCTGTTTTCGGTAAAGGTGGTGGAGCCGTGGAAGCGGTCTTCGTACCAGTCGCCGCCGAGGATCAGGCTGTTTTGCTCATTGAGCGTCAGGTCGTTCTGCCAATTGACCGAGTCGCGATAGGTGTTGAACACACTGGAATCATCGCTGAGGGTGTCGCGCTTGGTATCGCGATTTTCGCTGTGGCCCAGCTCCAGGCGCGATTGCCAGTGCTGATTGAGCGTGGCGTCGACATAGCCGCTGGCGCTGCTGACGGTGTAATCGGTGTAGGGCTTTTGCCCAACGGTCTGGCCGGTCGCGACGTCGTAGCGGCCGAAGCTGTTGTCGTACTCCGATTTACCGCGGTTATCCAACAGGTTGAAACCCGCCTCCAGCGTGTCGCTGAACGCGTGGCTGAGGTTCAGGCTGAGGGACTGATTGCGGTAGGCATCATGATCGCCATCGCTGGGAAACGATTGGTGTGTCGAGTTGATGCCCGCGGTTTCATCCAGGCTCGCACCCAGGTTGAAGCGCGTGTGCTCGTCGCCGCCGGATACGCCGAGGCTGCGTTCCCACGTCCCGTTGCTGCCAAACCCGAGCTTCATGCGCGGTTGCAGGCCTTGCTCGGCGTTGCGCCGGGTAAACACCTGGATCACCCCGCCAATCGCGTCGCTGCCGTAGATCACCGAGCGCGAGCCGCGCAGCACTTCCACCCGCTCGATCTGGTCGACATTCAAGTACTGCAGGCCGCTGTCGCCGGAAGTGGTGTTGGCGATGCGCTGGCCGTCCACCAGCACCAGGCTTTGTGCGGATTTGGTGCCGCGAATGTAAATGCCCGGCAAGCTGCCACGGCCACCAGTGGGCGCGACTTGCACGCCGGGCACGCGGCTGAGCAGGTCGGTAAGGCTGGTGGGCTGCAGGCGGTCGATGTCGTCGCGGGTGAATACGCTGTTGGCAGCGCTGCTGTCGTTGCGCGCCTGGACCTGGCGGTTGGCGCTGATGACGACGTCGGGGAGTTTCAGGGCGTCGTCGCGCTCGAAGGTATCGGCGAGCAGGTCGTTGGCGGGCAGGAGAAGGAAGGGCAGGGCGAAGCGAAGGCGACTCATGGGCTGTCCATTGCATTTGAACACGGCACCAAACCAATGCAGGCGCTGGTTTGCCTGCGATGCAGGCACCTCGGTTTTTCAGTGAGGCCGAGGTGATGCTATCGCAGGCAAGCCAGCGCCTACAGGTGATTCGGGGTTACAGGCCGAGCAGTGCCAGGCGCTCGCGCACCGATGCTTCGATGCCGGCCTCATCCAACCCGCACTCAGCGAGCATCTGCGCCGGCTTGGCATGTTCGACGTACACATCCGGCAAGCCCAGGTGCAACACCGACTTGAGGATGTTCTCGCGCGCCAGGAACTCGCTGACCGCTGCACCAGCGCCACCCATGATGGCGTTTTCTTCGACAGTCACCAGCAGCTCGTGGCTGCCGGCGATTTCGCGCACGAGGGCTTCATCCAGGGGTTTGACGAAGCGCATGTCGACCACGGTCGCGTCGATTTTCTCGGCGACTTTCAAGGCTTCGGCCAGCTGCACGCCGAACACCAGGAACGCAGTCTTGCTGCCTTGGCGACGCACGATGCCCTTGCCGATCTCGATTGGCTCGAGGTCTTTCTCGATCACCGCATTCGGGCCGTTGCCACGTGGGTAGCGCACGGCAGCCGGGCCGTTGTACAGGTGCCCGGTGCTGAGCATCTTGCGCAATTCGTTTTCGTCGCTCGGTGTCATCACCAGCATGCCGGGGATGCAGCGCAGGTAGGACAGATCGAAGCTGCCGGCGTGCGTCGGGCCGTCTTCGCCGACCAAACCGGCGCGGTCGATGGCGAACAGCACATCGAGGTTCTGCACCGCCACATCGTGGACCAGTTGGTCATAGCCGCGCTGCAGGAAGGTGGAGTAGATCGCGACCACTGGCTTGGCGCCTTCACAGGCCATGCCGGCGGCGAAGGTCACCGCGTGCTGCTCGGCAATCGCCACGTCGAAGTAGCGCAGCGGGAAACGCTCGCTGAAGGCCACCAGGTCGGAGCCTTCCTTCATTGCCGGGGTAATGCCCACCAGGCGCGGGTCGGCGGCGGCCATGTCGCACAGCCATTCACCGAACACACCGGAATACTTCGGCCCGCTGGCTTTTTTCGGCGCGGCGGCGGGTGCATCGACGGGTTCGAGCTTGGTGATCGCGTGGTAACCAATCGGGTCGACTTCCGCCGGGGCGAAACCCTTGCCCTTCTTGGTGACGATGTGCAGGAACTGCGGGCCCTTGAGGTCGCGCATGTTGCGCAACGTGGCGATCAGGGTCGGCAGGTCGTGGCCGTCGATCGGGCCGATGTAGTTCCAGCCCAGCTCTTCGAACAGGGTGCCGGGGACCAGCATGCCCTTGGCATATTCTTCGGTACGGCGGGCAATTTCCCACGCGCCGGGCAGACGCGAGAGCACTTTCTTGCTGCCTTCGCGCATGCTGGCGTAAGTACGGCTGGAGAGGATCTTGGCCAGGTAGTTGGACAGGCCGCCGACATTGCGCGAGATCGACATGTCGTTGTCGTTGAGGATCACCAGCATGTTGGCGTCCACTTCCGGCGCGTGGTTCAGCGCCTCGAAGGCCATGCCGGCGGTCAACGCGCCGTCGCCGATCACGGCAATCGCCTTGCGGTCGCTGCCTTGCAGGCGGGCGGCAATGGCCATGCCCAGCGCTGCACTGATCGAGGTGCTGGAGTGGCCGACGCCAAAGGTGTCGTACTCGCTCTCGGAGCGACGCGGGAAGGCCGCGATGCCGTCCTTCTGGCGCAGGGTGCCCATGCGCTCGCGACGGCCGGTAAGGATTTTATGCGGATACGCCTGGTGGCCCACGTCCCACACCAGCCGGTCGTCCGGGGTGTCGAATACGTAGTGCAACGCGATGGTCAGCTCGATGACGCCCAGGCCGGCACCGAAATGCCCACCGGTCTGGCCGACCGTGTAGAGCAATTCCAGGCGCAGTTCATCGGCCAGGGTTTCCAGCTCGGCTTCACCCAGTCGACGCAGGCCGGCCGGCGTGGCAGCACGGTCGAGCAGGGGCGTGGACGGGCGCTTGCGGGGAATCTCTTGGAACGTCGTGGGCATCAGGCGAATCGTTATAGGTATAGAAGAGGCGGCAGTTTACCTCAAGCATCGCAAACTGCCCACGCAGAGCGCCGAACTTGGCTGATATGCGGCTGCAATAGCCGCCGTTATCAGTGGCGGCGTTCGACGATATACCGCGCCAGGCCCCGCAGGGGCTCGGCCGCCGCGTCGAAAGGTCGCAGGGCGTCCAGGGCCTGGTCACGCAGTTCCAGGGCATAGGCCTTGGCGGCTTCAAGGCCGAGCAACGCAGGATAAGTCGGTTTGTCCCGTGCGATATCCGCACCTTGGCGCTTGCCCAGGGTGGCGGTGTCACTTTCTACGTCGAGAATATCGTCCTGCACCTGGAACGCCAGGCCGATGGCCCGGGAATAGGTGGTCAGGGCCGCCAATTGCGCGGCTTCGGCACGCCCACTGGCCAGGGCGCCGAGGTGCACGGCGGCTTCGATCAGTGCGCCGGTCTTGTGGCGATGCATGTGCTCGAGGGCTTGCTGGTCCAGCTTGAGGCTGACCGAACCCATGTCGATCGCCTGCCCGCCTACCATGCCGGCCGGGCCTGCGGCGTGGGCCAGGGCGGTGACCATGCGCAACCGGATCTCGGCGTTGACGCTGCTCAGCGCCGGGTCCAGCAACGCGCTGAACGCCAGGCTCTGCAGGCCATCGCCGGCCAGGATCGCATAGGCTTCATCGAACGCTTTGTGGGTGGTCGGCTGGCCGCGACGCAGATCGTCGTCGTCCATCGCCGGCAAATCGTCATGCACCAGGGAATAGGCGTGAATCAGCTCCACCGCACAGGCCGCGCCATTCGCCTCTTCGGCAGGCGCCCCCAGCGCTTCGCAGGCCGCGTAGGCCAGCAGCGGGCGCACACGCTTGCCGCCATTCATCACGCTGTAGCGCATGGCTTCATACAGGCGCGTCATTTCCGGGCTTGGCGCAACAAACAAGGGCTCCAGCGCCGCATTTACCCGGGCTTGGCTACTGGCCTGATACGCGTCGATCATTCCGGCTGTTCCGCATCGAAAGGTTCTTCGGCCAACTCCCCGTCACGTTCCAGCAGCACCTGCACCTTCTGCTCCGCCTGCGCCAAGGCGCTCTGGCAGTCGCGGGTCAGGCCGATACCTTGCTCAAACGCCGTCAGCGAGTCTTCCAGCGACAGCTCGCCGTTCTCCAGACGCTCGACCAGGGTTTGCAGGTCGGCGAGGGATTGTTCGAAATCGAGTGCAACTTTTTTGCGGGCCATGGCGGCTATTCCGGTAGACGGTAAACCGGCGCGACACTAGCAGACATGGGGATTCTGGGCAAATGAGTGGGGTGTCACTTGCCCCCTGTATTGACCTGATAACGCGTGCTGCGGCCGCCTCCGGGGAGGCGGACCAGGCAGTTTTTTTCCAGCAGGTCCGCCAGGTGTCGCGTCGCTGTCGCCTTGGAGACCTTTGCCACCGCCTGGTACTGCGCCGCGCTGATGCCGTGCTCGAAGCCCTTCTCACCACTGTCGAGCAGGCGATTGAGGACCTTGATCTGTTCAGCCGACAAAGGGCGGTCGCGGTGTTGCTGCCAGAACCGACTCTTTTCCAGCACCCGGTCAATCCGCGCCATGGCCTGCTGTACGCTGCGTAACAGGGTTTTAAGGAACCACTCCAGCCAGGCTGTGATATCCAGGGAGGACTTCTGGCTGGATTCCAGCGCGTTGTAGTAGCCGGTGCGGTCTTCGAGGATGCTGGCTGACATGGCATAGAAACGGATGGCCTGGTGTTCACCCTGGGCCAGTGCCAAATCGGTGATAGCGCGTGTCAGGCGACCATTGCCGTCATCAAAGGGGTGCAGTGTGACAAACCAGAAGTGCGCGACGGCGGCGCGTACCAATGGGTCCAGTTCCGGCTGATCGCGGCTGGTTTCGAACCACTCCAGGAAATCCGCCAGTGCCTGCTCCAGTCCCAGACGTGGCGGGGCCTCGAAATGCACGGTCGGCCGATCAAGCCGGCCCGACACCACTTGCATCGGCTCATCTCCCCTCAAGGATCCAATATTGAGCGCTCGAACGGCATAGCTCGCTTCCGGGGCCGGGAACAATAAGTGATGCCAGTTCAATAGGCGGGAGAGGGTAAACGGCTGGGTGAATTGTTGAGTGGCATCCATCATCAACTCGGCGAGGCCTTCGCTGCGGCGGCTTACCTGACCGTCTTCCATCGCTTCCAGGCCCATCCGCCTTGCCAGGGACGAGCGCACTGAGCCGACATTCAACTGCTCACCCTCAATCGCCGAGGACGTCAGGATATTTTGCAGCAGCGTATCCAGTTCATTCTGTGCGCTGACTGCCTGGCTGACGGAGCCAAGCATGCCCAACAGCTTGCCTTGGGCTTGTCCGCATTCGCGCAGTAAAGCCGCGAGGCGACCGGGTTGCCAGTGGAAGTGAGGCCAGTCGGCGTGTTGCCAGATCCAGTGCGGATGAGCCATGGTGGAATGCCTGGGGTGCGTGAGCCGAATAGAGAGGTTATTCAGCTCATTTGGTGAGCCGATTGTGCTGCGGATTCGGCTCAGGGTCTAGTCTGGTGGTGGGTGTTTCGTAAGCACGCCGTAAAACCAACCTTCCAAGCCGAAATTAATAACTGATGCTGTGCCCCCGTGAATGGTTTCAAGATAGAGAGTCTTGGCAATCATTTATATCTAATAATCTCATTGCGTTCAGCGTAAGAGAGGCACAAGTAATCTTCATTTTTTTTCGGGTTGACAAGTTTTTTAGTTAAAGTGCTTTGGTTTTAGAGGGTTGGCTATCTATTGATGTAATCGTATACATAATTTTTTATATTCTCAATGCGTAGTTTTTCTAGAAAGCTGGGGGTAGTGATTAGATTCTTTACAAAGGATATTGGTTTGACTGCGTGGCCAGCGACTAAAGGAAACTGTTTTAATTTTAGCATCTCATTGATATTTCGCTGAACGCTCGCGTCAGTCAATGTCATATCTCTTGTACGCTATAGCTACCAGCAACTACACGAAGAATTGTTTCTCCGCCATTACTCGATGTAAAGCAGTAAGTTATTCCAGTTTCACCAGGCTCCAGTCTAGTTGCTTCTTGCGAAAGCCATGTGTTTTCCTCTTCGTACATGTCGCATAATTCGGTGCCGACAGCGCCTAAGCCTTGAAAGGCAACTAGGTCGTTGAAGGTTATCTCCCATCGTCTTTCCTGCCAGTCTGTAAATTCCATTATTAATGTATTGCGGTTGCAAATCAGTTTTTCAATTGTTCCATCTGCCACAGGGAATTTTTTCATATCAGCTTCCTGGATGTTTTTCACCCGGTAAAAATCCGGTTCCGTGCCCTTTTTTGTAATTGCTTGGCTTGACTTTCATTACTAGATTGTTTTTTTCAGCCTGTTTCCAACTGGACTCGTTGGGCTTTAACTCTATGTGATAGTGCTCGCCGTGATGTCTCTGTACGAATATACCC
This sequence comes from Pseudomonas sp. 13B_2.1_Bac1, assembly GCF_025466155.1. Taxonomy (NCBI): domain Bacteria; kingdom Pseudomonadati; phylum Pseudomonadota; class Gammaproteobacteria; order Pseudomonadales; family Pseudomonadaceae; genus Pseudomonas; species Pseudomonas sp. 13B_2.1_Bac1. Next base: position 983 of record NZ_JANLOH010000029.1, on the reverse strand, counting down.
TCATCTCCCGGATGGCTCTCAAATCTTATGCGGGTATTACTGTTAGGTCTCCACTCCATTCGCTGAGTATCATGCTTTGTCGTAGAGACTTTTGGCGCTACTCCGAGCACGTCTGTTAAATCATTAGGGTCGCTTGGGAAATGAGAGTGGGCAGTGGGTAGGGTTGGCTGTCCATCATTATGTTGTGGTACAGGCTCGTCAACACTCAACGATGGTTTACATTCGTTATTCCCTGGGCATGTACTCAGTCCCAGCGGATCCACCCATCTCGTAGGATTGGGCACGTATTGGTAGGCGTTAATCCCTCCCGCCAGCTTCACCGGATCCGGCGTCAGGTAGCGGCCAACATCCGGATTGTAGTAGCGATGGCGGTTGTAGTGCAGCCCGCTTTCCTGGTCAAAGTACTGGCCTTGGAAACGCAGTGGGTTGTCGACTTTTCCGACGTCTAGGCGGCTGATTTCTCCGTAGGCACGGTAATGCGCGGACCAGACGATTTCGCCGTCGGGGGCGGTCAGTTCCTGTGGGGTGCCGAGGTGGTCGAGTTGGTAGTGATAGGCCTTGGTTTCTTTTGGGCCGAAACCTTCCAGCAGTGCCAGTGGACGGAAACTGTCGGGTTCGTAGAGATAGCTGCGATGGCGGTCCGCATGGTGCTCGGCAATCAGCTTGTCGCCTTGCCAGAAAAACTCCGTGGTTGTGCCATCAACGGTTTTGCTGATCCGCCGCCCAAAGGGGTCATAGCGGTAGCTCGCGGTTTGGCCGTTGGGCTGGGTGATGCCGATCAACCGATGCTGGCAGTCGTAGCGGTATTCAGTGATCAGCGCGTGCCCACGGCCACGTCGTTCGTGGATCAGGTTGCCGAAGGCGTCATAGTCGTAATGGCGATCGCCCTGGATTATCAGCCGGTTGCCCGCGACGATGTCCGGACCGGGACGGTCTTGCATCAGCAGGTTACCGGCCGGGTCGTGGCCGAAGCGTTCTTGCAC
>NZ_JANLOH010000061.1:0-20044 GCF_025466155.1 Pseudomonas sp. 13B_2.1_Bac1 | reverse complement strand
GGTGATTTCTGGCTGACTTCATACAAGAACTAGAGACCGTGCTGATGTCCGACATCCTCTGGCAACCCTCCCCCGAACGCATCCGCAACACGCGGATGGACCAGTTCCGGCGCTATATCAACGAACACCACGGCATGCAGCTCGACGACTACGCCGCCCTGCACCAATGGAGCATCGACCAGCGCCCGGCCTTCTGGCAGGCGATCGTGGCATTTTTCGAGGTGCAATTTCGCAGCCCGCCCACGGCCACGCTGATCGAAGACCGCGAGATGCCCAGCGCCCAGTGGTTTCCCGGCGCCACGTTGAATTTTGCCGAACATCTGCTGCTGCGCCGCGATGCCCACCCCGCCGTGGTTGCCATCAGCGAAGACGGCCGGCGCGAACAACTGACCTACGCCGAACTCGCGGCCCACGTCGCCGGCCTGCAGCGCAGCCTGCGTGCGGGCGGGGTCGGCTTGGGTGACCGGGTCGCCGCGTGCATGCCCAACACCTGGCAAACCCTGGTCGGCATGCTCGCCACCACCAGCCTGGGCGCCATCTGGTCATGCTCGTCACCGGACTTCGGCACCCAGGGCGTGATCGACCGTTTCGGCCAGATCGAGCCCAAGGTGCTGATCACCTGCGCCGGCTACCGCTATGCCGGCAAAACCATCGACCAGAGCACCAAGCTGAATGAAATCCTGGAGCGCCTGCCGTCCCTGCAGCAATTGATCATCGTGCCGTACGCACGGCCGCAGGCGCAGGTCGGGGACTACCGGACCCAGGCCAATGTCGCGCTGTGGGAAGACTTCTATCGCCCTGGTGGCGAGCCGGAATTTGTCCCGGTGCCGTTCGATCACCCGCTGTACATCCTGTATTCCAGCGGCACCACCGGCGTGCCCAAGTGCATCATCCACGGCACCGGTGGCGTGCTGCTCACCCACCTCAAGGAACACGGCCTGCACGCCGACCTCTCGCGTGAGGACTGCCTGTTCTACTACACCACCTGCGGCTGGATGATGTGGAATTGGCTGGTGTCGGTATTGGCCCTCGGAGCCACGGCGGTGCTGTATGACGGCTCGCCGTTTCATCCGGGGCCGGAGCGCTTGATCGATCTGATCGACGCGGAACGCATCAGCGTGTTCGGCACCAGCCCCAAGTTTCTCGCCACCCTCGAAAAGGCCGGGCTGCAACCGCGCCTGAGCCATGACCTGGGCAGCCTCAAGGGGCTGATTTCGACTGGTTCGCCGCTCTCGCCGCAGAGCTACGACTACGTGTACCGCGAAATCAAGGGTGAGCTGTGCCTGTCGTCGATGTCCGGCGGCACCGATATCGTCTCCTGCTTTGTGATCGGCAACCCGGTGTTGCCGGTGCGTCGCGGTGAAATGCAGTGCAAGAGCCTGGCGATGGCCATCGAAGTCTGGGATGACCAAGGCCAGCCGCTGGTCGGCGAAAAAGGCGAGCTGGTGTGCACCCGGCATTTCCCGGCGATGCCGATCGGCTTGTGGAACGACCCGGGCCAGAAGAAGCTGCGCGCCTCCTACTTCAGCCAGTTCCCTGGCGTGTGGGCGCAGGGCGACTACGCCGAACAGCGCCCCAACGGCAGCCTGCTGATCCACGGACGCTCCGACGCAGTGCTCAACCCGGGCGGTGTGCGTATCGGCACGGCGGAGATTTATCGCCAGGTGGAAAAAGTCCCGCAGGTGCTGGAAAGCCTCGCCATCGGCCAACGCTGGCAGGACGACGTGCGGGTGGTGCTGTTTGTGCGGCTCAACGACGGCGTCACGCTGGACGAGGCGCTGGAGCAGCAGATTCGCCAGGTCATCCGCGCCAACACCACGCCACGCCACGTGCCGGCGAAGATCCTTGCCGTCACCGATATCCCGCGCACCATCAGCGGCAAAATCGTCGAACTGGCGGTACGTAATGTGGTGCATGGCGAGCCGGTCAAGAACACCGACGCACTGGCCAATCCGGAGGCTTTGGCGCAGTTTCGCGACCGTCCTGAACTGGCATGAAGATGAAAGGTTTCAGCACTGAAGCACTCATTTGAAGACAAAGCCCCAATGCATGCTATTTTTCGAGGGGTAGTCAGCCGTTCCCGACTCGCGGGATAATCGGCCTTTGTCATTTTCAAAGCGTCATGCTCAGGGCTTTTTCATGAAAGGAACATCCACCGGTAGCGAAGCCGCTGCATTGATTGCGCGGCTGGACTGGGCGCAAAGCCCCCTCGGTGAGGCCAATGATTGGCCGCAAAGCCTGCGCACAGCCGTGGATATCGTCGTCAATTCGCCGATGCCGATGCTCCTGCTGTGGGGCAGCCAACTCACCCAGCTCTACAACGATGGCTTCGCGCGCCTGGCGGGCAACAAGCACCCCGAGGCGATGGGCCAGCCGGCCCATGCGACCTGGCCGGAGCTGGAAAGCTTTACCGGACCGGTCTACGACGCCGTCCTCAGCGGCCAGGTACGCACCTTCAGCGAGCAGCGCTTCGTGCTGCAGCGCGACCACCGCGATACCGACATCTGGCTGGACCTGACCTACAGTCCGATCCGCGATGAAAGCGGCTGCGTGGCCGGCATCCTGGTCACCGCCATCGAAACCAACGAGCGTCGGCGCGTCGCCCTCGAACTGCAACAGCGCTCCGAAGACAGCCTCAAGGCCCAGCACAACAGCGAGCAACGCCTGCAACTGGCCCTGGCCGCCACCGACGCGGTGGGCACCTGGGACTGGGACATCGGCGAGGACCGCTTTATCGCCGATGCGCACTTTGCCTACCTGCATGGCGTTGATCCCGACGATGCCGGGCTGCTGCCCATCAGCGCCTACCTGCAAGGCGTGCACCCCGAAGACCGCGCCATGGTGGCGCGCAGCATCAAGCACTGCATCACCTTCGGCACCGAGTACGCCGAGGAATACCGTCTGCTGCAGGCCGATGGCCAGGTGCGCTGGGTGTTTGCCCGTGGCCGCTGCTACAAGGACGCGCACGGCCGCCCGGCGCGCTTCCTCGGCGCCGCGCTGGACCTCACCGAGCGCAAGCACACCGAGCAGGCCTTGCGCCAAAGCCAGACCGAGCTGCAACTGATCATCAACGCCATGCCGGTGCTGATCGGCTATGTCGACCACGAACAACGCTTTCGGCTGAACAACAGTGCCTACCTTGAGTGGTACGGCATGACGCCCCAGGAGCTGTACGGCAAGAGCATCCGCGAAGTGCTCGGCGAGGAGGTGTATGCCGGGCGCGCGGACAAGATTGCCGCCGCGCTCAAGGGCAAGGCCTGCAGCTTCATGACCATCACCCCGCACCGCGACGGCCGACCGCGCCATGCGCTGATGAAGTACCTGCCGCGCTTCAGCAATGACGGTTCGGTGAATGGTTTCTACATCTTTGTGATCGACGAGACCGAACGCAAGCTCACCGAAGAAGCCCTGCGCCACCTCAACGAGAACCTCGAGGAACGCGTGGCCCAGCGCACCCAGGCGCTGGCCGAGGCCAACCAGCGCCTGCAGAACGAAATGTTCGAGCGCGAGCGCGCCGAAGATGCCCTGCGCCATGCGCAGAAAATGGAAGCGGTGGGCCAGCTCACCGGCGGTATCGCCCACGACTTCAACAACATGCTCACCGGCATCATCGGCAGCCTCGACCTGATGCAGCGTTACATCGCTGCCGGGCGCAGCGACGACATCGGCCGTTTCGCCGACGCCGCGGTGTCCTCGGCCCATCGCGCGGCCGCCCTCACCCATCGCCTGCTGGCGTTCTCCCGGCGCCAGTCGCTGGACCGCCGCCCGACTGATCCCAACCAGCTGGTGGCCTCGCTGGAAGACCTGTTCCGGCGCACCAAGGGCGCGCACATCAGCCTCAAGGTGCAACTGGGCCACGACATCTGGCCGGTGAACACCGACGCCAGCCAGCTGGAAAACGCCCTGCTCAACCTGGTGATCAACGCGCGCGACGCCATGCCCGATGGCGGCGAGATCCTGATCGAGACCGCCAACAGTTATCTCGACGGCACCGACATCACCACCCTTGAACCGGTGCGCGCCGGCGACTACGTGATGCTCGGCGTGTGCGACAACGGCACCGGCATGGCGCCGAAGATCCTGGCCAAGGCATTCGACCCGTTCTTCACCACCAAGCCCATCGGCCAGGGCACCGGCCTGGGGCTGTCGATGATCTATGGGTTTGCCCAGCAATCCGGTGGCCACGTGACCATTCAGAGCGAACCAGGCCAGGGCACCTGCGTGCGCCTGTACCTGCCACGTCTGCACGGCACCGCCCTGGAAAGCAGCCTGCCGCCGAACCTCAGCGAGGCACCGCTGGCGCTGGCCGGCGAAGCCGTGGTGGTGGTCGAGGACGACCCGGCGGTGCGCATGCTGGTGGTGAATGTGCTCGACGAACTCGGCTACACCGCGCACCAGGCCGCCGATGCCCGCACCGCGCTGCCGCTGCTGGAATCGGATTTGCGCGTGGACTTGCTCGTCACCGACGTCGGCCTGCCGGGCATGAATGGCCGGCAACTGGCGGAAATCGCACGCCAGCATCGACCGGGCCTCAAGGTGCTATTCATGACCGGTTACGCTGAAAAAGCCGCCGAGCGCCAGGGCTTCCTCGAGGACGGCATGGACATGGTCGCCAAGCCATTTTCCATCGACTTGCTGGCGACAAAAATCCGCAGCATGATCAGCGTCGAAGAGTGAGTTCAGGCATAATCGCGCGCCGTCGCACACCTGGTAGAGATCAATGAAAGCCCAAGCCCGCCATATCCTGGTGAAAACCAGCGAAGAAGCCGAACAACTCAAGCAGCGCATTGCCAAGGGCGAAGCGTTTGATGTGTTGGCCAAGAAGTACTCGACCTGCCCGTCCGGCAAGCGCGGCGGGGACCTGGGTGAAGTGCGGCCGGGGCAGATGGTCGGGGCGATCGATGCGGTGATCTTCAAGAAGCCGGTGAAAGTGGTGCACGGCCCGATCAAGAGCAAATTCGGGTACCACCTGGTGCAGGTGTTTTACCGCGATTGATCGCTTGTTGCTGTGGTGGTTGTGAGTAGTTGTGGTGAGCGGGCTTGCCCCGCGTTGGGCTGCGTAGCGGCCCCAAAAATCTTGGGAGCGCTGCGCACTCCAACGCGGGGCAAGCCCGCTCACCACAGAGGCCCGCTCACCACAGAAGCCAACTCACCACAGAAGCCCGCTCACCACACGGAGCGGCTTAAATTCGTGGGATGAGCGCACCAGGCACTTGAATCACCCGGCTCGCCAACCGATGTCCGGCCAAGGCGGCCTCCTCTGGTGAGCCGCCTTTCAGCCGACCCGCCAAATACGCGGCACTGAACGAATCCCCCGCCGCCGTGGTGTCCACCACCTTCTCGACCTTCAGCGCCGGCACTGAAAAGCGCTCGCCGTTGCAGCGAATCAAGCACGCATCCGCCCCGCGCTTGAGCACCACTTCGGCGATACTCGGGTAGGCCGCAAACACCTGCTCGCTGTCTGCATAGCCAAACAAGGCGCGCTCGTCATCCTCGGTGAGCAGGGCGATGTCCACCTCGGCCAACACCGTGTGATACGCCGCGCGTGCCGCTTCGACACTGGCCCACAGGCGCGGCCGGTAGTTGTTGTCGAACACCACTCGGCCGCCGCGCCGGCGGGTTTCCACCAGCGCTTGCAGCAAACGCGCGCGCCCGACTTCACCCAAGACCGCCAGGGTGATACCGCTGAAATACACCACGTCATAACCCGCCAAGGCCGCCAGGATCGGCTCGGCGGCCGGCGTGGTGAAGCAGTCGCGCACCGCCGCTTCGTTGCGCCAGTAGAGGAATTTGCGCTCGCCGTTGGCGTCGGTCTGGATGCAATAAAGCCCCGGCAGGCGTCCAGGCAGACGCTGGACCTGCGCCAGGCCAAGGCCCTCTTCGGCCCACTGCGCGCACATGGCGTCGCTGAAACTGTCGTCGCCCAGGGCGGTGACGTAGTCGACGGCGCCGCTATCGCCCAGCTCGCGGCGCAGGTACACCGCCGAGTTGAGGGTGTCGCCGCCGAAGCTCTGGTGCAGGCTGCCATCGGCGCGGTGTTGCAGTTCGATCATGCATTCGCCGATCAGGGCGATGCGCAAGGGTGTGTTCATGCCTTCTCATCTCTGGTGTTCTGTGGGGCCTCATCGCCGGCAAGTGGGCGCCTGCAGGGAAAGCGCTGCCAGGCCGGCGATGGGGCGACGCGGACTAGAAGCAGGTCTGCAGGGACTCGATCACCTGCAATTGCTCATCCACCAGGCAGCCGACCTGCCACTTGTCGAAGGTCAGGCAAGGGTGCGAAGTACCGAACGAAATGATGTCGCCGATACGCAGCTCCACGCCCGGCGCTACGCTCATGAAAGCGTGCTGGTCCATCACCGCGGTGACGGTGCAGGCGCTTACGTCATCGCCTTCCGCCGGCACGACCCCGGCCTTGTAGCGCTTGAGCGGCACCGGCAGGCCGGCGTCGTAGGCCACGTCGCGCTTGCCCAGGGCAATCACCGCAAAACCTGGCTCGGGCAGCGATTGCACATGGGCCCAGACTTCCAGTGCCGGACGCAGGCCTTCGTTGAGATCGCTGCGGCGGTCAAGCACGCAGCACTGTGCTTCCTTGTAGATGCCATGGTCGTGGGCTACGTAGCTGCCAGGGCGCAACACACTGAGGAAACGGCCGGCGGCGTTCTGCTCTTCGAACGACTCGGCGATCAAGTCGTACCAGGCCGAGCCCGAGGCGGTGACGATCGGCTTGGGCAGGTCAAAGGAGCCGTTGTTCTGCAGATCGACAGCCAGGCGCACCAGGCTGGCGGCGAAGTCGCGGATGCCGCTGATGGCGTGCTCGCCGTGGATCACGCCTTCATAGCCTTCGATCCCCGTGAGGGCCAGTGCCGGCTGGGCCTTGATCGCCTTCGCCAGGTCACGCACTTCCTGCTCGCTGCGGCAGCCGCAACGACCACCCACCACACCGTATTCGATCATCACGTTCAGGCGCAGGCCACGGGCAGCGAAAAACAGACCGAGGTCGGCGACGTTATCCGGGTGATCGACCATGCAGTGGAAGTCGAAATCCTGGTCGGCCAGCAGGTCGGCGATCAATGCCATGTTCGGCGCGCCGACCAGTTGGTTGGCCATCAACACGCGACGCACGCCACCGGCATACGCAGCACGGACCTGCACGGCGTTGGCCAGGGTGATGCCCCAGGCGCCGGCCTCGATCTGGCGTTGAAACAGCGCCGGCATCATGCTGGTCTTGCCATGGGGCGCAAGCTCTGCGCCGCTGCGGCTGACAAAGTCCTGCATCCAGCGGATGTTGTGTTCCAGGGCCTCGCGGTGCAGCACCAGGGCAGGCAGGCTGACGTCGCGGACCAGGTGTGCACCGACGGCGGCGGCGCCTTTTTCAACGGCATTGTTGGCAGGCATGGAAGGTTCCTATTCGTTGATGCGACGGGCCAGGTTGTTGGCGCTTTCGATCAGCACCCGGCGGTAGTCGTTGTAATTTTTGATCGCATCGGCGCGCGGCGCGACGATGCACAGGGTCGCAATGCTGATGCCCTGCGCGTCCCGCACCGGGGCGGCAAAGCAATGGGTAAAGGTGTCGGCCACACTGTCGAAGGAGAAGAACCCATCGAGCGTGGCCTGGCGGATCTGGGCCAGGAAGGTCTCCAGCGGCAGGCGCTGGCCGTCCGGCAGGATGAAGTCGGCGTAGTCGATCAGGTCGATGATCTGCTGGTCGCTCAAGTGCCCCAGCAACAAGCGCCCGGACGCGGTCCACGGGATCGGCGCGTTTTCGCCGATGTCCGAGGAAATACGAAAATGCCGCTCGCCCTCGCGCATCAGCGCAACCGTGTATTTGCGCCCGTTGAGCAGGCACATCTGCGCGGTTTCGTGGGTCTGGCTGACGATTTCCTGTAGCGCTTGGTCGGCCTCGCGGGTCAGGTCGAAATGACGCAAGTGCGCCTGGCCGAGGAAGTACAGCTGGCGACCCAGGTAGACGTGACCGTCTTTGCCGACCGTTTCCAGGATGCGCCGTTCGAGCAGGGACGCGACCAGTTCGTAGACCGTGGATTTCGGGCTGCCGATGCCGCTGGCGATATCATTCGGGCGCAGGGGCTGGCCGATTTCCTTGAGAAAATCGAGGATATCGAACGCCCGGTCCAGGCCCTTGGCGCGGCGTTTGATGGTGTCTTCGGTCATGGCGGTTTTCGGTCCGGTCAGAATGTTGCTATCAACACAAATCCCCTGTGGGAGCGGGCTTGCTCGCGAACGCATTGGATCAGTTACAGGTGCGCTTAATGACACACCGCATTCGCGAGCAAGCCCGCTCCCACATTTGATCAGCTTTGGGCTTCAGATCCGGGCATTTAGCCTTTTTTCTTGTAGGCCACGCAATCGATCTCGACCTTGCAGTCCACCATCATGTTGGCCTGCACGCAGGCACGCGCCGGGGCGTGTTCCGGGGTGAAGTATTCACCGAACACCTTGTTGAAACTCCAGAAATCCCGTGGGTCTTCCAGCCAGACGCCGACGCGCACCACATCTTTCAATTCGTAACCGGCCTCTTCGAGGATCGCCACCACGTTACGCATGGTCTGGCGGGTCTGTTCGATGATGCCGCCGTTGATGATTTCACCGTCCACCGCTGGCACCTGGCCCGAGACGTAGAGCCAGCCGTCCGCTTCCACCGCGCGGGCGAAAGGACGTGGCTGGCCACCGCCGGCGGTGCTGCCGGTGCCGTAACGAGTAATGCTCATAAATATATCTCCTGCTAATAAATCGATTAAAAACGAATGTTCTTCAAAAACTCCGCCAGGCGCGGCGATTGCGGCCGCTCGAAGATGTCCTTCGAGGTGCCCTGCTCTTCAATGCGGCCCTGGTTCATGAACACGATCTTGTCGGACACTTCATAGGCAAAGCGCATTTCGTGGGTGACCAGCAACATGGTCATGCCCTCTTCCGCCAGGCCCTTGATCACGCTGAGCACTTCCCCGACCAGTTCCGGGTCGAGGGCCGAGGTGACCTCGTCGAACAGCATCAGGCTGGGGTTCATCGCAATCGCGCGGGCAATCGCCACACGCTGCTGCTGGCCACCCGAGAGCTGGCCCGGGAAGTGATTGCGCCGCTCCAGCAGGCCGACGCGGTCGAGCCATTTTTCGGCGAGGGCCACGGCTTCGTCCTTGCCCATCTTCTTGACCTTGAGCAGGCCGAGGGTCACGTTCTGCAACGCGGTCAGATGTGGGAACAGGTTGAATTGCTGGAATGCCATGCCCGTCATCGCGCGGTGCTGGGCAATCACCCGCTCGGGGTGACGTACGCGTCTGCCGGCAATCTCGCTGTAGCCGATGGACTCGCCATCCAGGGTGATCTGGCCGCCCTGGAATTCCTCCAGCAGGTTGACGCAGCGCAGCAGCGTGGTCTTGCCCGAGCCGCTGGAGCCGATCAATGTCACCACGTTGCCGCGCTGCATGGACAGGTCGACGCCCTTGAGCACTTCGACCTGGCCGTATTGCTTGCGCAGGCCACGGATGTTCAGCAGCGGTTGGTTGGTTTGAGGTTGGTTCATGGCAAGGCCACCCGCTTTTCAATGTAGCGCCCGAATAACTCGATGGCGTAGTTGATGACAAAGAACATAAAGCCTGCGAACAGGTAGAACTCCAGGGTCATGAAAGTGCGTGCGATCACCTGTTGGGTGCTCAGCAGCAATTCGGCCACGCCGATCACCGACAGCAAGGTCGAGGCCTTGACGATTTCCGTGGAGGAATTGACCCAGGTCGGCAGGATCTGGCGCAGCGCCTGGGGCAACAGCACGTAGCCCAGGGACTGGTAAAACGTCAGGCCGATGGCCTTGCCCGCTTCCAGTTGCCCACGGGGAATGGCTTGCAGCGCGCCGCGCACGATTTCCGAGACGTGGGAGCCGCAGAACAGCGTGAGCCCGACGGCACCGGCCTGGAATGCGCTGATCTGCCAACCGAGCGCCGGCAGCATGTAAAAGCACGCCAACACCAGCACAAACACCGGCGTGCCACGGATCAGGTCGACATACAGGCGAAACGGCGCGCGCATCCAGAATTTGCCGTAGGTCAGGATCAACCCGGCGACGATACCGATCAGCGTGCCGAAGATAATCGCCAGTGCCGAGACATACACACTGGCCTGGAACCCCGCCCAGAGGGTGTCCCGGGCGATCCACAACTCATGCAACCAGCTGGGGGATTCGTACATGGAAACCTTCCTTAACGACGGATCGCCAGACGCTGTTCCAGGTAACGGAGCAGCATGGCAATGAGGTAACAGGCAGCCACGTAGAGTGCGGTCGTGACCAGCCAGGTTTCAATCACCCGGTAGCTTTCGACGTTGATCTTGCGGGCGTAATAAGTCAGCTCGGGCACCGCAATGGCCGCGGCCAGCGAGGTGTCCTTGAACAGCGAAATAAAGTTGTTCGACAGGGCCGGCAGCACGTTGCGCAACATCACCGGCACGGTGATATAGGCACGGATGCGCCATTCGCCCAGGCCGATGGCCAGGCCGGCTTCGCGCAAGCCCTTGGGAATATTCAACAGCCCGGCGCGGAACACTTCGGTCAGGTAAGCCCCGGCGTACAACGACAAGGTGATGATGAACGAGGGGATCTTGTCCAGGCGGATGCCCAGGCTGGGCAGCGCGAAGTAGATCAACAGGATCAGCACCAGGATCGGCGTATTGCGGATCACCGTCACATACACCGAGGCGAGCACACGCAAGACCTTGTGTTTGGACAGCATGGCAAATGCCATCAACAGGCCGATCACGCAACCGATGGCGATCGACAGCAGCGCCAGCTCGAGGCCCAGGCCGAGCCCCGCCAGCAAGCTGGGGAAGTCTCGCCACACGGCGGCAAAGTTCAACTGATAGTTCATGGTCGGCAGTACCTGAATGGGGCGCCGTCAGCGACGCCCCAGCGTTTACGAATTACTTGAACTCAACCGGGAAGCCGATCGCCGGTTCTGGCAGATCCACACCGAACCATTGCTTGAACGAGGCCTTGTAGGTCGGGAACTCCACGCCGGTCATGGCTTCATGCAGCGCGGTGTTGACGAAGTTCAGCCAGTCCTGATCGCCACGCTTGACGGCGCACGCGTAGGTTTGCGGGCTCCAGGCGTAGGTCGGGCTGCGGTAGCGGCCGGGGTTCTGCACCATCAGGTATTTGACCGAGGACTGGTCGGTGGCGGCGGCATCGGCGCGGCCGGAGTTCACCGCCTGGTACATCAGATCGACGCTGTCGTACTGGTCGACCTTGGCCTTGGGCAGTGCCTGGTGCACCAGTTCCTCGGCGTAGACGTTCTGCAGCACGGCGACAGTGACGCCATCACCGGCGGCCTGCAGGTCTTCGATTTCCTTGTATTTGCTGTTGTTCGGCAGCAGCAGGCCCACACCTTCACGGTAGTAAGGCAGGGTGAACGCCACTTGCTGCGCACGGCTGGCGGTGACGGTGATGAACTGGCAACTCATGTCGACCTTGTCGGTCAGCAGGTTGGGAATCCGTGCGTCGGACGACTGCACCACAAACTCGACCTTGCTCGGGTCGTTGAACAGACCCTTGGCCACAATGCGGCCGATGTCGATATCAAACCCCTGCAACTTGCCATCCGCTCCCTGGAAGTGCCACGGCGCATTGGTACTGCCTGTACCCACGATCAGGTGCCCACGCTTGAGCACATCATCGAGCTTGCTGTCCGCCGCCTGCACTACGCTGGCGAGGGAAGCCGATGCGGCGAAGAGAAAAACACACGCTTTGAACACGGAAGGTCGGTGATGCATGACAAGCACTCCAGGAGTTGTGTATTCCGCTATACCGGAACTTAGTATGTAACAACGGAATAGACAGCAGAAAGTGTGCCACACGCAGTAACAGAAAAATATGACAGGACTAAATTGCTTATAAATCAGCTAGATGAACACTCGCGATTCAACAGGCGCTGCGCCACTACCTGGAATCATTTTGCTACCCAAGACCCCAGACGCCGGTGACAGCCACTGACCTGTGCGCCACAACGGTGTTACCCGCACCATCAAGGTGCGCGGCAGGCATGGAAAAATCGCGGCGCTCGGCTAGCCTTGATGCAATGTCTACACGCCCCGCTGCAGGAGACAGATGGGCGCCATTTGGTTGAGAGGGTCTATGTCGATAAAAGCCTGTCTTGTCGCCGGCTTGCTGACGTTGCTGGTGGCTGGCAACGCTGCGGCCAGTAACGATCGCCGTGAATGCAAGGAAGAACTGCGCAAGCTCAACGATGCCTTGAGCACCAACTACACCAGCCAGAATCATCATGGTTACCGCCAGGCGAAAGCCTCGCGGGACAACCTGGAATACAAGAAATGCGCGAGCCAGGCCCGCAAGGCGCGCGAGCGGGTGGAGCGCGACGATGACCTGTGAAGGTTGACAGTAGACGCAGGTGATATCCCGGCTTAGCGTTGGCAACACACCCACGCGGCCTGAAGGGAGATGACCATGGGAGTGGCCACGCAAAAAATTTCCAGTGCGCAGGAGTTTGCCAGGGTGCTTGACACACCACACCCGGTGTTCATTCTGTTTGTTACCCAACACTGCGCTGCCTGTGCGAATGCACGGCCGCTATTTGCCAGGACGGCCGGCAGGCATCCCTGGATCGTCAGCCTGATACTCGATTGCGCGCACACGCCGAGGCACCCTGATGTGACGGGCACCCCGACATTACTGATCTACCTGAACGGAACCCTGGTAGAAAAACTCAAAGGTTTCGGCCCTAAAGAAGAACAAGTGCAGTGTGTGCAGGCCTTGTTCAGCCGCTATGATCGGAGCCTGGGTGCAAAAGCACCTGCGTCACCCGGCGCTCCTCCACTGCGGCTACCGTCAGACGCCAGCCCACATGCTCCAGGCTATCGCCCACCACCGGCAGGCGGTCGAGCAGGCTCATCACCAAACCCGCCAGGGTTTGATAATCCTCGGTTGCGGCAGCCTTGAAACCGGTACGCTGCCGCACCAGGCTCAGGTTCAAGGCGCCATTGGCACGGTAGCCACCTTCTTCCTCGACAATGTCCGGGCCCTCGACTTCACTGGCGTCCGGCAACTCACCGGCGATGGATTCAAGGATGTCGGTCATGCTCAGCACCCCCATGAAGTCGCCGAATTCGTTGATCACGAAGGCGATATGGGTCGACTCCTGACGCATCTGCTCCAGCGCGTTGAGAATCGAAAAACTCTCGAGCAAGTTGATCGCGCGGCGCGCCAGGTGCTCCAGGTTCGGCTCGTTGCCAGCCAGGTATTCCTTGAGCAACTCCTTCTTGTGCACAAAACCCAAAGGCTCATCGACATCGCCGTTGCGGATCAACGGCAGCCGCGAGTAAGACGAATGCATCAGTTTCAGGCGGATAGTCTCGGGATCGTCCGCCAGGTCAATACAGTCGACCTTGGCCCGCGGCGTCATCAGTGTGCGAATCGGCCGCTCGGCCAGTTGCAGCACACCGCTGATCATCACGCGCTCACGCCGATCGAACAGCGGGCCCTGTGCAGCATCGGGCTCGCCGAGCAGGTCGGCAACCTCTTCACCCACCTCCTCCACCGCCAGGCTGCGCCCGCCGAGCAAGCGCATCACCGCATGCGCCGTGCGCTCACGCACCGGCAGCACACCTTGTGCAGACTTCTTGCGACGCGCGCGGGCAATCTGGTTGAACACCTCGATCAGGATCGAGAAACTAATCGCCGCGTACAGATAGCCTTTCGGGATGTGGAAACCCAGGCCTTCGGCGGTCAGCGCGAAGCCGATCATCATCAAAAAGCCCAGGCACAGCATGATCACCGTCGGGTGCGCGTTGACGAATCGCGTCAGCGGCTTGCTCGCCACGATCATCAGGCCGATGGACACGATCACCGCGATCATCATGACCGCCAGCTCATCCACCATGCCCACGGCGGTAATCACCGCGTCGAGGGAGAACACCGCGTCAAGCACCACGATCTGCGCCACGATCGGCCAGAACATCGCATAAGCCACATTGCCGGAGCGCTGGGCCACATGCCCTTCGAGGCGTTCGTGCAATTCCATGGTGGCCTTGAACAACAGGAACACACCGCCAAACAGCATGATCAGGTCACGCCCCGAGAAGCTCTTGTCGAACACCTCGAACAGCGGCTGGGTCAGCGTGACCAACCAGGAAATACTCGCCAGCAAGCCCAGGCGCATCAGCAGCGCCAGCGACAAACCGATCAAGCGCGCACGGTCGCGCTGCTCCGGTGGCAGTTTGTCCGCCAGGATCGCGATAAACACCAGGTTGTCGATACCCAGCACCAGTTCCAGCACAATCAAGGTCAACAGGCCGAGCCAGGCCGTTGGATCCGCTAACCATTCCATTTATAGAGTCTCTTTACAGGTTTCAGAATGCCGGGCACGGCAAGGCGCGATCAGTGGATGACCGGGACAAGGTTAGCAAGCGAAATACGGGGTGCTTCAGCGGGAACAGCAACAGCGGATGTCTTGGGGAAAGACGACTGGGAGGCTCCGAGAGGGTGTTCATGCAAGTCCTGAAATGACAAAAGGACTTGAATCCTACAGCCGAAATACAAATTTCCTACAACGCAAAACTATTACAAGATCTGTACACCAAGCCAACACAAAACCCATTTAGCAGCGGGCTTGTTGGTGAAGGCGGTGTGTCAGTCAACACATGAATTAACTGAATCACCGCCTTCGCGAGCAAGCCCGCTCCCACATTTTGCCCTGCGTGGTGTCAGCTTTTACGGGTAGCATCATCCAGCGCCAAAATCGTATGCGCATTCGTCACCGTCGTCGCCAGCGTATTGATCACCCCCGACCGCAACGCCCCCAGCGTCGCCGCCGCCTTGGTGTTCTCGCTGGCAATCGCCACCACGTCTGGAATCCGAAACAGCTCCTGCACCGTCAACCCGATCACGCGCCCCTGAATCGCGTTGACCGCCGGCTGGCCGTGAATGTCGATAAAGTCATAGCCCATCATGTCGCCCACGGTGCCGGACAACCGTGCCTGGGCAATTTCCTGTGGCGAGAACCAGCCCATGCGCACCATGTTGCTGTTCTCGCTCATGTCGCCGATACCGATCAAGGCGATATCGGCACGCCGCGCCCGGTCGAGGGTCGAGCGCACCGTGTCGTTATTGATCAACACCCCGCGCAGCTCCGGGTTGGCCACCAGGGCCGGGGCGTACAGGCTTTCGCTTTCACCGCCAAACCGCAGCGCCAGGCGCCGACAGATATGGTCGGGGTTCATGTATTCGCCCGCCTTGAGCGAACCGCCGATCGCACAGACAAACGTGCAGTTGCGCGTCACCGGCAGAAACACGTTATCGGCCACCGCACCGACGTTGCGCCCCATGCCCACGGCGACAATCATGCCGTCGCTGAGCGTCTTGTTCAGGTAGTTGGCGACCAGGCTGGCGACGGCCGAGCGCTGGGTGTCGGGCTCACTGTGATCGACGGCGATCAACGCGCGATCCAGCTTGAAGCGCTTGACCAGGGCCTGCTCCAGCTCGTTGTTCATGGCCGGATGCTGCAACACGCGCACCTCGACAATGCCCTCATCGCGTGCACGCTTGAGCAGGCGACTGACCTTTGCGCGTGACAGGTCGAAGCGCTTGGCGATGGCTTCCTGAGTGACGTTCTCAAGGTAATAGAGCATCGCCACTTCGGTCATCTGATCGATATCGCTGGCTATGCGCTGGGTACTGTCACTCATGGGGACGGGCTTCCGTTTCGGCGTCAAAGGCGCATTCTCCCGACTCTTGCCCCGTTTAGTCCACTACTGATGCCCATCGCGCTCGATTGCATTGATGCGCTCGACCTTGGCCCCGGAACGCGCCGCTTCGAACTCCGACTCCAGGAACGACTTGACGATGCTCTTGGCCAGCTCGGCGCCGATTACCCGCGCACCGATGGACAAGATCTGCGCATCGTTGCTCTTGCGTGCACGCTCCGCCGAATAGGTGTCATGGGCCTGGGCCGCGCGGATGCCCAGCACCTTGTTGGCCGAAATGGCCATGCCAATCCCGGTGCCGCACACCAGCACGCCCAGCCGCTGCTGACCGGCATTGATCGCAGTGGCCACGGCCAGGGCGATGTCCGGATAAAGCACGGGCGCAGTGGAATGGGTGCCGAAGTCGGTCACCGGATAGCCCAGCGCCTCGATATGGCGCTTCAACAGCTCTTTGAGCTCAAAACCTGCTTCATCGCATCCGATAGCCACCGGGAAAGGTGTGTTCATGGCGTCTGGCTCCGCTGCCGTGATCGTACTTATGACTGATCAAATGATCATTCAGTGAAATTCCGCTCAGACATTTCGCGGTCATCCAACCCTCTATGTCAAGCATGATTTAACTGACCCCGCAGTCAAAGGCGTCAAAAACGGCCTTATTGACCACCAAGATGAGAATCATCGCTTTTACATGAAAGAGATTGACTGATCAGAATTTCATTTGATACACATATGATCACAGCGAAACATGACTGTGCGACCTAATAAGAATTCACAGCACGAGGACACGCCGATGGCCACGCCATTACTGCTCCAGGCTGAACACGTCGCCAAGGCTTACGCCGGGGTCCCTGCCCTGCGTGACGGGCGCCTCTCTCTGCGGGCCGGCAGCGTCCACGCCCTGTGCGGCGGCAATGGCGCAGGCAAATCGACATTCCTGAGTATCTTGATGGGCATCACCCAGCGCGATGCCGGCAGCATTCTGCTCAACGGCACGCCGGTGCAGTTCAACCGCCCGAGTGAAGCGCTGGCGGCGGGGATCGCGATGATCACCCAGGAGCTGGAACCCATCCCCTACATGACCGTTGCCGAAAACATCTGGCTGGGCCGTGAACCGCGCCGCGCCGGTTGCATCGTCGACAACAAGACCCTGAACCGCCGCACCCGCGAGCTGCTCGACAGCCTGGAGTTCGAGGTCGACGCCACCAGCCCCATGCACCGCCTGAGCGTCGCGCAGATCCAACTGGTGGAAATCGCCAAGGCCTTCAGCCATGACTGCCAGGTGATGATCATGGATGAGCCCACTTCGGCCATCGGCGAACGCGAGGCAGAAACCCTGTTCAAGGCCATTCGCCGCCTGACTGCCCGGGGCGCCGGCATCGTGTATGTGTCGCACCGCCTGAGCGAACTGGCGCAGATCGCCGATGACTACAGCATCTTTCGCGACGGCGCCTTTGTCGAAAGCGGACGCATGGCCGATATCGACCGCAACCACCTCGTGCGCGGCATCGTCGGCCAGGAACTGACCCGCATCGACCACAAGGTCGGCCGCGAATGCGCCGCCGACACCTGCCTGCAAGTCGACAACCTGAGCCGCGCCGGTGAGTTCCACGACATCAGCCTGCAGCTGCGCCAGGGTGAAATCCTCGGCATCTACGGCTTGATGGGTTCGGGGCGCAGCGAGTTCCTCAACTGCATCTACGGCCTCACGGTCGCGGACTCCGGCAGCGTGACCCTGCAAGGCAAGCCCATGCCCATCGGGCTGCCCAAGGCGACCATCAGTGCCGGCATGTCGCTGGTCACCGAAGACCGCAAGGACAGCGGCCTGGTGCTCACCGGCAGCATTCTTTCCAACATTGCCCTGTCGGCCTACAAGCGCCTGTCGAGTTGGTCGCTGATCAATGCGCGCAAGGAAACCCAACTGGCCCAGGACATGGTCAAGCGCCTGCAGATCAAGACCACTTCCCTGGAATTGCCGGTGGCATCCATGAGCGGTGGCAACCAACAGAAAGTGGTACTCGCCAAATGCCTGTCCACCGAGCCGGTGTGCCTGCTGTGTGACGAACCGACCCGCGGGATCGACGAGGGCGCCAAGCAGGAGATCTACCACCTGCTCGACCAGTTCGTACGCGCCGGTGGCGCGGCCATCGTGGTGTCGTCGGAAGCGCCGGAGCTGCTGCATCTGAGTGATCGCATCGCCGTATTCAAGGGCGGCCGGCTGGTGACCATCAGCACCGACACCGCCCTTTCCCAGGAAGCCTTGTTGAGTCTTGCCTCATGAATGCCAAAACCCTGTCCACACCCGCCGCCGCACCTATTGCCACACCCCGCAATCGCCTGCGCCTGTCCCTCGACCGCTTCGGCCTGCCGCTGGTGTTCATCCTGCTGTGCGTGGTGATGGCGTTCTCCAGCGAATACTTCATGACCTGGCGCAACTGGATGGACATCCTGCGCCAGACCTCCATCAACGGCATCCTCGCGGTGGGCATGACCTACGTGATCCTGACCAAGGGCATCGACTTGTCGGTGGGCTCGATCCTGGCCTTTGCCGGACTGTGCAGCGCCATGGTCGCCACCCAGGGTTATGGCCTGCTCGCGGCGGTCAGCGCCGGGATGTTTGCCGGGGCGATGCTCGGCGTGGTGAACGGCTTCATGATCGCCAACCTGTCGATCCCGCCGTTCGTGGCCACCCTGGGCATGCTCAGCATTGCGCGGGGCATGACCTTCATCCTCAACGATGGCAGCCCGATCACCGACCTGCCCGACGCCTACCTGGCGCTGGGCATCGGCAAGATCGGCCCGATCGGCGTGCCGATCATCATCTTCGCCGTGGTCGCGCTGATCTTCTGGATGGTGCTGCGCTACACCACCTACGGCCGCTATGTGTACGCGGTGGGCGGCAATGAAAAGAGCGCACGCACCTCAGGCATCGGTGTGCGCAAGGTGATGTTTTCGGTTTACGTGGTCTCGGGCCTGCTCGCCGGACTGGCTGGCGTGGTGCTGTCGGCCCGCACCACCTCTGCCCTGCCCCAGGCCGGGGTCTCCTATGAACTGGACGCGATTGCCGCCGTGGTGATCGGCGGTACGAGCTTGTCGGGGGGCACCGGCAGCATTGTCGGCACGCTGTTCGGCGCACTGTTGATCGGCGTGATCAACAACGGGCTGAACCTGCTCGGCGTGTCCTCTTATTACCAGCAGGTCGCCAAGGGCCTGATCATCGTGTTCGCAGTACTGATCGACGTGTGGCGCAAGAAAAAACGCTAGAGAACGACCCACAACAATAACTGGAGTTCTACTCATGAAACTTGGTACCACCTTGGCCGCCACAGCGGCTTTCTCCCTGCTCTCCTGCAGTATCGCCATGGCTGCCGACGGCAAGACCTACAAAATCGGTGCCGCCGTCTACGGCCTCAAGGGCCAGTTCATGCAGAACTGGGTACGCGAGCTGAAAGAACACCCGGCGGTCAAGGACGGCACCGTGCAACTGACGGTGTTCGACGGCAACTATGACGCCCTGACCCAGAACAACCAGATCGAAAACATGGTGACCCAGCGCTACGACGCCATTCTGTTCGTGCCCATCGACACCAAGGCCGGCGTCGGCACCGTGAAGCAGGCCATGAGCAACGACGTGGTGGTCATCGCCTCGAATACGAAAGTAGCCGATGCCGCTGTGCCGTACGTGGGTAACGACGATGTGGAAGGCGGCCGCCTGCAGGCCCAGGCCATGGTCGACAAGCTCAATGGCAAAGGCAACGTGGTGATCATCCAGGGCCCGATCGGCCAGTCGGCGCAAATCGACCGGGAAAAAGGCGAGCTGGAAGTACTGGGCAAGCACCCGGACATCAAGATCATCGAGAAAAAGACTGCCAACTGGGACCGTGCGCAGGCGCTGACCCTGACCGAAGACTGGCTGAACGCGCACCCCAAAGGCATCAACGGTGTGATCGCGCAAAACGACGACATGGCCCTCGGCGCCGTACAGGCGCTGAAGTCTCACGGGCTGACTTCCAAAGACGTGCCGGTGACCTCCATCGACGGCATGCCGGACGCGATCCAGGCCGCGAAAAAAGACGAAGTCACCACCTTCCTGCAAGACGCCCAGGCCCAATCCCAAGGCGCACTGGACGTGGCGTTGCGCGCCCTGGCCGGCAAGGACTACAAGCCGCAATCGGTGATCTGGGAGCGTTACGCCAAGGACGTGAAATGGGCTGATGGCACCGCCAAGAACTACATCCTGCCGTGGGTGCCAGTGACGAATGCCAACGCCGATGCGCTGTACAAACAAGTCAGCGGCGGTAAGTAGCTTTCACCCTGAAATAGGGTCAAGTGT
>NZ_JANLOH010000003.1:0-20233 GCF_025466155.1 Pseudomonas sp. 13B_2.1_Bac1 | reverse complement strand
GGCGCCCCCCCAAAAAAAAAAAAAAAAAAAACCCCCCCCCCCCCCCCCCCCCCCCCCCCCCCCCCCCCCCCGCTCCCACATTGGCTTTCAGCGCTTTTATATTCAATGAAGCCCCATGAACCCGGCCGACGACCTCATCATCGCCGGTGCCAGTGCCGGTTACTGGCTGTCCCGACACGCCGGATGCGGGGTTGGCCGAGGCGATGTTGTCGCCCCGGCGTCTGGGTTAATGCGGCGTTTGCCAAGACTACCCTCGATACAGTTCCCCCAGGATGGGCTGGCGAATGCGCGAGGCTTCCTCTCTGAATGACTGGTAGTAGCCGGCGCTGCTGCCGGGCATATCGACCACTCGACTGGCAGTGGGTTGCGACTGGGGTTGGGCGGGAGCAGGACCGCCGCCTTCCGGTCGGGGTGTGGCCGGTGAGCCGACTCTCGCTTGTATCGAGCGACCCAGATTGGTAAATCTCAATACAGCCCGTGTAGCCCCAAAAAGCTGGCTGTAGGGGGTGATGCCCCATTTATCGGTGAATTTGTAGGATAAGCCCAACATGCGTTTGCCCCCCGCGATTAGCCCCAAGGCGCCGGGACTTTCCAGCAATTTTCCGGCTCCGGCAGCCTTTGAGGCCGCAGAGGTGTAGGTCATGTGCCACGAGGTATAAGCCCCCCCAATACCCACCACCAACGAGGCAATTGAAAACCCGAGGGAGGCCCACCCCAGCCTACGGATGATGTGTGAACGGTCCCACCCCATGGCTTTATCGACCTCGGCAGTCGCCAGCCCCGCGACACCCAACGTCCCGCCTACAACACCGAGCCCCGCTCCGACGACGATCGTTGCCTTGGAGGCGATAACCCACGCTGCGGTGGCAGCTGCAGTCGCAGCGGCAGTCGCAGCCGCAGCGACTGCCGTACCCGCCACGACACCCGCAGCGGCCGGCGCCGCCACGGCTGCCGCCACCGCTACTGTCGCGGCTAACCCCGCAGCAATTGACGTTGCCGAATACGCAGCTGCTGCTGCCGCAAGACCGGCGGCCCCAAACCCAAGCGTTACCACCGACAACGCCAGTGCTACCCCGGTCAATACCCACTTCAGCCAGCCAGGCCACATCCCACTAGGATCGCGCATGTTGATCGGGTTGCCGGCACAGTAGGCATAGCAATTGATCCCCCCCTCATCAAATGGCCCCAACAGATCAGGCTGCAAGAACATCCTCAAGCTAGGACTGTAGGCCCGCAGACCATTACCGAGGAAATACAGGTTGGTCGGCACATCCAGACGCTCGCCATTGAACGCCGGCAGTTGCAGGTCGGCCATGCTGCGGACCTTGCCATCATCCAGGGGGATATATGCATCACCATAGGGTGTGTAGTGCCGGCGGACATGGGGCTGGCCGGGAGTTGACAGGCCGCGCACACTACCGCTGGCATCGTTCATATGCAGTTGTGGGCTGTCCACGCCACCACTGCGCGCCATCACCTCATCCCCACCGTCAGCGAAACGGATTTTTTTACTGCCTTCAACCAGCAGATCCAGACGCCTACCGGCGTATGCCAGCATCACGGACGGTTCAGCGCCCCGCGATGCATGTACCTGGCGCGCCTCGGCATCGTACTTATAGCTGTAGTCGAGGGGCCCGGCCTTCACCGCCGTCAGTTGTTCAAAGCCATTGTACGTATAGGCGTGGCCCTCTGGGCTCGTCTGCAAATTGCCCGCGGCATCATATGTCAGGGTGACATCCTGCACCGGGCGGGTATGGGTCAGGCGGGTCAACTGCGTGGGGTCGGTACCGGTAAAATAACGTTGGCAGGTGTCTTGTGTGCCATCGGCAAATGCAGTGACGACCCGCGTCATGTTATTGAGGCTGTCGAAGGTGTACTCCTCCCCGACAATGCCCCGGCCCAGGTGATCCTTGGGATGTTCAGGCCCCTCACAGCTATAGGTCTTGAGCCGCAGGTAGGCGTCGTAGGTGAAGGTCTCGCCAATGACCACCTGTGAACTCGCATTGCGAAGAAACCGAGTCGCCAACATACCGTTGACGTAATACGTACTGGCCAACACTTGGAACAACGCACCGTTTTGCTCAAAGCGGCGCTCAGCTTCCCGACCCAGCGAGTCGTAGGTCACGCGTGTGAGAATCTTCGTGCTTTCATAGGTGGTGGTCAGGTTCTGCGGCCGACCCAGGGTATCGTAAGTCTGTTCGATCACCAGGGGGCCGGTGGTCATCTTGGAAAATCGCCCGAGGGTATCGTATGCAAGCGCACTGCGCTGGCCATCGGCGGAGGTCTGATGCAGCAGGCGCCCTGCGGGGGAGTAGCCATACTGCGAAGTCAGCGACGTACCGCTGGCGGTTTGAATGTCCTTCTCGGGATGGCCGATGGCATCCTGGAAAAGCTCATGGATCAGGCCATTGGTCTCCGAACGCGTCAATGCTCCGCCCACCGGATCATACCGGTAGGTGCTCACCGGCAGTCCTGTCATCTCAATCCGAGTCGGCACGTCGAGTTGCTTGTCATAGGTCATGACCTGGCGCCCACCCCGGGGGGAAACCATGGCAATAGGTTCAAACCAACCGGCCTCGTATTCCCAGGTCGTAGCCTGTCCCGTCCCACGCACCTGGCTGGTCATCCGGCCCAGGCTGTCGTAAGTACGTGCCCCCAACCGCTTGCCGTCGACGGTGATGGCACTGGCCAACTCACTGCTGGTTCCTGGGGCGTAGTCAGTTTTACTCAGCCGCTGCGAGGTACCGTCGACCGGTTTCTGCAGGGTCGTCACCAGCCGGTCAAACCCGTCGTAAGTCAACTCAGTGAGCGTTTTATTGATATCCAATACCGTCAGGCATCGCCCCAGGCCATCGTAGGTGTACGACTCCACTTCAACTTTATTGTTGCTGGCATCCAGGCGCTCGACCTTGATGGGCTGGTTGTAGGCATTGAAATAGGTGATACGGCGTTCCCCGCCCACAACGCCCTCATCCGTGAGATTGAGCAGCGGGTCGTACTCATTGATCACTACGCGGCCATCGGCCTGGGTGACACGGCTCGCGTTGCCCCAACGGTTGTAGGTGTGGGTGCTTTTCAACAAGCGTTGCCCTTCGGTCACGTAATCCATGTCGACCACTTCGACGGTTTGCCCGAGCGCGTCATAACGCCAGGTACAAGTGGGTCGCTCCTGATTCGAGCCGATCACCTGTGCTTCGGCCACCTGGCGACCAGCACCATCATAGTAAGTAATGGCCTTGATCCCTTGCGCATCCGTGGTGATCAAATGGGCACGCGTCACCCCCTGTGCAAAATGGTAGGCGTATTGCCGCGTGGCTTGTTGCGGTGTGCCGGGAGCAACCGTTTCCACCGTCACCCGGCCACTGACGTCGTAAGCCAGATCCAGAGTGCTTTCGCCGTCTCGCGTCATTGACAACAGGCGTCGATTGACCAGCGAAAGCGTGCGCTTGGCCTCAAGCCATTGCCCCTCAACCCCCTTCAAGCGCCGCGTTTCGACGACGTTGTCGCCAGTGATGACGTAACTGAAATCACTGACCAACGCCCGCCCCTCGATGGTACTAGTGGCGCTCTTCAATCGGCCGGCAAGTGCGACAGGGGTATCGTAGTAAGTCTGCTGCAGGGCAAACACACCGGGCTGGTTGCTGGATTGCTGTAGCACAAAATAATTGCTGCCCGTCGGCGGCACGCGCAGATGGGTGTACTCCGTGGTTCTAGCGGAGGGAACGCTGCCTACGGGTACTAAACGCTCTTGCTTGAGGTAGCGCTGGAACAAACCGTGTGGGTCCGCCGGGCACTTGCCGCTCTCCCCGGCAATCGGGTAATAACTGTATTCGATGCGAATCCCGGAGGGCTCGGTACGGCTGAGTTGATTACCGTAGTCGTCAGTCAGGATACTCTGGGTCTCTTCCCTCGACGCCCCACCGGACACCAGTTCATAGCGTTTGACGATGGTTTTCGGAAGTTGGAGGTTAGCGGGTTGAGCAGAGAACAGACCTGGCACCGTGTTGTAGGTAATGCTCGTGGTGACTCTTGTGCCCTCGCGCAGGACTGACTCTTCAGACAACAGGTGAAACTTGTTGTAGGTGGTGCGGGTTTCAGTCAAGACGGCGTTGTTGTTGGCTGAGTCGATACATTGCTCCTCAGTCCAATAGTTATAGGTCCCGGCAATCAGATACAGATTATCCTCGCCCTCACGAAAGCCTCCACTATAGGGGAACCCAGTAAAGTTCAAGCCTGAACTGTACTTATAAAGCCGGATCATATGCGGCTGATTGGCACCTGGGGTCTGCGTCCAACTCGCCACCCGAGGGATGAACTGGTTATTGGCATATTGATGGCCGTTTTCGGTGTAGTCGATCCTCTCTTCGCTGCCCATTGGCAATCGCATCCGCTCGATCGCCACCAACCCATTGGCAAACGGCCTGCGGTACGTAAACTGGTAGGCTGCAGTCCCTACTGGGCCATTACTGTCATAAGGCGCAGTGATTCCTGTGAGAAGACTATTGCTCTGGGTAAATCGCATACGCGCATAACGACCACCCTCCACCCGCGTATCAACCGTTTGCAGATTGCCACTTGCGTAGGTCAGTCGCAGTAATTCTTCTTGTTTGTGATTGAGAATGCGCTCAAGAGACCCACCGACAGCGTAACGAAAGGTCAGGACCTCTGCATTTTCGAAGATTATGGAAGTAATGCGATAGGGGAGCGAGGGGCTGGTACGTTGCAAGACTTCGATCGTGCCATCCCGATAGATTACATGAAGCGTGGTTTCATTTTCCCGCTTGACTACCAGGTCTTTAAGTTTGCGATCCTTGAACACCATCGTACGCCCCACTAAAGGCATGCCTTCAGTTTTAAACTGCTCGCCGCTTAGCAACGTTAGCCGGGAACTGGAGAGGTCGAACTCGGTATTGCTCAACCGCCAACCCAACCCGTAAGGCACACGCTCTGGGCTGAACATGGAGAACGACAAAGTAATACGGCGGCTCACCTCAAGAGGCCCCTGCGGGGATAATTGCGCTAAACTGACCTGGCACCCATATTGCCCTGTACGCGGATCGACTGAACCGCTCAAAAACGAGGAAAAATTAAACGCATTGGAATAGACATTCATATCGAACTCCTGACCTAAAGAGCCGCCGTGACAGCAAAACTAGTTACTCATAATCCAACAGCTCAAAATTGTGTCTATTACGACGCAACACATATGAATGCGTACAACCATAGTTATCCAGCAGACGCCAAGGTGTATGGGCCTCACCCTCGGAAATAGAATTAGTGGTGGACAGCCATACTGCACGCATAATCGTATCCACTCGATTAAAGGGTAAAGACTGATTATCATCGGGCAAGTTACGATGCAACTCGCCGAGATCAGGATTAACCCCCGGTGCATCATGCGCCAGCACCACGCCGCCTTTTCTAGAGTGCGGAGAATCCCTATGACTAAACGCCGTATGAAAGTAAGGACCTTCATCATTGATCCGCAAAGGAGCCTCCAGGCCCCTCTGGGAAACAAACCTCAAGCCGCGCGGGGGCAGCCAATACCAGACATCAATGTCCGTCTTCGTCGATGCGTTCCAATACGCGTGATCCACCGTACGAATAAGATCCGCAACCCTCACTCGATAAGGCCGACGGGGCGCAATATGCACCCAGGAATCAGACTGAAAATCAGCCTCGTTAAAGTTGGAGGTATACACCTTGCCATCGATAACTATCCTGGCCATAAATCTGTGCTCTTCAATGGAGGCGCCGGTAGCTAAACGCATATATCGATCAATTGTCTCCGTACCAACTGACGCCACCGTCTGTTGTGACGTAGTTTGATCCTCATTTTTTTCAACCTCTCCGCTTTCTAAATTGCGATTCCAAAGTCCGATCTCATAGATATTTCGCGACTCATCGCAAGACCAACCCGCCGGTAATGCTTGGTCCAGATTTTTCGAATAGAGCGTGACCGTTGCGCTGGCTCTCTCGTCCGCACGCAGAACCGACTCCTCCCAATGTCCGTTCATCCCTTCCTGCTCTACTTTGAGCTGAATAACAACTTTGCACTGGTGCAGACCATTGGCATACAGTGCATTGGTGGAATCCTGGCCATTGGTAAGGGTGATTTCTAAATCTTTAGGTCGCCTTGCTAATTTAACAGGCTCTATGCTGAGGCGGTTGCCGTCCTCCTGCGGCACAATCTTGAACGCATGAAGCGTTCCAAAGTTATCTCGCAGAAACCATTTAGTTTTTGAGTCTTGATGCGGAAGTTCAGGTATCGTCGTGTAAAGCCGAGCGGCACACATGATACTATTATTTATGCGGCGGATGACCGGACTCGGATTCGAGGGTACTCCAGGGAGATTCTGATGAACACTTCTTAATGGCCAATCGGCAGCGCGTGGGTTCTTGAAAACCCCTCCTTTAAATACGCCCGAAGCACCATAAGCAGTTTGAAACATTTCACCTTCATCTGGCACATACAAAGGATCAAGCAATCCATAATTATCATCAAAGTGCAATCCATTGGTACCTTCCCAGTAATACACATCCACATCGATATCAGGCACGTTGAGAGCGTAATAGTCGACCGTTTGTTGAAGGTCTGTAGACAGCAACACAGGCGCAAGCGTGGGCGTAACAAAGATCGACGATTGAAAATCCGTCGGGTACTCGGAATAACTATTGGTGACGTTTTCCCCATCCAGCACAATTGTCGCCATGAACTGCATGGGCTCGAGAGATGTATTTTCTTCATGGCGCAGATAACGGCTGATAACTTCTATACGCGGGTCAATAATAATATTTCTTGGCAGACTCTCGCCCGGTTCTTCTCCTGTGCGATTCCACAGCCCTGGATCATATTCATTTTTATCGGAATCGCAACTCCATCCACCTGCGCCGTGCACATTATGCTTGTTGGGAATCGGTACGATTGTGATACTGGCACGTTCACTATCAGTTAACGGGGCATTAACCCAGTTACCCGTTCTGCTTACGACCTCCTTTAAAACCTCAACGACGACTTCAACCTGATGTTGCCCATTGGCATACAGCGCATCCGTAGAGTCGGTACCGTCAGCAAACCTGACTTTAAAGTGCGCAAGTCTCATGTTATCTGATTGCCTGATCATCTGACTCTCCAAAATCATTACCCAGCGCCATAGCACAAATTGGCGACACACCAATTCGACCTGAAACTTTACGCACTAAAATACCGAGTGCTTAGGGAGATTAGAGACCAGAAAACCAAACGCGGTAACTGTCAGAAATGACAGTTACCTAGTTGAAATAGAAATAACTCAATCAAGCGCTATAACCGTAAACCACGGCGATCACTGCCGATGAATGCAAAAAGTCAGGCTTTCCAGCGATCCGCCGCCTTATGATCACTGTCCCGCCCTTCCACCCAGCGCGGCCCTTCGCTGGTATTTTCCTTCTTCCAGAACGGTGCGCGGGTCTTGAGGTAATCCATCACAAACGCACAGGCATCAAACGCCGCCTGGCGATGGGCACTGGCAGCCGCGACGAACACGATGGGCTCGCCAGGCTCCAGGGCGCCGATGCGGTGCAGCACTTCCAGCTTGAGCAGCGGCCAGCGCTGCTCAGCCTCGACGGCAATCTTGGCCAGGGCCTTTTCGGTCATGCCGGGATAGTGCTCGAGGAACATCCCCGCCACATCGAGGCCATCGTTGAAATCGCGCACATAGCCGACAAAGCTCACCACTGCGCCGACGCCGACATTGGCAGCATGCATGGCGTTGACTTCGGCGCCGGGATCAAAGGGCTGGGCCTGCACACGAATAGCCATGCTCAACCTCCGGTCACGGGCGGGAAGAACGCCACTTCGTCGCCGGCCTGCAACGGCTCGTCGAGGGTGCACAGTTCCTGGTTGCGCGCGCACATCAGGCTGGTTTCGTTCAACACCGCGAAGTCGGGATCGCCGGCCAATGCCTGGCGTACAGCCTCGACGGTGGCGAAATCGCCTTCCATCTCCAGGGAGTCCAGGCCGATCACTTCGCTGTAGCGCGCAAAAAACAGTACGTTGATGCTCATGCCTGGTCCGCCTTGAAATGCCCGCTTTTACCGCCGAGCTTTTCCAGCAGGCGGATGCTTTCGATGGTCATGCCGCGGTCCACCGCCTTGCACATGTCGTAGATCGTCAGTGCCGCGACGCTGGCGGCGGTGAGGGCTTCCATCTCCACGCCGGTCTGGCCGGAGAGTTTGCAGCGCGCGAGGATATGCACCACGTCCGCGCCCTCGGCGCTGAGCTCGACCTTGACGCCCGTGAGCATCAGCGGGTGGCACAGGGGGATCAGGTCACTGGTTTTTTTCGCCGCCTGGATCCCGGCGATGCGGGCCACGGCAAACACGTCGCCCTTGGGATGGGCGCCGTCGACAATCATTTTCAGGGTCTCGGGCAGCATGCGCACCCGCGCTTCAGCCACCGCCTCACGGAACGTCACGGCTTTGTCGGTGACGTCGACCATATGGGCGCGACCTTGGGAATCGAGATGAGTCAGCACAGCGTTACTCCTGATCAGGAGCGTCGATTGTAAACCCAACACAGATCAAATGTGGGAGCGGGCTTTTGTGGGAGTCGGGCTTGCCCGCGATGCAGGCACCTCGGTATGTCAGTTACACCGAGGTGATGCTATCGCAGGCAAGCCAGCTCCCACATTGACCGTAGTTACAGGTGGGATTCGGCGTATTCGGCCAGAATCGAACGGGGGACACCCTGCAGGGCGATGTGCACGCCGTTCGGGAAGTCCTTGAAGCGTTCTGTCAGGTAAGTCAGCCCGGAGCTGGTCGCGGACAGGTAAGGGGTGTCGATCTGTGCCAGGTTGCCCAGGCACACCACTTTGGAACCGGCGCCGGCACGGGTGATGATGGTTTTCATCTGGTGCGGGGTGAGGTTCTGGCATTCATCGATCAAAATCAGGCTTTGCTGGAAGCTGCGACCTCGGATGTAGTTGAGGGATTTGAACTGCAACGGCACTTTGCTGAGGATGTAGTCGACGCTGCCATGGGTGTTTTCGTCATCCATGTGCAAGGCTTCGAGGTTGTCGGTGATCGCCCCCAGCCACGGCTCCATTTTTTCCGCCTCGGTGCCGGGCAGGAAACCGATTTCCTGGTCCAGGCCCTGCACGCTGCGGGTGGCGATGATGCGGCGATAGCGCTTGGTCACCATGGTCTGCTCGATGGCGGCAGCCAGGGCGAGGATGGTTTTCCCCGAACCCGCGGCGCCGGTCAGGTTGACCAGGTGGATGTCCGGGTCGAGCAGCGCATACAGCGCCAGGCTCTGGTAGATATCACGCGGTTTCAGGCCCCAGGCTTCCTGGTGCAACAGGGGTTCCTGATGCAGGTCGAGGATCAGCAGCTTGTCGACCTGGATCTCTTTGATCCAGCCCACGAAGCCCTGTTCGTCGATGATGAACTCGTTGATGTGCACGGCCGGCAGGTTGTCGATCAACTGCACCTGGTGCCAGGTGCGGCCATGGTCCTGACGGGTTTCAACTTTGCTGACCAGGTCCCAGAAGGAGCCCGTCACAGTGTGATACCCACGGGAGAGCATCGACACGTCGTCGACCAGTTGGTCGGTGCTGTAGTCCTCGGCAGCGATCCCACACGCTCGTGCCTTGAGGCGCATATTGATGTCTTTGGTCACCAGCACCAGGCGCAGGTCCTTGTCGCGTGCGTGCAGGTCGATCAATTGGTTGATGATTTTGTTGTCGTTCAGATTTTCCGGCAGCAGGCTGTTGGGCTCGCTGCGCTTGCTCATC
Source organism: Pseudomonas sp. 13B_2.1_Bac1 (assembly GCF_025466155.1). Taxonomy (NCBI): domain Bacteria; kingdom Pseudomonadati; phylum Pseudomonadota; class Gammaproteobacteria; order Pseudomonadales; family Pseudomonadaceae; genus Pseudomonas; species Pseudomonas sp. 13B_2.1_Bac1. The sequence continues at coordinate 10,460 of NZ_JANLOH010000003.1, read as the reverse complement.
AGAATCGACAGCAAGCCCTTGGGCCCGCTTTTGCCGCGCTGGATCGGCACACCGACTTCAACGTCGTCAGGTGACGCTTCGCCCAGGGTCTTGTCGATCAGGCGGATGGCCTGGCGGCATTCGGCAGCCACGCTGTGGTGCCCGCTTTTGAGTTTGTCGAGCTCCTCAAGCACGATCATCGGGATGGCGACGTGGTGTTCTTCGAAGTTAAGCAGTGCGTTCGGATCGTGGATCAGTACGTTGGTATCAAGCACATAAAGGATTGGCTGGTCGGAAGAAGGGTTACGTCCATGATCATCCATACTCGGTCACCTTTGTGGGAGCCAGTCGACGCAATACCGCAACAGTGCTGCGCCTCGATTCGACCACCGACTGCACCTGAGTGACGTCAAGTGCAGTGCCCACATGAGGAGTCTTGGAAGACGCCACCTGTGTTGCAGGTTTCGGCGATCTGACTTCGTAATACCGCAAAACCCATGACAGGAAAAAGCACTTTGACGCATTTTTGAAGTTTATTTTTCAGGATGACGAATAGCACTAGCCGAGAGCCATGGACCCCGTTAAAGTCGGAAGTCCGCCTGCATCGAAATGTCGCACGAAATCACCCCAAAAAAGCCTCATCCCCAACAGGGCCGGGCACTTCGACCTTTTCAGCGAAACGCCTCCCGGCAGTCCTGCCAACCCAATCCGCTTTGCCCCGTCGCCTGCAATAATTTCGGCAATGCCACTCGCGCCTTGTCCTGGGTGTCGTGAAACACAATCACCCCTTTGCGCCACAGCAGCATCAACGTCAGCACCCGTTGCGCCGACTCATCGGCCTTGAGCTTGCCCGGTTCGTCCTGGGAATCGATATCCCACAATGCCACTTGCAGGCCCTGGGCCTGGAAGAACCCCTGGCTGTCCGCGCGACGCTGACCGTAGGGCGGCCGAAACAGCGGCAGGTAGTTTTCCGGCATCAGGTTCTGCGCGAGCGAGGCACTGCGGGTAATGGAGCCCTGCCAGTCGACCCAATGGCTATGGGAGCGATACTGCCAGCCCTGGGTGCCGACGCACTGGCCCTGGTACAGCGCCTGCACATCGGCCACCGAGCTGCGCTCGACGCGCGTCTGCAGGCTGCTGCCGAGGACGAAGAAGGTCGCGTTCATCTTCTGCTTGCGCAGGTAATCGGTGAGCCAGTCGGTGTTGCCGCTGACCGGTGCCGGGCCGCCATCGAAGGTCAGCAGGAACAGCCGGTCGTTGAACTCGTCGCCATTGCGCTCGTGATCGCCAAAGCGCGCGATTTCGCTGCTGATCTGCGGAAACAGCGCGGCCTTGCGCAGCAGCTCGTCCAGGTAGCGTTCGTGGAACGCGTGGCTGGGGCCGGCCCAGCCTATATAGAAGGAGTTTTCGCTGACCTCGAACTTGCCGGCCTGCTCGCGCAGGTCGTCCATGTTTTCCACCAGGTAGCAGAACGAGGCATCTTCCTCGCAGCTTTGCTGGGCGAACGTGTAGTTCTCCAGCAGGCGCTGCCAGAGCTGGCGACGCAAGTCGTCGATGGACGCCATGTTGATGATCTTCAAGCCCAGGCGTTGCTTGAGCGCGGCCTCATCCTGATTCTCGCTGGCGAGCAGGCTGTGGGCGAACATCAGGATTTCGGCGCGTGAGGCCACGTCGAACAGCGCCGGGCTGCCGAGCTTCTCGGGCCAGGTGCCACGGTCCAGGCTGGCGACATCCACCGGCGCCGCCTGGGCGGTCAGGCAGAGCAGGCAAGCTGATAATAAAAGCGCAATTCGCACCTAGGGTCTCCCTCTCCAGAGTCGTCGGGCACTATAGCCGATCATGATCGAACTGGATGGAGTTGGGTCAGGTTGAGCTTGAACTGCTCTATCACGACAAAGACAGAAAAGTCCGACAGCTATTGCATTCGAATTGGTAAGAGCCCTCTGTATTTCCTCAGCACTATTGAAGCGCCAGATCATCGCTTCCTAGGATTGCGTCCGTCTCAACTGACCCTGACGCCTTACAAGGAAGCCCCATGCCCCGCCAAAGCGACTTGCGCTACACCTTCGAACCGCTGCGGGGCGATCCCTTCGAGGTGGTCTCGTTCATCCTCGAAGAAGGCTTGTCCCAGCCGTTCAAACTCGACCTGGAACTGGTCAGCCATCACCCCGCCATCGACTTCTACCGCATGCTCGACCTGGCCGCGGTGTTCACCATTTGGCGCGACGACACCCCTGTGCGCTACGTCCACGGCCTGGTCAGCCTGTTCCAGCAAGGCGACACCGGCTTTCGCCGCACCCGCTACACCGCCGTGGTCGAACCGACCCTGAAGCGTTTCGAGCTGCGCTCCAACTGGCGCATCTTCCAGGGCCAGACCGTGCCCGACATCATCACCAGCGTGCTGGCCGAGCAAAAGCTCACCGACCTGCGCAGCGAGATCTGCTTCGAGCACCAGCCCCGCGAATATTGCGTGCAGGCTGGCGAAACCGACCTCGACTTTCTCGCCCGCCTCGCCGCCGAAGAAGGCCTGCTCTACACCTTCGAACACCGCGCCGACGGCCACACCCTGGTCCTCACCGACCGCGTAGGCGGCCTGGGCACCATCGGCACCCACACCGATTGCCCGGTGATCTACCAGCCAATGGGCGGCGGCGACGCCTTGGAACCGGCATTGAACCGCTTCCACTACACCGAACAGGTCCGCACCGCCGTGCAGGTCCAGCGCGACTACACCTTCACCCACCCGCGCTACAACCAGCAGCACACCGCGACCGGCGATCAGGACCTGAACAACCAGCACAAAGACTATGAACGCTACGACTACCCCGGCCGCTACAAACGCGATGTCGCTGGCAAGCCCTTCACCAAGACGCGCCTGGCCGCGCTGCGCAACGACGCCAAGCTGGCGCATCTGGAGGGCGACGATGAACGCCTGCAACCGGGATTGGCCTTCGACCTGAACGAGCATCCGCGTGAGGACTTCAATGATCGCTGGCGCACCATCGCCATCAAGCACGAAGGCAAGCAGCACACCAGTTTGCAGGAAGAATCCTTTGGTAGCGGCCTCGGTACGTCTTACACGTTGAAAGCCAGCGCCATCCGCTGGACCTCCGACTGGAAAGCCCCGCTGCGTAATAAACCCTGCATCGACGGTCCGCAGATCGCCACGGTGGTCGGCCCTCCCGGTGAAGAGATTTATTGCGATAAATGGGGCCGGGTCAAGGTGCAGTTTCCGTGGGATCGCACGGACAAAAACAACGATCAGAGTTCGTGCTGGATTCGTGTGGCTCAGGGCTGGGCCGGTGCGACTTGGGGTGCTATGGCCGTGCCCCGAGTGAATCAGGAACTAATCATCAGCTTTCTGGATGGCGATCCTGATCAGCCTATCGCCACGGGCCGCACCTACCGCCAAACCAATCTGCCGCCGTATGAGCTGCCCAAGCACAAGACGCGGATGACCATCAAAAGCCGAACCCACAAGGGCTCGGGCTTCAACGAGCTGCGCTTTGAGGATGAGCTGGGGCACCAGGAGGTGTTTATCCATGCCGAAAAAGACAAGAACGTCCATATCAAAAACAACAACGGCATCTTCGTCGGCAACGACCGCAAGGAGCGGGTCGAGCACAACGAAACCGTGTCCATCGGCGACCACCGCACCGAGGACGTGGGCAAAAACGAAACCATCAGCATCGGCGCCAACCGCAGCGTGACCATCGGCGGGAACAAGGTCGAGACCATCAAGCTGGCCAAGGCCGAGACCATCGGTTTGGCCAAGGCGTTGACCATTGGCGCGGCCTACCAGACCAGTGTCGGCGCGGCCATGAACACCACGGTGGGCCTGAGCCAGAGCGAGCAGGTTGGCATCCACAAGTCGGTGGTGGTCGGCAAGCGTTTCAGCATCGATGCCGGTGATGAATTCAAGGTCACGGTGGGCAAATCTACGCTGGTGATGAAATCCGACGGCACCGTGCTGATCAATGGCCGCACCTTCGATTTTTCCGCCAGCGGCGCGGTGCAGATCAACGGCAAAGACGTCGATATCAACTGAGGGGCGGTCATGGAATTTCGTAACCTGACGCCCTTCGATGCGTTGTGTTTCAGCGCGTTGGGCGTGGACGATCAAGAGTACCCGGTGCTGGTTATGAAGGTGGGCTATCGGTTGCTGCCTATGGACGGGCAACCGGGGCAGTTTCGCGCCGAAGTGCTGGACGACGACCCGCTGCCACTGTGCACCGCTGATCGCTACTACCGCGAAGAAGGGTCAAGCAGCGTCTGCGAGGAAAGCGACCTGGCACCGTTCAAACCCCGTTGCGATGTGATCGTAGCCGGTAGTGCTTATGCGCCCCAAGGCCGACCGGCTGCACACTGGACTGCTGGCTTGCGCATCAGTGCGCCCGTGGCCGCGCTACCCCGTATCGACGTGCCGCTGCCGACGCCGTTAAGTCCCGGCGAACGGCTGACCGAATATCAACTGGCAGTGTGGCAAGCCGCCCGCCAAGAGGCTTTTAAGCGTCGGGCCGACGCGCCGACACGCCATTATTTGTTGGACAAGCGTCTGAAACTCACCGGCCCTAGGCAGTTCAGACACAGTCTATTTGGTGGCTGGCAATTGACCGAACCGGAAGCGGTCACCTCGGTGCCTTTGCGCTGGGAATATGCCTTCGGGGGCAGCAGCGTGGTTCCCAATCCCGAGCATGCGGTTGATGCACACACGCCGCCCTACCTGCTCAACGAAGTCTGCTACAGCAACCCGCTGGGCCGGGGCTGGATCGAAAAGCGCCAGGAAGACCTCGGCTATCAATTGGATAAGCCGCTGCGCGAACTCCCCGCCCCGCAGATCGAACCTATCGACAAACCGGTGTGGCGCTTGGAGCGAGCCAAACATCCCGAGGGCGAACTTGACGCCAACGGCATGGCGCAGATCGCGGCCCGCTACAAAAACCAACCCGCCGGATTTGGTGTAGTGGGCCGTGCCTGGGCGCCTCGTTTGCCGCTCGCGGGAACCTACGACGAGGCATGGCAGCGCGAACGCTGGCCGGGGCTGCCGACGGATTTTGATTTTGGTTACTGGAACGGTGCACCGGCCGATCAGCAGATCGAGTTTCCACCACCGACATTTCGCCTTGAACTGCTCAACTTGACTGACCCGGCGCTCACGCCCGACGGCACGTTATGCGTCGAACTACCCGGCCATCGTCCGTTTGTCCTGCTGCGTCTGCGCAACGGCGCGATGCTGCCGCTGCCGATGCTCACCGACACCCTGCGTATCGACACCGAAGCCATGACCCTGGCCTTGACCCACCGCATCAGCCTGCCCAACCACCTGGGCATTCGCGTGCTGGAGGCGCGTTTCGAGACTGATCCGGATGCGCCGCTGATCAAGCGCACAGCCAGGGAGGCGCTCTGACATGGCCGATAACGTCATCGCCCGCAAGCAAGGCAAATGGACGGTAGTCAGCATCGTCCCGGATGTCTGCAAAACCCCAATGGGCAGCGCCATACCGCCCGTGCCCTACCCCGTCACCGCTGAACTGGAAGCCGCCACTGGTGTGGCCACGTCAGTGCGTGCCAACGGCAAGCCCGTAGTGGTCTTCGACAAAAGCTTGGTGCCCAGCACCCAGGGTGACGAAGCCGGCGCCGCCAAAGGCATCAAGAGCAACACCGTCGGCGGCAAGTGCTACCCGCTGGAGAAGAGCAGCACCGTGCGGGCCGAGGGCAAGCTGGTGGTGCGCCATGACGACAAGTTCTGGATGAATGGATCTAGGCCATGACCGAGCCTTTAAATATCAATATCAACAAATCCTTCGTGCTTTATGGCGGCAAGGTCTTCGCTAGTTTTGAGAACGGCTGGGGCGTGACTGTTCAGGTCTATGAAGGAGAGACGCTTCTCACCCAACAGGAAATGACCTACGCCGAGTATGTGGCACTGCAAAAAGAAGCACTGCCTGTTCCGCTGCCCGACTACCCAGATCCACGACAGAACCGAAGTCCCGGTGGAACGAACGCAAACGGCAATACCATAGGTCGAGTGGTGGGCGAAACAGCACCCGCTGGCGTACCCGCCACACAGGCAAATCCGCCGATAAAGACCGAAACTGATGCAGAAAAAGGCTGGTGGGATAGCGCGAGCCCATGGTTTCACGGCGGCCTGGATGCGCTGGAATTCGTGCCTGGACTGGGGGCTATCCCGGATCTGATCAACGCTGGGATCTATGCGGTAGAGGGTGATGCAGTGAATGCTAGCCTCTCGACAGTTGCGGCGATACCCTTCGTTGGCGATGCGATAAAAGGAGGCGTATTGGTTGGTAAGGGCGCGCACAGTCTCGGGTCAGAGGCAGCACAACAAGTGGTGCAAAAGGCGGCCAAGGAACTATCAGAACGAACAGAAAAAGAAACTCTAGAAAAACTCGCACGACAGCCAGAACTTCCAAAAGCGAAGGATGGCGCCAAGATAAAAAGCGACATCGTCACCGATGGCTCGCACCTTCAGAAAGGCGGAAAATTAAAACCTGACATAAAATATCGAACAGGCGAGCATCAATACCTTTACGAAACAGATAATCTGGGGCGCATAACAAAATTTACTACAGAGGACCTTAAGTTAACAACACGAACTACCAGACTACCTCACTCCAGCAACACGCCCGGAAAACGAGCAAAGGACCATGCCGGGCATTTATCTGGGGATAGATTTGGAGGTTCCGCCAAGCTTGACAACTTAGTCTCTCAGTCACGAAAAGCAAATCTGAGCGACTTCGCAAAACTTGAACATAAATGGGCCCAAGCAATTAAAGAAGGAAAAAAGGTTTCCACGGAAATCAAGCCAAACTATACTGGCAAGGATGGTAGACCAAGCAGCTTCACAGTAAAATATTCCATAGACGGCAAGATTGTCATTAAAGAGTTCCAAAACTAGGCATGCCACTTATGAAAAATAAATTCGAAGATATTTTCTCGCAATTACAAGCGGATATTATTTCGCTCTGCCTAGAGTACGCAGACGGAAAAGTGAACGACATATATGCGTACTGCTCCATTGAAGATCGCATTTATGCATTTGATGTTTTCTACAATATCAACGGAACCCTCTACCAAAAACACCAATTAAACGATTCCACCCCTTCCTCCTTCCAGAGTAATTACGATACATCCCCCGAAAGGCAAAGCGCACTTTTGGAAACCGGAATACAAGACCTAAAGAATCTCCAAATCATATTAGATGAATACGACAAACCAACCCCTACTGAAATCAAGCTACACTACAACGTTGACACTGGCCGATTAAATTCTGAGTGCAAGTACGAACCAATATATACAAATCACAAAACGTTGACCTCTGAAGATGTTTTCGACGATTGGTTCGGCCAAGTTAACAAAAGAATTTAATTGTAATCTTAAAAAGCTACAAACACGCCGCCGCGAAAGGCGCATCGGTGTAGGTCAAGAAGAGCATCGCCCGGCCACCGAAGAAAGCCTGCTCTACACCTTCGAACACCGCGCCTCGGCAGTTCGCCACAGCCTGTTCGGCGGTTGGCAACTGAGCGAGCCACTACACTGCCACCGCCGTGCCTTTGCGTTGGGAATATGCCTTCGGTGGCAGCAGCGTGGTGCCCAATCCTGAGCATGCGCTTGATGCAAATACACCGCCCTACCTGCTCAACAAACTCTGCTACAGCAACCCGCTGGGCCGGGGCTGGATCGAAAACGCCACACGCTGTGCGTCGAACTGCCCGGCCATCGCACGTTCGTCCTGATGCGCCTGCGCAACGGCGCAATGCTGCCACTGCCGATGCTCACCGACACCCTGCGCATCAACACCGAAGCCATGACCCTGGCCTTGACCCATCGCATCAGCCTGCCCAACTACCTGCGCATTCGCGTCCTTGAAGCACGTTTCGAGACTGATCCGAACGCTCCGCTGATCAAACGCGCAGCCAAGGAGGCGCTCTGACATGGCCGATAACGTCATCGCCCGCAAGCAGGGCAAATGGAAGGTGGTCAGCATAGTCCCGGATGTCTGCAAAACCCCAATGGGCAGCGCCATACCGCCCGTGCCCTACCCCGTCACAGCTGAACTGAAAGCCGCCACTGGTGTGGCCCCGTCAGTGCGTGCCAACGGCAAGCCCGTAGTGGTCTTCGACAAAAGCTTTTGGCTTAAGTACCAAGAAAGATGGGGCAATAAGGACTATGACTCATGGAGCAAGCAATATGACACCAACATGCGAAACTATCAGTATGGCTTGGCAAGAGAGAAAGCGTATCGCGACTCCACGGGTGCCTCAGAGGGCACTCTCAAGACCCCAGCTACTAATCGGCAGATAGATATTCTTAAAGAAAAAGACCTTTATGCCGGTCAGTTGAAGACAGGCCCAGTTAGCCTTACCAAAGAAAACCAAATCGCAATCCAGAAGGACGCGCTGCTAGTAAAAGATGGATGGAGGGTAGAACACATATTGGAGAAAGGAGCCACAAAACCATATTTAAATTCTTTAGATAAAGCCGGAATTCATTACAAAATTGGCCCCCAGATACCACACTAGGAAACAACAATGAGTATTGATAAAAATGAAGCCGAAGCAGTATTTGATGACTTTCTCTTCGCGATCGACGACCAAACTGAATGGCTAGTTGATGAATCAGAAAAACACAATATCAAATTGACAAACTCACCTAACACACCTGAAGTACTCGAAAACCTATTCAACCTACTCTCTGCTGGGATGAACGAAAACGATACTGCTAGCCTGGTTGTAATTTTCGGCCGATACCTCGGCGAGTTCATGCGACTTAATTATGGGGGCCAATGGACTCTGCCTCTTGATGACGAACACAACGTAAACTTCAATACGCCAGTAATTACCGGCCACTCCCCTATAGAGGGATTGGAGTTTGCTCCCATGAGAATTATGCGGGCCTACGCTCTTCGAAGGAGCGATGGCACTCTACGCAGAGCTATAGATAACCATATCAACCCCCAAATATTAGATCTGAGTCAAGAGGCGGCCCAGGAGAAAAATAATAAAAATTAAACACCAGATGATTGAGTTGGTGACGGCCGGGGCTTAACGCATGACCGAACCGATCAACCTGGCCCCGGTGCGGGTGCACGCGATCAGCGTCTTCGTCCAACCTCCGCCTGACAGCATCGTCGGCCCAGCCGAACTGCTGCTGCAGCAAGGCGAGAATGGCGGCGTGCAAATCGATGCCTTCTGGCAAGACGCCATGGGCAATGAAATCCACGAAAGCAAGGAGATGCAGGAGGAAGAATACGAGGCCCTGCGGGCGGGATACATGCGCACCGAACAGGCGACTCTGCCGCCGTTCAATTCGTTCAAGAGTGGCAATACAGCCAATGGGCGGCGGCGACGCGTTGGAACCGGCATTGAACCGCTTCCACTACACCGAACAGGTCCGCACCGCCGTGCAAGTGCAACGCGACTACACCTTCACCCACCCGCGCTACAACCAGCAGCACACCACCACCGGCGACCGGGACCTGAATAACCAGCAAAGACTAGGAACGCGCCTCCCTGAAACGGATTCTCAGCCTCTAACTGATTTCCAGCGTACTCATTCCCGACAGCCCCTCACTAACAAGTGCCTATCACTATCATAGGTGGAGTCAAAGGCCCCGACCCCCTAGAATCCCCTCCACGATTACAGGAGCCAACTTCATGCTGATGGTGATTTCCCCCGCCAAAACCCTCGATTTCGAGTCAAAGCCGGTAACCCCGCGCTTCACCCAGCCGCAATACCTTGACCACTCCCAGGAGTTGATCGAGCAATTGCGCGACCTGAGCCCGGCGCAAATCAGCGAGTTGATGCACGTATCCGACAAGATCGGCGGCCTCAACGCCGCGCGTTTTGGCAGTTGGACTCCCGCTTTCACGCCGGACAATGCCAAGCAGGCGCTGCTGGCGTTCAAGGGCGATGTCTACACCGGCCTGAACGCCGAGACCTTCAGCGATGCCGATTTCTCCTATGCCCAGGACCACCTGCGCATGCTCTCGGGCCTCTACGGCCTGCTGCGCCCGCTGGACCTGATGATGCCGTACCGCCTGGAGATGGGCACCAAGCTGGCCAACGCCCGTGGCAAGGACCTGTACGCCTTCTGGGGCACCCGCATCAGCGAGTGGCTCAACGAAGCCCTGACCGAGCAAGGTGACGACGTGCTGCTCAACCTGGCCTCCAACGAGTACTTCTCGGCGGTCAAGCGCACGGCCCTGAACGCGCGCATCATCAATACCGAGTTCAAGGACCTGAAGAACGGCCAGTACAAGATCATCAGCTTCTACGCCAAGAAGGCCCGGGGCATGATGAGCCGCTTCGTCATTGAGGAGCGCATCAACGACCCGGCCAAGCTCAAGCAATTCGACGTGCAGGGTTATCGCTTCAATACAGAGCAGTCCAAGCCGGATAACCTGGTGTTTTTGCGCGATCACGCACCGGAATAAGGCCCTGGCAAGCACTCTTGTTTGAAC
>NZ_JANLOH010000087.1:0-20458 GCF_025466155.1 Pseudomonas sp. 13B_2.1_Bac1 | reverse complement strand
CGCACGCGCTGATCACCGAATACCGCTACGACTGCCAGCACCGGTTGATCGGTATCACTCAACCCAACGGGCGGACGGCCATCTACCGCTATGACCCGTTTGGGCGACGGATCAGCAAAACCGTTGATGGCATCACCACGGAGTTTTTCTGGCAGGGCGAAAAGCTGATTGCCGAGCACCACGCGAACCGTCACCGCAGCTACCTCTACGAACCTGACAGCTTCCGCCCGCTGGCCCTGCTGGAAGGCTTTGGCCCGAAGGCCACCAAGCCCTACCACTACCAACTCGACCACCTGGGCACCCCGCAGGAACTGACCGCCCCGGATGGCGAAATCGTCTGGTCCGCCCACTACTGCGCCTACGGCCAGATCAGCCGTCTCGATAAAGGCAAAATCGACAACCCGCTACGTTTTCAGGGTCAGTACTTTGACCAGGAAAGCGGGCTGCACTACAACCGCCATCGCTACTACAATCCGGATATTGGTCGCTATCTGACGCCGGACCCGGTGAAGCTGGCCGGTGGGATTAACAGTTACCAGTACGCGCCCAATCCAACGGGGTGGGTAGATCCGCTGGGACTAAGTTGTAAGAGTGGTGCGTGTCCTGGTAAAAACGTTGATCCCAATCAAAAGAAAGAGGTATCCGAAGGAGTCTTACACAAGCATGAAAATTCTGGCGGGCACCTGATTAGGAAACACGTAGAACAGACCGATGCGCAATTAGTTGAAAGGCTTAATACGGAGCCGCACGTACCAGCGGCATCGACATTCAGAACACTAGAGGAAGCGGAAGCTATTGTGTCTATAAGTTTGGTCTCTCGCCAGAAGGAGATTTCCAAATTTCTAGCAGGAACAAAAAACAAACATATTATTAGAGAACACTCCACCCAAACAGTGGGATTGAGCGTTATAAGAGGTACAACAGAGTCGATTCCTGTCTATAAGTTTATGTTAGTTTTGATTCGAAAATCTGAAATGCCAGACGGCTACCTATTACTGACTGGATATCCAATAGAAAAATGAATAACCAACTCACTGAACTTCAGCAATTCTTTGGCGCCTATTTTAACCAAGACTGGCCAGAGGATCATGCCTCAGCCGACGAGGTCATTGACACCTTTTTACTAGACTCATCGAAAGAAGTTATCTCTGCGGTAAGGCGTGAAATCCTGGATCTAATTGCCTCTTACAAAAATGAGTCAGACTTTCAAGACAACCTGCTGCACGAGCAATATTGCTACTATTACTACCCCAGTCAATGGGCATCCGGACCACTATGGCTAAACCATATTGTTCGCAAGTTCGATAACTACTTACTCGAAAAGTAAAACCAAGCCGTATTCATCCAGGGAAAGCAGTGAAGCGTTTAAATCTGATCACCGCGAGCGTGCTTGCTCACGTTGGGCCGCGAAGCGGCCCCAGTGCAAGTAAATCAGTATTTGTCGATTCTGGGGCTGCTGCGCAGCCCCACGCAGGGCAAGCCTGCTCACCACAAAAAGAGAGTCACTCAGCGGAAAATCAGCGCTTCGACAGCTCCATAATCATCCGGCTCAGCAGATAAATACGCGGCGCTACGCTTTCCACTTCCGCGTATTCCTCCGGTGTGTGGATATTCCCGCCGACGATCCCAAACCCATCCAGTGTCGGGGTGCCCACGCCGGCGGAAAGACTCGCATCCGCCGCGCCGCCGCTGCCTTCAATTGTCAGCTTCTTGCCCAATTCCCCGTAGATGCCCTGGGCAATCGCGACCAGTTTGTCCGACTCCGGCGTCTGCGGCATCGGTGGCAGGCCCCGCAACAGGCTGGTCTTCACTTCGGTGTCGGGGATCAGTTTGTTCGCCGACACTCGCGCGAGGTCTTTTTCGATCCGATCAAACTCTTCCGGCAGCGCCGCGCGTACATCCGCCTTGGCTGTGGCTTGGTCGGGGATGACGTTGACGCGGTCGCCGGCCTTGAGCACGGTGAAGTTGATGGTGGTTTTCTTCTCTTCGTCGCCCAGCTTGCCCAGTTGCAGGATCTGGTGCGCGGTTTCCATGGCGGCGTTGCGCCCCAGTTCCGGGGCGACGCCGGCGTGGGCGGCCTTGCCTTTGACTTCAACCACGGCGGTGGCGCTGCCTTTGCGCCATACCACCAGGCCATCCGCCGGGCGCCCGGGTTCGAGGTTGAGGGTCACGTCGTGGGCCTTGGCGGTTTTGCGGATCAGGTCCGAGGCGGCGTCGGAACCGGTTTCTTCGCTGGCGTCGAGCAGGAAGGTGATTTGCGCGTAGTCCTTGAAGCCCTGGTTTTTCAGGACCTTGAGCGCATAGATGCCGGCGACGATGCCGCCCTTGTCATCCATCACGCCCGGGCCATAGGCGCGGCCGTCCTTGATATGGAACGGGCGCTCGGCGGCCGAGCCTTCCTTGAACACGGTGTCCATGTGTGCCATCAGCAGGATCCTGGCCTTGCCGGTGCCCTTGAGGGTGGCGATCACATGGCTGTTATTGGCGGCCTTATCCGGCACCAGCTCAATCGTGAAGCCCAGTTGCTTGAGTTCATCAACGGCGATGTCGCGCACTTGGGTCAAGCCCGGCTCGTAGCCGGAGCCCGAGTCGATGTTCACCAGGCGTTCCAGCAGTTTCAGGGCCTCGGCCTTGTACTGTTCGGCGTCTGCCTGGATCTGTTTGTGAGGTTCGGCACTGTAGGCCGGCATCGCGAAGGACAAGGCCAGGGTGGCGGCCAGGAGGGTACGTGGAAAGTTGAAGAGCATGGACCGATCCTTGTTTTTTATTGGGAGGTGCCGCCACACCCTACCCCACTAGATCGATCGCAACCAACTCCCTTGTACGGAACTGACGCGGTTACGCCCACTGCTCTTGGCCTCGTACAACGCCTGGTCGGCGTCGTTCAGCCAACTGGTGGAATCGGCGTGGGCCGAATGATACGGCGCCAGGCCGATGCTCAGGCTGACACGCAGGGTCGGGTCCTGGGCGTAGGCCAGCGCATTGAAGCGATCACGCAAGGCGTCCATGACTTCGGTCGCGCGGTTGAGCGGCATGTCCGGCAGGATCACGCAGAATTCGTCCCCGCCATAGCGCCCGGCCAGGTCAGTGGCGCGCAGGTTCTGGCGCAGCACCTTGCTGAGTTGGCGCAGGACGATATCGCCGGTGACATGCCCGTAGGTGTCGTTGATGACTTTGAAATGATCAATGTCGATCAACGCAATCGCAGCGCCCTGTTGCTCGCGGCGGCAGCGTTGGAATTCGATTTCCAGGTGGTCTTTCCAGGCGCCGTGATTGAGCAGGCCGGACAGGCTGTCGGTGCGGCTCAACGCCAGCAGCTCGCGCTTGTGGCGGGCCAGCGTCACCGCCTGGCGATAGCAGATCCAGCCGAGGGCCAGCGGGTACAGCATCAGGATCGGCAGGCACGCGTAAAGCTGGGTCTCGGTGGTCACCGCAATAAACGCCGGGGTCAGGATCAGCAGCGAGCTGCCAATACCCAGTGCCTGCGCCACCCAGCCCGCGAGCATGAAACGCGGGCCGCCGATGGCCACGTTGTTCATGGTCATCATCGACAGCGTGGTCACGCTGGGCAGTGGATTGAAGTGCATGGCGCCGACCCAGAACCCACCGCAAAAAGAATCGAACAACAGGTTGCGGCGTTCACTGCGCAGCGTTTGGGCGCTGCGCAACGAGAGTTGAAAGGCCAGGTGCGGCCACACGAATGCGTTGATCAGCATCCAGGCCCACAGCCATGCAGGTGGGTTCAGCGGATACATGCCGAACACCACGCAGACGAAACCGAGCGTCAGCCCCAGGGTACGGGATTTGTACAGCCGTGAAGCGAGCGGAAGTCCGTTTCCTTCTGCAGCTGACATGGTGGGGTGAGATCCTGGAGGAATGCCTGGAGTCTATCAGGGCACGGGCAGATCGCCACTACCGCTCATAAGGCTGTCACCGTCAGTGTGCAAAGCCACGCGCCAGCATCAGCGCCACCCCCAGCAGCAATGCTGCCGTGACCCGCTGCAACAGCACTCGGCGCCGGGGATTTTCCAGCAGGTGCTTGATGCGTTGACCGAAGTAGCAATACAGGCAGCCGCTGGCAAATTGCAGCAGCAGAAACGTCAGCCCGAGGATGGCGATGTCCGTCATCGAGCTGTGCTCCCCTGCCCCGGCGAACTGTGGGAACACGGCACTGAACATGATGAGGGTCTTGGGGTTGGAAAACCCGGTGAGCAAACCCTTGCCGAACAGGCCGCGCGCGCCGTCCACGGTGCCCAGCCGGTCTATCGACACACCGCTGCTGGTCCACTGCCTGTAGGCCAGGTAAAGGATGTAGGCCACGCCGACCAGCTGGATTCCTTGGGTGATGGCCTGGTTGCCCTTGATCAATTCCGAGAAGCCCACGGCAAAGACCAGGATCGAAATCAGGTACGCCACACTGGCGCCGAGCTGCGCCGGGAGTGAACTGCGCAGGCCGGCCTTCAGGCCCAGGCTCAACAGCAGCAACGTCATGGGGCCAGGGCTGAAGGTCATGGTGGCGCAAAACAGCAGGAAGTAGAGAAACGAAGAAAGCGTCAATGCGCTGGTCATGGCGTGGACCTTGGATAAGAAGGCCTGCAGTCTAGGCAAGCAGCCGTGTACAAGGCAGGTAAAGTAAGGCCTAATCCTCCCTGACTTTACCGGTAAAATCACCAGCAAACACAAGGAAGATCCATGTTGGTATCCGCCATCGCCTTTGTACCGGGCGTGCCCAAGGTGCAGCAGATCGTCGAGGCGTTCAGCCAGGCCATCGAGCACGGTGAGTGGGCGCCTGGCAGCAAGTTGCCGTCGGTGCGTGAACTGACCCAGGTGCTGGGCGTCAGCAAGTTCACCCTCAATGAGGCGCTGGACCGCCTGCGCGGGCGCAACCTGCTCACCTCCAGCCAGGGCCGTGGTTTTTTCGTGGCGATAGACCGCGTGCGCCCGGCCTCGGCGGCCTGGGTCGAGCTACTGCCCCAGGACCTGCTCAGCGTGTTGCGCCGCCCGCTGGCCACCGCCGGCGGCGATCTGCGCCCCGGCGGCGGCCACTTGCCGGAGGAATGGCTGGACGCCGAGCCGATTCGCCAAGCCATGCGCAGCACCGTGCGTGCGCCCTCGTTGCGCATCGCCGGGCTGGGCACGCCGGCCGGGCTGCTACCGTTGCGCCAGGCCCTGCAACAGAAGCTGCACACGGAAGGCCTGTCAGTGCCGGTGGAACAGATCATCACCACGCCCAACACCGTGCAAGGCCTGGACATGCTCATGCGCCTGCTCGCGCGGCCCGGCGACACGGTGCTGCTGGACGCGCCCTGCTACTTCAATTTCCACGCCAACCTGGCCTTGCATGGGGTCAAGGTGGTGACCCTCGAACGTCGCCCCGACGGTTTCGACTTCACCGCCCTCGAACACCTGCTGGCCGAACACCGTCCCAGCCTGTACCTGACCACCAGCGTGTTGCACAACCCCACCGGCCATTCGTTCAGCCCCAGCCAGGCGTTTCGCCTGCTGCAACTGACCCAGCAGTACCACTGCCATATCGTCGAGGATGACCTCTACGGCGACCTGCACCCCAATCCGCCGCCACGCCTGGCCGCCCTCGCCGGCCTGGAGCAGGTCACCTACCTGTCGGGTTTTTCCAAGATTCTCAGTGCCAACGCCCGCGTCAGCTACGTGGTGGCCGCGCCGCAACTGGCGGCCAACCTGACCAATATGAAATTGATGAGCGGCGGCGTGACTTCGGAGCTGTTCGAGCAGATTGTCTACCGCATGCTCAGCGAAGGCAGCTACGGCAAGCACCGCAAGCGCATGGTCCAGCGTTTGATGGAAGCCGGTGGGCGCGTCGAGCAATGGCTCAAGCGCTGCGGTTGCGAGCTGCCAATGGGGTTTGAAGGCGGGATGTTCATCTGGGCGCGGCTACCTGCCGGAGTCGACGGCGAGCAATTGGCGCAGGCCGCGCTGAAGCAAGGCATGGTGTTGGCACCGGGCACCTTGTTCGGCTACGACCCGGCGCACCGTGATTCGATGCGTTTCAATGTGGCCCACAGTGACGAGCCACGGGTACAGCAGCTGTTCGAACAGTTGCTCAGGGCTTCGCGCGCCCCTTGAGCATGCCGTGATTGACCAGCAGCGTGCGCATCGCATTGCGGGTAATCCCCAGCAAGTCGGCGGTTCGCAGTTGGTTGAAGCCACAGAACGCAAACGCCTCGCGCACGATCAAGTCTTCGATGTCGTGCAGCAAGGTATCCCCCGGCACCTCGAACAGGCGCAGCAGTTGCTCCCGCATCACCTCTTGGGGGATACGCGGCGCGCTGCTGTTGGCACTCGAATGCAGGGCGCTGAGCCCGGCGGAAAACTTCAGGTGGTTGGGCATGATCGGTTTGTCGCCGGCCACCAGCAGTGCCAGGTGCACGACGTTTTCCAGCTCGCGGATATTGCCCGGCCACGGATAATCGAGCAGTGCCTGAGTGGCGGACTCGGAGAGCATCGGCTCGGCGATTTTCAACTTGGCGCTGTACAGCCGGCGGAAGTGCTCCACCAACGGCAGGATATCCAGCGGCCGTTCGCGCAGCGGCAGCACCTGCACCTGGGCAACGTTGATGCGGTAGAACAGGTCGAGGCGGAAATTGCCCGCTTCCACGGCTTGCTCAAGGTCGATGTTGGTCGCAGTGACCAGTCGGATATTGATCTTGATCGGCTTGCGCGAACCGACGCGCACCACCTCCTGTTCCTGCAGCACCCGCAGTAACTTCACCTGCAAGGGCAGTGGCAGGTCGCCGATCTCATCGAGAAACAGCGTGCCGCCATCTGCCTCTTCAAACCAGCCGATGCGCCGCCCGGACGCCCCGGAAAACGAACCGGCTTCGTGACCGAAAAACTCACTCTCGGCAAGGTTCTCGCTGATCGCGCCGCAGTTCACCGGCACAAACGCACCGGTGCGCCCGCTGGCACTGTGGATGTAGCGCGCCACCAACTCCTTGCCGGTACCGGTCTCGCCATTGATCAACACCGGCGCTTCGCTGGGCCCGACACGCTTGAGGTAGTCGAGCAATTGCAGTGAGCGCGGGTCGGAAAACACCAGGGCCTTGGCGCGGATCGACAGCGGATCCTTTTCGCCCTGGGGCAAGGTCAGGATCGGCGTGGGGTGCCCGTGGGGACGGCTCATGAACAATTTCCCGGCGGCAAGGATGGAAGATGAAGCGTGACTGTACTGACTCCTCGTTATAACCGAAAATATTTAAAATTCATTAGCAAATAACCATAAGCCCTAGACGCTGGCTGGCCTGCGATAGCCGCGCATCCCCCTCAGCGACGGTGCGCCAACGAGCGTACACACCGATCACCCAGGCTTTGCACGCCCTGCACCAGCACCACCAGCACAATCACCGTGACTACCATGATCTGGTTGTTGAAACGCTGGTAACCGTAGCGGATCGCCAGGTCGCCCAGCCCGCCGCCACCGATCACTCCGGCCATCGACGAAAAGCCGATCAGCATCACCAGCGTCAAGGTCACCCCGGCCACCAGCGCCGGCAGCGCTTCGGGCAACAGCACCTTGAGAATCACATGCCGGATATCGCCGCCCATGGCCACGATGGCTTCGATGCGACCCTTGTCCACTTCATCCAGCGCGGTCTCGACAATCCGCGCAAAAAACGGAAACGCGCCGATGGTGATCGGTACCACCGCCGCCGTGCTGCCGAGAGTGGTGCCGACGATCAGGCGGGTCAGCGGAATCAGCGCAATCAACATCACCACGAACGGCAACGAGCGCCCCAGGTTGATCACCCCGCCGAGCACACGATTGACCCGTGGCAACGGCAGCAGCCCGCCACGCCGGCTGATAAACAGCAGCACGCCCAGCGGCAGGCCGATCAGCAGGGTGAACCACCCCGCGAGCAGCACCATGTACAGGGTTTCGCCGGTGGCGTTGAGGAGCAATTGCAGGATGTCCTGCCAGTCGGTTTTCATACGGCCCTCACCACTTGCAGGCTGGGGGCGAGCGAACGGCCCAGGCGCGAGGATGGGTCGGCCTGCAATTGCACCAGGCTACCGCTTTCCACCACGCGCCCATCGGCCAGGGACACGGCGCTGTCGCAAATCGCCTTGACCACCTCCAGCTCGTGGGTGATCAGCACGATGGTCACCCCCAGTTGCCGGTTGATGTCGCGCAACAATTCGAGGATCGACGCCGTGGTTTCCGGGTCAAGGGCGCTGGTGGCCTCATCCGACAACAGATACGCCGGACGCGCCGCCAATGCACGGGCGATGCCCACGCGCTGTTTCTGCCCGCCCGACAGCTGCGAGGGAAAGGCCTGGGCCTTGTCGCTCAAGCCCACCAATGCCAGCAACTCGGCGACCCGCGCCGCACGTTCAGGCTTGGGCATATTGGCGATTTCCAACGGCACCGCGACGTTATCCGCCACGTTGCGCGAATGCAGCAGGTTGAAACCCTGGAAAATCATGCCGATGCGCTGGCGTTGCTGGCGCAGTTGCTTGTCGCTCAGTTGCGTGAGGTCCTGGCCGTCCATGAGGATGCGTCCGGAGGTCGGCCGCTCAAGCAGGTTGAGGCAGCGCAGCAAGGTGCTTTTGCCCGCACCGCTGCGCCCGACGATGCCAAAGATCGAACCATCGGCAATCTGCAACGACACGTTATCCAGCGCCGGTGGCTGGCCATCGGCGTAGGTTTTGCTGACCGCCTCGACGACGATCATTCGGCTGCCACCGGGATCACGGAACCGGCGTATTTCTCGCTGATGAACTTGGCCACCGCCGGTGAGCGCAGGTCGTTGGCCAGCTGCTTGATACGCGGGTCTTCGAGCAATTTCGGCGTGGTCACGAGGATATTCGCATACGGATTGCCTTCGGCCTTTTCCAGCCCCAGCGCATCCTTGGCCGGCTGCAACCCGGCTTCCAGGGCGAAGTTGCCATTGATCACCGCCAGGTCCACGTCATCCAGGGCGCGCGGGATCTGCGGCGACTCGATTTCGAGGATCTTCAAGTGCCTGGGGTTCTCGGCGATGTCCTTGGGCGTGGCCTGGTCCTTGGAGGCGTCGTTGAAGCCCGGCTTGAGTTTGATCAAGCCGTTGGCTTGCAGCAGGTACAACGCGCGGCTGAGGTTGGTGACGTTGTTCGGCACGGCCACGGTGCCTTTGTCCGGCACCTGGGCGAGGCTGGTGTGGCGATGGGAGTAGATGCCCAGCGGCTCGATATGCACGGTGGCCGCCACCGCAAACTTCTGGCCGAGCGCCTGCTCCTGGGAATTGAGGTACGGCAGGTGCTGGAAGTAATTGGCGTCGACATCGCCATGCGCGAGCAACTCGTTGGAGTTCACGCCGCTGGGGATCTCGATGATTTTCAGCTTCAGGCCCGGGTCGAGCTTTTGCACGTATTCAAGGATTTGCGCGTGGGGAATCGGGTCGGCAGCCACGCGCAAGGCGTCGGCGGCCGACACGCTGAAAGAGGCCAGCAACGCCGCCAGGGTAAGTGCAGATTTCTTCAACATAGTGATCTCCTGATCAGGCGGACAGTGCGTGGGGAAGCGTGGCGTCGGCGTAGAAACGTCGGGCGACATCGGGGTGCGAGCGCAGGCGGCCCTTGAGGTAATTCCAGCCGACCTCGCGCAGCAACGGATTGCGTGGATCGCTGGTCGGGCCATGGGCGTCGCGCAGCAGCTCTGGCGCCAGTGGGAACACCGGCACCACCGCGTCGAGTTGCGCACCGAGGAAGAACGCCAGCGACAGGCGCTCGCTGCCCAGCGGCGGCGATACCACCCGGTGCACGGTGGCGCGCAGGTAGCCATTGCTGGCCAGTTCCAGCAACTCGCCGATGTTCACCACCAGCGTGTCGGGGCGCGGCGACGCATCGATCCAGCGGCCCTCCTCGACTTCCACCTGCAGGCCGGCCTGGTCCTGCAGCAAAAAGCTCAGGAACCCGGAGTCCTTGTGCGCCCCCACCCCCTGGCGGCTTTGCTGGGCGTGACGACCGGGGTAGCGGATCAGTTTGATGTGCTCGTTGGGCTTGTCGCCGTACAGCGGGTCAAAGGCGTTTTCCGGCAACGACAACGCTTGGGCAAAGGCGCGCAACAGGCGCAGCGCCATCTGCGTCATCGCCTGCTGCCAGCCGAGCACCAGCGGCTTGAGTTGCGGCAAGGCTGCCGGCCATTGATTAGGACCTTGCAGGCGCGCCCAGGCCGCCGGATGGAGGCCCGCATCGAGTGGCTCGCGCTCGGCGCCGACGTCAAATTGCTCGCGCAGGTCCGGCTGCCCGCGAGTGATCTCCGAGGCCGCGCGGTTATAGCCGCGAAAGTGCGGCGAATTGAGCATGCCCACCGCCAGCTTGTCGGCCTCGGGCAAGGCGAAGAACGCGCGCGCCTGCTGCTGCACTTCGGTCAGCAACGCCGGGTCGATCCCGTGACCGGTGAGGTAGAAAAACCCGATATGCCGCGCCGCCAGGCGCAACTCGTCGAGGAACTGCTGGCGTTGCTGCGGGCTGCCATCGAGCTGCGACAGGTCGAGCAAGGGCAACGTGGTGATGGACTGCACGTGGGACATCGGCGGCTCGCTCCTTGAACAGAATCCTTGAGAAGAGTCCAAGCTAAACGATCTTAAAAACCCGCAATAAATATCTTTTTAGAATTAGCTTAGGCAGGTCGACCTACCTTCCGCGCTGGGTTTTTGCTTCGTCGTGTATCTCGCTATCGCCAGATACACTGCAATACAAAGGGCACAAGGCAAGCGCGCCGACACTGGCTAGACTGCCGCCCATGAGTATTTAACGAGGAAGGCAGCATGGACCATGTCGATCACATCCTGATCGTCGATGACGACCGCGAGATCCGCGAACTGGTGGGCAATTACCTGAAAAAAAACGGCATGCGCACCACCGTGGTCGCCGACGGCCGCCAGATGCGCAGCTTCCTCGACACCACCCCCGTCGACCTGATCGTGCTGGACATCATGATGCCCGGCGACGACGGCCTGCAGCTGTGCCGCGAGCTGCGAGTGGGCAAGCACAAGGCCACGCCGGTACTGATGCTCACCGCGCGCAACGATGAAACCGACCGCATCATCGGCCTGGAAATGGGCGCTGACGATTACCTGGTCAAACCCTTCGCCGCCCGCGAGTTGCTTGCACGCATCAACGCAGTGTTGCGGCGCACGCGGATGCTGCCGCCGAACCTGGTGGTCAGCGAAACCGGGCGCTTGATCCGGTTTGGCCGTTGGCGCCTGGACACCACCGCGCGCCACCTGCTCGATGAAGATGACACCCTGGTGGCGCTGAGCGGCGCCGAATACCGCCTGCTGCGGGTCTTCCTCGATCACCCCCAGCGAGTGCTCAACCGAGACCAGTTGCTCAACCTGACCCAGGGCCGCGATGCCGATCTGTTCGACCGTTCCATCGACCTGTTGGTGAGCCGCCTGCGCCAGCGCCTGCTGGATGATGCGCGCGAGCCGGCCTATATCAAGACCGTGCGCAGCGAGGGTTATGTGTTTTCCCTGGCGGTGGAAATTCTCGGGGCCGATCAATGACCTTCAAACTCGGCTGGCCACGCACCCTGGCGTCGCAGTTGTCGCTGATTTTCTTGATCAGCCTGGTGTGTGCCCATGGCCTGTCCTTCAGTGCGCAGTTCTACGAGCGCTATATCAGCGCGCGCACTGCCATGCTCGGCAACCTGGAAAACGACGTGTCGACCTCGGTGGCGATCCTCGACCGCCTGCCCGCCAACGAACGCGCGGCCTGGCTGCCGCGCATCGACCGGCAGAACTACCGCTACCTGCTCAACGCCGGCGAGCCCGGCGAACCGATGCGCAACGATGACATCCCGATGGCCGCCACCTCGATCGCCGAAGCCCTGGGCGAACAGTACGCCCTGACCTTTCGCACGATCCCTGGCCTGCAGAAGCACTTCCAGGCGCACCTGACCCTGGCCGATGGCAACCCGATCACCCTCGACGTACGCCCCGCCGCCCTCCCCGTGGCCTACTGGCTGCCGGTGGTGCTGGTGCTGCAACTCGCGCTGCTGCTGGGCTGCACCTGGTTCGCCGTGCGCCTCGCCATCCGCCCGCTGACCCGCCTGGCTCGCGCCGTGGAGACCCTCGACCCCAACGCCCATCCGACGCCGCTGGATGAACACGGCCCGACCGAAGTGGCCCACGCGGCCGCCGCGTTCAACGCCATGCAGCAGCGCATCGCCGAATACCTCAAGGAGCGCATGCAGATCCTGGCAGCGATTTCCCACGACCTGCAAACCCCGATCACGCGCATGAAGCTGCGCGCCGAGTTCATGGAGAATTCGGCTGATCGCGACAAACTCTGGGGTGATCTGAGCGAGATGGAGCACCTTGTGCGCGAAGGCGTCGCCTATGCCCGCAGCGTGCACGGCGCCACCGAAGCCAGCCACCGCATCCACCTCGACGCCTTCCTCGACAGCCTGGTGTTCGACTACCAGGACATGCACAAGCAGGTAAGCCTCAGCGGCAAAAGTGCGGTGGTGCTCGACACCCGTCCCCACGCGCTGCGGCGGGTGCTGGTCAACCTGGTGGACAACGCCCTCAAGTTTGCCGGCGCCGCACAGCTGGAAGTCGGCTCGACGACCGAGGGCGAGCTGTCGATCAAGGTATTGGACGACGGCCCCGGCATCGCCGAAGACGAACTGCTGCAGGTCATGCAACCGTTCTACCGCGTGGAAAGCTCACGCAACCGTGGCACCGGCGGCACCGGGCTGGGGCTGGCGATTGCCCAGCAACTAGTCGTGGCCATCGGCGGTTCGCTGACCTTGAGCAACCGCCCGGAAGGCGGGTTGTGCGCGCAGATCAAGATCAGCTTGTGAGATGCCCCAGCAGGCGTTGGCTTGCCAGCGCCTACAGAAAATCCGTCAGTTCGCCGCCGTAGACGGCTCCAACTGCCGCTGCGCCAACCAGATCTCTTCCTGCAACCACTGGCTGAACACCTGCAACTGCGGCAAATCCGTCTGCTCCGGCCGCGTCACCAGCCAATAGGACTGATGCCCCTCCACATGCACGTTCAGCACCTGGGTCAACTGCCCCGATGCCAACTCCGCCGCGACCATATGCCAGTCGGCAATGGTGATCCCCAACCCATCGGTGGCCGCGCGAATGGCCAGGTCCAGCAAGTCGAATTCATACCCGCCCTGGGTATCCACACCGTGGATGCGCGCCGCGTCCAGCCAGTGTTTCCAGGTCAGATAACGCTGGTCTTCACTGGCCAGCACATGCAACAAGGTCATGCGGTTGAGGTCCACGCCCTCGTCGCTGCACTCACGGGCATACAGCGACGGCGCGCACACGGCGATATGCCGCTCCTGTATCAGCAGCGAACTGTCGAGGCCATCCCATTCGCCGTTGCCAAACCGAATCGCGCAATCCAGCGTGCTGGTCTGCGCCAGGCTGTCCTGCAAACAGGTGGTGATGCTCAGTTCCAGCTCCGGATGGGCCTCGCGCAAGCGGCCCAGGCGGGGCATCAGCCAGCGGCTGGTGAAGGTCGGCGGCGCGTTGACGTGCAACCGGTTCGAATGGGTTTTCTGCTGGATGCTGCGCACCGTCAACTCGATCTTGTCGAACGACTGGTGCAGCGCGCGCAGCAACACGCGCCCGGCGCTGGTCAGTTCGAGGTGATGGTGACGACGCTCCAACAAGTTCTCGCCCAGTTGCTCTTCCAACTGCCGGACCTGGCGGCTGACCGCGCTCTGGGTCACGTTCAGCAGCTCGGCAGCCCGGGTAAAACTGCCGGTACTGCCGGCCACTTCGAAAGCCTTGAGGGCATTGAGCCCGGGCATTTTGCGTTTCATGGGAAGCACTCGAGGACGACTGACGAGGCGCCAAGCATCCCATGAGCCAGCAGTTTTTTCCTAGCCAACATGATTTTTTGTATCGCGCAGTAACGATCGCCACGCCAGCGGCGCGTCTATCTCGACACACCGCCACCGTCACGCCGACTAACATGCGTTTAAGGAACGTTTAACCGCTGAATTTATCGTTTGTCGATCGTCGCACCGATGACAAAACTGCGGGCATCTCTAATAAAAACAACATGAGAGCAGCCCCATGTCCGATTCCAACGTTTTAGCGACCCTGGACGGTAACGCGCCGCACCCCGCCGTCGAAGCCCTGTGCAATCAGGTGCAAAGCGGCGAGATCAACCGCCGGCAATTCCTGCGCACCGCCGCCCTCCTTGGCATCACCGTGGCCAGCGCCAGCAGCTTTATCGGCTCAGCCCTGCTCGGCAACGATGCCCAGGCCGCCGACGGCACGCCGGCCCGCCAAGGCGGCAGCCTGCGTTTTGCCTGCGCGATCCAGGAAATCCAGGACCCGATGCTGATCACCTGGATCGAAGCGTCGAACCTGCTGCGCAATGCGCTGGAATACCTGACCTGGGTCGACGCCGACAACATCACCCACCCGTACCTCGCCGAAAGCTGGAGCCCGTCCGACGACCTCACCACCTGGACCTTCAACCTGCGCCAGGACGTGAAGTGGAGCAACGGCGACAGCTTCAACGTCGACGATGTCCAGCACAATATCCAGCGCTGGATCGCCGCCGACTCCAAGTCGGTCAACCGCACGGCGTTCCAGGACATCAAGGCCTTCGAAAAAGTCAGCGACTACCAGTTCCGCCTGCAACTCAAGCGGCCGATCCTGGCGATCCCGGAGATGCTCAACGCGTTCACCTGCGCCATGGTCCATCGCAGCTTCAAGGCTGGCGATGACTGGGCCAAGAACCCGCTGGCGACCGGGCCATTCAAGCTGGTGTCATTCGCGGTCAACAAGCAGGCGACGTTCGCCAAGCGCGCCGACTATTGGGGCAAGCCGGCCAACCTCGACGAGTTGCGCTATATCGACATGGGCACCGACGTGTCCACCCACCTTGCCGCCCTGCAGGCCGGCCAGGTCGACGTGCTGTACCGCGTGACCGTGGCCGAACTCGACCTGGCCAAGCGCTTGCCGGGCGCGCAGCTGCTCAGCTGCAAATCCGCGCAGACCGTGGTGATGCGCATGGCCTGCGACCAGAAGCCGTTCACCGATGTGCGGGTGCGCAAGGCCGTGGTGCTGTGCGCCGACAACGCGCAAATGCTCAAGGTCGCCTATCGCGGCATGGGCACCCTCGGCGAGGACCACCACGTGGCGCCCTCTCATCCGGAGTACTTTGCGTTGCCCAAGCGCGAGCGCGACGTGGCGGCGGCGAAAAAACTGCTGGTCGAGGCCGGGTTTGCCAATGGCCTGGACATCGACCTGATCGTCGGCAACACCCAGGGCCGCTATGAGCAGGATTGCGCACAGATCCTGCAACAGAACTGCCTGGAAGCCGGCATCCGCATCAACCTCAAGGTGGTGCCCGCGGCCCAGTACTGGCCGATCTGGGACAAGGCCGCGTTCAGCCTGACCTACTGGGCCCACCGCCCGCTCGGGGTGATGTCCCTGGAGCTGGCCTACCGTGGCGGCGGCGCCTGGAACGAAAGCCACTACCACGACCCGGCCTTTGATGCGGCCCTGGACAAGGCCATGGGCATCATCGACCCCAAGCAACGCGCGGCGGCCATGCAGGACGTCGAGCAGATCCTGCAGGACGCGTGCGTGATCGTGCAGCCGTTCTGGGGCGACAAGTTCACCGCCGTGAGCAAAAAGGTCCAGGGCTTCCAGGTCCACCCCTCCGACTTCTACCCCATGGGCAGTGTCTGGCTGAGCGCCTGATCGACAGGCGCAACACCCCTTCCCATCCCCCCGTCGGAGCGTGCACCTGATGGCTCATTTTCTACTGCGCAAATTGCTGATGCTGCTGGCGACCCTGCTGTCGGTATCGCTGATCGTGTTCCTGGCGCTGGAACTGAATATCGAGGACGTGGCAATCAACGTCCTCGGCCCCTACTCCGCCGCCGACCAGCGAGCCGCGTGGCTGCTGGAACACGGCTATAACCAGCCGTTCGCGTGGCGCTACCTGGTGTGGTTGAAGGATTTCGTCAGCGGCGACTGGGGCACTTCGGTGTACTTTCGCGAATCGGTGCTCAAGCTGCTGCTGCCCAACCTCTGGCAAACCCTGACCCTGGCCGGGCTGGCCTTGCTGGTGATGGTGCCGGTGGCGCTGACGCTGGGCGTCCTCGCGGGGATCCGCCAGGGCTCGCCGGTCGACCGGCTGGTGTCGTTCCTGTCGATCGTCACCACCTCGATCCCGGACTTCGCCAGCGCCGTATTCGTCTCGGCGATCTTTGTGTTCTGGCTCAACTGGCTGCCCGGTGTCAGCAGCATGAGCGACGGCTTCAGCGCCGTGGAACTGGTGCTGCCGCTGATGGTGCTGTGCCTGTTCGGCATCGGCTACCTGGCGCGTATCACCCGCGCGTCGATGGTCGAGGTGATGCAGGCGCCGTATATCCGCACCGCGCGCCTCAAAGGTGCCTCCACTGCTCGCATCGTGCTGCGCCACGCGCTGCGCAATGTGCTGATCGCGCCGGTCACGGTAATCATGCTGTACATCCCCTGGCTGCTGTCGAACGTGATCGTGGTGGAAGTGTTTTTCGCCTACAAAGGCTTCGGCTCGCTGCTCTATACCGCTTCGCTCAACCATGACGTCTACCTGATCGAAGCCTGCGCGATGATCAGCGGCGTGGTGGTGGGCATCAGTAAGATCTTCTCGGACCTCGCCTACACCTGGCTCAACCCGCGCATCACCCTGCGCAGTCTCGGCGGAGGCCGCCCATGAACCTGCTCAAATCCTTCAAGCATCCGCTGGCGCTGCTCGGCCTGCTGCTGGTCGGCGGCTGGGTGCTGATCGCCCTGTGCGCACCATGGCTGGCGCCGCATGATCCGCTGGAAAGCTTCACGCCACTGCTGACCCCACTGACTGCCGGCGATGACGGCGCGCGGTTCCTGCTGGGCACCGACATGATTGGCCGCGACATTCTCTCGCGGCTGATCTGGGGCACGCGCACCGTGCTCTTCTGGTCGATCCTCGCCACCCTCACCGCCTTTGCCGTGGGCATCGCCATGGGCCTGTGCGCCGGTTACTTCAATGGCTGGGTCGACGCGGTGCTGTCGTATGTGGCCGACACCGTGCTGTCGTTCCCGGTGCTGGTGCTGTACATCGTGATCATCATCGCCCTCGGCGCTTCGGCGCTGAACATTCTGATTGCGGTGACCTTCACCAGCGCACCGGCGATCTTTCGCATCATGCGCGCGCTGACCATCGACATCCGCTCGCGCGACTACGTGCTCAGCGCCATCACCCAGGGCGAAGGCTCACTGCGGATCATGCTGGTGGAAATCCTGCCCAACTGCGGCGGGCCGCTGATCGTCGATTTCTGCCTGCGCATCGGCTACACCGCGATCATGATCGGCGCCCTCGGTTTCCTCGGCCTCGGCCTGCCGCCACCGACTCCGGACTGGGGCGGCATGATCAATGACGGCCGCGCCATGGCCATTTCCTTCCCGCACCTGGTGATCTTCCCCTGCATCGCCATCTCCACCCTGATGCTCGGCCTGAGCCTGCTCGCCGACGGGCTGGATGAACACGCGCAGCAAGGCGCAAGGAGTTGAGCATGAGCAGCCAGCAAACTGTATTGCGGGTCGACAACCTGTCCGTCGAACTGCCCAAGGGCGCCGACCGCAGCCACGCCGTGCAAGGCATCAGCCTGGACGTGCGCAAGGGCGAAATCCTCTGTGTGATCGGCGAGTCGGGCTCGGGCAAGTCCGTGCTGTCGGCGGCGATCATGGGCGATTACGCCAAGGGCCTGCGGCATGCCGGTGGGGTCATCGACTTTCTCGGCGAGGATATCTGCCGCCTCGACGACGCGCGCCTGCGGGCACTGCGCGGCAACCGCATTGCGATGATTTTCCAGGAGCCGATGGCCGCACTCAACCCGGCGATTCGCATCGGCAGGCAAGTCGAAGAGATCTTCGACATTCATGCGCCGCAGATGCCCGCCGCTGAACGCCGCGAACGCATGCTTGCGCTGTTGGCGTCCACGCAACTGCCGGACCCGCCGCGCATCGCCAACAGCTTCCCGCACCAGTTGTCCGGGGGGCAATGCCAGCGCGTGGTGATTGCCATGGCCCTGGCGATGAACCCGGACCTGCTGATCGCCGACGAACCCACCACCGCCCTCGACGTGACCACCCAGGCCCAAGTGCTGAAGCTGGTGCGCGACCTGCGTGGGCGCGGGCAGCACGGTATCCTGTTTATCACCCACGACTTTGGCGTGGTGGCGCAGATTGCCGACCGCATCGCGGTGATGGAAGGTGGCCGCCTGGTGGAAATCGGCGCACGCGACCAGGTGCTGAATGCGCCGGCTCATGCCTACACCCGCAAGCTGATTGCGGCGGTGCCGGCGCTGCACCCCGAACTGCATGTGCCGAGCGAGGACGGCGAAATGGCCCTGCGCATCGAGCACCTGACCAAGACCTACACGGTCGGCGGCAGTTCGGTGGCGGCGCTGCGCGATGTGTCGCTGAACCTGCCGCGCGGCAAAACGCTGGCGATTGTCGGCGAATCCGGCTCGGGCAAAAGCACGCTGGTCAAGGCCGCGATCCGCCTGGTGGACAGCGACAGTGGCCATGTATGGGTCGGCGACACCGACTTCCTGGCCCTGCGCGGCGCGGCATTGGCCGCCAACCGCCGGCGTATCCAGATGATTTTCCAGGACCCGTATGGCTCGCTCAATCCCCGCCACCGTGTCGGCGACATCATCGCGCGCGCCGCGCAATTGCGTGGGCTCTCGGCCAAGGATGCCTGGGCCGAAGCCGGCGACCTGCTCGAGCAGGTGGGCCTCAAGCGCGATGCCCTGCAGCGCAAGCCTCGGCAGTTCTCCGGCGGCCAGCGCCAGCGCATCGGCATTGCCCGCGCCCTGGCGATGCGCCCGGAAGTGCTGATCGCCGATGAAAGCGTGTCGGCGCTGGATGTGTCGGTGCAAAAGCAGGTACTGGAATTGCTCGCCACGCTGCAGCAGCAGTTGAACCTGAGCATCCTGTTCATCACCCACGACCTGCGCGTGGCGGCGCAGATCAGCGACCACATCGCGGTGATGCGCCAGGGCGAGGTGGTCGAATACGGCACCGCCGAACAGGTGCTGCTGCGCCCGCAGAACGCCTACACCCAGGCATTGCTGGCCGCTGCTCCCGGCGCGTCGCAATTGCCGGCGGCCGGGCCGCCGCTACGGCTGATCCGCCCCGCCGCGCACTGAGTTGAAACCTTTCCCCGCGTCGCAGCGTTCGCTGCGGCAACGGGCTGCTGTTGCCAAAAATAACTAAAAACGAGAGTAAAACCATGCGACCAACGATGCGCTACTTCACCCTTATCCCTGTGCTCGGCGCCCTCGCGGCGCCGGCCATGGCCGTGCAAGTCACCGACAACCTCGACCTTGGCGGCGCCATCCGGGCACGCTGGGACTACGACCCGGACCGCGACATCCAGAAGTTCGGCCTCGACACCGTGTACCTCAGCGCCAAGTACAACTCCGACAGCTGGATCGGCGAAGCGCAGTACCGGTTCTACGGGCGCTCGTACCCCTACCAGTACACCAAGAACTACGGCGATATCCAGTTCGCCAAGTTCGCCTGGGTCGGCTACAAGTTCAACCCCGAGCAACAGGTGCAAGTCGGCCTCAACACCGTGCCGTTCGGGCTGCAGCCGTACTTCGGCAGCACCTTCTATGAAACCCTCGGCAACGTGATCGGCCTGGAAGACGTGCAGCAGGTCGGTGCCAAGTACGTGCAGCAGACCGGCGACTGGAACGTCCAGGCCGGCTACTACCTGCGCCCGGCCTGGCAAGGCAAAGGCACCAGCAAGGGCGTGACCTATTCCAGCGTGGTCTCCGGCGCCGACAGCTACGTCGCCGACGGCAGCGACAACCAGGAACGCAACACCGTGGTGCTGCGCGTGGCCAAGGCCCTCGACCTGGGCGGCTGGAAGTCCGAAGTCGGCGTGTCCGGCCTGACCTCGACCCTGGAAAACAAAGACACCGGCAACGACGGCCGCCGCAACGCAGTAGCCGTCCACTACCTGGGCAAGAACGGCCCGTGGGGCCTGCAATTGCAGGCAGCGCGCCAACAGATGTCACCGCGCAGCGCCGGCACTGACAGCGTGGTGACGTTGGGCGGTTATGACGGTACCTTCAACGTGGCCAGCCGGGGCAATTTGTATGTGGCGGACCTGAGTTATGACGTCGGCGGCAAGTACCTGTTCGACCAGGTCAGTGGGGTGAAGCTGTATGCCAACTACAGTGCGTTCGATAAATCCGAGGATCAGTTCAAGACCTCGCAGCGGGTGATTCTGGGGACGTCGTTTTCGGTCAGCAAGTTGTGGGTGGCGACGGAATGGTTGATCGGCAAGAACGATCCGTACATTGGTGGGAGCAGCTATACCCAGAGCTTGGGGGCTGGGGGTAGTAACCAATGGGAAAATCAGCTGTACATGAACATTGGGTATTACTTCTAATAGGCGTCGTCAGTTCTGACGC